>JANQTF010000327.1 GCA_030731845.1 Bacteroidia bacterium | reverse complement strand
CTTGCCCCGTTGCGGAATTTGAGGAGGGCATAGATTACGGGATCTTCCCTTCTAGCCTGACATCTGACTTGCCCCGTTGCGGAATTTGAGGAGGGCATAGATTACGGGATCTTCCCTTCTAGCCTGACATCTGACTTGCCCCGTTGCGGAATTTGAGGAGGGCATAGATTACGGGATCTTCCCTTCTAGTCTGACATCTGACCCCTGACCATCTGACTCCTCTTTTTACAATATTTTGCAGCACTTGCCTTGATCTAACGCGACAAAGTGAAGGTTTTTTGTAATTTTCGCCCATGAGTATTCCCAGGAGTGACCTCCGCCTTGCAGTTGAAGCCCACATCGCGGCTATGCCTTTTGCAGATATGGCCCCGGCCAATTTGTACCAACCGATTCATTATATCCTGAAACTCAAGGGAAAACGAATCCGGCCTGTGCTCACCTTGCTGGCCTATGAGGCCGTTTCGGGGCGCGAGCCCGCCGAGGCGCTCAACCTCGGGTGCTCCCTGGAGCTGTTTCACAACTTCACCCTGATGCACGATGATATCATGGACCGCGCCCCCGTGAGGCGTGGACAGCCCACGGTGCACAAGGTCTGGAATGAAAATATTGCCATTCTCTCTGGCGATGCGCTTTTCGCTTTCTCTATGGGCCTCGTGGTGCAGGATTTTCCGCAAAAAGCAGCTCCCCTCGCCCTCGAATTTACCCGCGTAGCCATGGAGGTTTGTGAAGGGCAAATGGAAGACATGGACCTCGCCGATATGCCCCAGGCTGATATTCCTGCCTATATCGAGATGATTCGCAAGAAAACGGCGGTGCTCCTCGGTGGCTGCATGACCATGGGCTCTATGGCCGCTGGTGCCGATGCCGATCTCACAGAGCGATTTCGGAAGTTTGGTGAAAACCTCGGCATTGGCTTTCAGCTTCAAGACGATCTCATGGATGCCTTTCCGCCCGAAGGATTTGGCAAGCAGATCGGAGGAGACATCATCGAAGGAAAGAAAACCTTCTTGCTTCTCAAAGCCATGGAGCTCGCCGATGCTTCACAGCGTGCTGACCTCACCCGCCTTCTCGGGCCTGAAACCTCCGAATCCGACCGCGTGGATGGCGTGCTTTCTATCTTCCAGGCCCTCCATATCAAGGACATCACCGAAGCCAAAATTAAAGAATATTACGACGTGGCTGGTGAACTCGCACAGGAACTCGATCAGCGCTGTGATTTTACCAAAATCAGGGCCTACCTCGAAGAGATTTTTCATCGAAAAATCTAAGGATCTTACCGTTTCATCTCTCATATTGTGAGATCCATCAGCACTGTGGGATTCGCTTATTGGTGTTGAGAGGCGGTGTTGCATCAAGCGCAGCCGTATTTTTTCTCAACTTCTGCTGTCTTACCCTCAAAACAACCCGGGATCATGATCCTTCAACTCAAAATTACCCTACAAGGCACGGAAGACCCAGTTGTCTGGCGTCGTGTACAGCTCGATAGCGAAAGCAATTTCTTCGAACTCCATGCGATCATCCAAGGCATATTTGGCTGGGAAAACAGCCACCTCTGGGAGTTTTTTCCCAATACTCGTGGCCCGGTGAGCGTGAGAATCGGATTTGTGCCCGACGAGGATGATATGGACATGATGGATGTGGATGATGAGATGGAAGATTCAGACCTGACTCCTGTGGGCAAATACCTCAAAAAAAAGGGAGACACCTTTCGCTATCTCTATGATTTTGGGGATAGCTGGGAACACCTCATCACGGTGGAAAAAGTCACGGAAGGGGAATTGGAGCTCCCCGTATGCCTCGAAGGGGTTGGAGCCTCTCCTCTTGAGGATATCGGAGGTGTACCCGGATATTATTATATGCTAGAAGTGATAGCAGACCCCACCCACCCAGAGCATAGCGACTTTAGAGAATGGATGGGCCTGGATGAAGGAGAAAGCTGGGATAAAGACTTTTTCTCGGTCGAAGAAGCCAACGAGGTCATCAAAATGATGTATAGCGAGGAGGACGATCTGGAGGAGGAGTAGAGGGAGGCGGTGCGCGCAAATGAAAGCGCCCCGATTCGTCTCGCTGACCTTGCTGCAGAGCCAGTCCACCAAGCAGGCAGGCTGGGGAACAGGGGCATAGCCGTCTGGTTGAGGAGATGACAGGTCGATTCTTTCGGTTTCCCGGAGGGAAACAACAACAGTAGCCCCGGGTGAAACCCGGGGAATGCTGAGCTGATAGACTGGCAACGCTGGAGGAGTTGAATTACATCAGGAAACTTGCAAGGGGTACTGAAATTCAACCCACTTCGGGGTTGCTATTGCGCTTGGACACTCCTTCCCCGGGTTTCACCCGGGGCTAGCATTGTTCAGCCCTCCGGGCTGGGGAAAAGCCTAGCTCCTCATTGACTATGCCCAGGAGGAGCTAGCATTGTTCAGCCCTCCGGGCTGGGGA
>JANQTF010000326.1 GCA_030731845.1 Bacteroidia bacterium | reverse complement strand
GGGTTGATGTCCATGGCAGCATTACCATAGTCAAATCCACCACGACCAGTATTTTGACCACTGGCGTTGGTAATGTCGTTGCTCATGATGATTCCATCTACAACGAAGAGAGCCTGGTTGTTACCAGTAAGGGAGGTATAACCACGCACGATCACGTTGGCGGAGCCACCCATCTGGTTGCTACGACCTACAGAAACACCTGCAATTTTTCCAGAAAGTGAGTTCATAAAGTTCACGTCTTTGACGCGAGTTACTTCTTCTCCTCCTACTTCCTGGGTAGCATACCCAAGAGACTTTTTGTCGCGGGTAATTCCAAGAGCTGTTACCACGACTTCATCAAGCATGAAACCTTGATCAGTCAGGGTGATCATCATGTTGCTGCCTGTCACTTCAACATCTTTGGTTCCCATTCCTACGAAGGTAACGATGAGATTTTTGGCGCCGGCAGGCACTTCAAGGGTAAAAGATCCATCAGAACCTGTAAATGTTCCGATTGTGGTTCCTTTCACGACGACAGCTGCACCTTCAATCGGGCTACCATCATCAGCAGTTACTTTACCTGAAACAGACGACTGGGCAAATGCCATTGTAGTCGCTGTAACGCAGGCAAACAAGACTAGTAAAAAACGTCTCATAAAAAAGCGTTAGAGTTGTGGGTTTAAATGTCACAAATGGAAAGAACGATTGTGTGTTAGATTTACCGAGGGATATATCGCAAATGAAATGCGTTGATGTTGTGTGTTAGATTTACATTAAGAATACTTTTCCTTATCATCGAAGAACAAAGGTAAATGGTTTCCCTTACTTAAAAAATTCCTCACATTAATTTCTTCTGGGTGCCAATTCGCTAAAAAAAAGGCTCATTTCCTAAAAATGCTTCAAGACCAGTAATATTAACCTAATATGATACTTCTTTCATGGGTACGATGCAAGAGATTCCCTATTTGCGTAAATAAATCACTCCTAAATATTTCAGCGTTTGAAAATCATTTCATATTTTGAAGATCGGATTTTTCGCCTCGCCCCTTAAAAAGGGGCAGGATATAACAGCAACCCCTCAAGGTCATAGCCGTCTGTTTAGAATCAATGAAGATGGTAGGATGACGCAAGAAACTTCGGGGTGGAAAAATAACATCCAAACCCGCCGCTCAGCGACTGACACCACGGTAGAACCTATTGCTCCAGCCTTTGCTTATTCGCCTCTGAAACCAGCATTTGGAGGAATGAGTCCCTGGAAGCATACTTCTCATCTTCGATTTCCCAGCCCGCCAGGAACCAGAATTGGGTTGCCGCATCGGGACGAAGGCTCATCTCCATGCCATAGGTCTGGGTAATGCCGGGGCCCTCTTCCGGGCAGGTGAGTTGCCCCAGGTAATCCGCTTGATTCGCCATGATTGCCAACCCCAAATATTCTCCATCAAATGCCTGATGGTCATGGGTGTAGATCATCGCCATATCGCCAGCCTCGAAAAGATAGCAGCTATCGGAATGTAGATTGACAATCCCGGATACGAGCGTCATACCCGGCAAAACCGGGCTCACAGTGACACTGCTTTGATAGCCATGTGCGCCGGCTACAATACTGATCCGGTGCGTGACAGAGACCACCGTATCTCCGACTTCCACCGACGGAAAAAAATACGCCAAGCCAGATCTCAATGGCCCTTCTACCAACAGCCGCACCGTGGAAGTGGAGTCATCCGTGACGCGATAAAGGGAATCCTGATACGACAGGGCCAGGGCCCCCGCCCCCAGAGAGTTTGCCACCTTCAGGATGTCCATTCCCCAATCCCGCAGCTCGTGGTAGTTCTGCCCCGTTCCTACCTTTTGCAAGACCATGTCGGTGGTCTGTTTTCCAAAAATATCGATCCCATTCCGCTCATCGAAATAGGTCCGAAAGGCGATATGATCATTTTCCCAGCCCGGCCCTTCAAATTGATAGACCGCAATGGTGGTTGCCGTTTCGGTTCCCATCACGCGATTTCCCGCATCGATAGCCTCATATATAGAATCCTTCACCACTACTTTTCCAAGGTGAAGTTGTGTGCGAAGGGCTAAGTCAAACACTGGTTTTTCCTTCAACAACTCAACTTCCAACGTCTGGGCCCTTGTCGGAAAATCCAAAAGAAAAAAGACCTCATCCCATTGGCTATCCGCATTCCAGTCATCATATTGATGGGGAATGGGCTTGCCCTCCACGCTCAGTTGCACCCAGGCCTGACCAGGTAGCTGTCCCAGCAGTTCGTTGAGATCGCCCCGACTTAGGACCACAGGTGCCTCCACCAATGGCAGATCTGACCCTGAACTCAATTCTACGGTGACTGGCTGCTGCGCAGCCTCACAGGCAAACAACAGGCCGCATACGACCAATATGGGGAGGATGGATGGCTTCATTGAGAGGGGATTATTGAGTTGTTGAATTGTTGATTGGTTGAATG
>JANQTF010000325.1 GCA_030731845.1 Bacteroidia bacterium | reverse complement strand
GGGCGAATCACCTTTCGCCCCAAAACGAATCGAACATTGGGGCGAAAAATCTTTCGCCCCTACGTTCACCGTCAAAAACAATTGGGTCGTTGGTGCGTGGATTTAAAATCGGTGTGACAAAATGGGCCCGGCAAAATTCGAATATTGAAACCGTTTGGCAACGCAATTACTACGAACACATTATCCGTAATGAACAAGCCTATCAAAACATTTCGAATTACATTATCAACAATCCCGCAAAATGGGCTGAAGATAGATTTTATGAGAGATGAACTCTCAAGTCTTCCATCCCGGTCCTCCATCATTTCCTGGGGTAAACACGATCATTCGTGATTACATTCGCCTAGCCGAAAACGAAGGTGATGACTTCATCCGCACGAAAAACACAAGGTCCGAAAACAAAATCCCCTTCCTCGATCACAATCACTATGACAAAGCGCGAGGCTAAACGACTATCAAATTATCCAAACGAATGAATAAAGCATCTACCTTCTTCTACCAAAAATCCTCCTTGATCCTTGTCTTAGTCCTCACAGTAGCGACGTTTGGCTACCTCTTTTTTGTCATGATGGAGGTAGCAGCGGGATTTGAGGTCCCCAATGACAGCAATAAATCTCTCGGCACTTCATTTGGCTTTAGCTACGATGCTGTGGTGCAGTTCCTCTCTATTCGCACGCCAGAGATGATTGCGCGTTATCAGGCGTTTAATGCGATCTGGGACAACCTCTTCGCGCTGCTCTACGGCCTCATGTATGTTGCTTGGGTCTCCTATCTCCTGAAGCCTTTTCAGGCCAAATTCAAGATGCTCAATCTCCTGCCGCTCGTGCAGGTGGTGTTTGACTGGCTGGAAAACTACGAGTTGGCAAGCATCGCGAGGGCTTTCCTTGCTGGAGAATCCATATCCACTACGGCAGTAGAACTAGCCTCCATTTTTTCGATGGTCAAATGGGTGGCCTCCATGCTGGTATTCGCCATCATCATCCTGGGCATTGGCATGAGAATCAGGGCGCTGATCAAGAAAAAGCCTTCTGGTGAATGACAGAGAAGGAGCTAGATCGTGGACCTTCGACCCAATAGGAATCGCAGCTTTGCCTCAGCACCCAACATAAAAAAATAAGTCACCCCAATAGTTGGAATGACTTACGTAGTTCAATCACCTTCGGAACGCTGTCCTGAAGATGATCTATGAGAAAAGGCCTTTCACAGCGTTTTTGAAGCTGGAATAGGACTCCGCAATTTCCTCAGAAAAAGACTCCCACTTCTCTTCGCCTTTGTCTTCGAGCTCGTCGAGCTTGGTTTTGAGGGCAGCAAGCTGATGGCTCAGGTCCTGACGCTTTTCTTCGAGGCCTTCCTTGGCTTCGGCTTTGCCGAGGGCAAACTGAAGGCGTGTGATGTCCATGCGGGTCTGAAGCTTGTCTTTCCAATCGGAAAACTCATTGCTCCATTCGCTAAAGCCATCACCGGCTTCCTCTTTGAGCTTGGCATAGCGGTGCTCGGCATCTTGGAGGGCAAGGTCAAGCTTGGACTTTTGCTCATCGAGCGCCTCTTTGGACTCGGCTTTGCCGAGGGCTAGCTGCACGCGAAGCTCGTCGAGGCTTTGCCGAGCTTTGGTAGCCGCTTCGCCAGAGAGGAGAGAATCGATTTTCTCTTTGGAGCTATCGATAAAATCCATAAACATAGATTTTTGAGACTCCAATTTCTCAGCAGATTGTCCCTCATTGAGGTTTTCTACCTGCTCGCGAAGATCTTCAAGCTCTTCGCTCATTTTCTTTTTATCTGATTCGTTTGCCATGAGATGGAGGGGTTGTTGGGTCATTTTTTCTTTAACAGTCATACTCTATTCTACGGAACTACGGACAAAATTGATTCGAAAAATGCAGATTTGTCCGAAATATTCATGGTAAGTAGAAAGCAGCCTGTTTCGCCTGTTTCGATGTGTTTTTTTGACAGAGGTCACTCAGCCCTGGCCAGACAAAACAATCCAAACAGATTTTATTGGCTTTGCTATGCCAACCCAAATACCCTCGGCAACCACATCACAAGCGGCTCCACGTAAGTGATCAGCATGAGGACCACGATCATGGCGATCAGGAAGGGAATCAGTGGCTTCACCACTTGACTCACAGACACCCTCGCTACGCCACTGCTCACAAACAAAATCGTGCCCACAGGCGGCGTGCAAAGGCCGATACAAAGGTTCAGCACCATGATAAGCCCAAAATGCACGGGGTCCATGCCCATATCCACTACTACAGGCAGAAAAATCGGGGTAAAAATGAGGACCGCAGGGGTCATGTCCATAAAGGTACCCACCACGAGCAACGTGAGGTTGATGATCAATAGAATGAGAATCGGAGAGCTGATGTTGCTAAGCAAGACCTCGCTGATCATTTGCGGGAGGCTTTGGTAGGCAAATAACCAGGACATCGCCATGGAAGTTCCAATGAGGAACATGACCACAGCGGTGGTTTTGGAGCTACCAAGCAGGATGCCCGGCATGGTTTTGAACCGAATTTCACCATACCCAACTCCCAGAGCTAGGGCATATAGAACAGCGATAGCAGCAGCTTCGGTTGCAGTGAAAATTCCGCCAACAATACCGCCTACTACCAGCACGAGCATAAACAAGCCCAGAATCGCATCGAGGAAGCTGCGCCCAAGTTCGGAGCCGGAAGCTCTTTCCCCTCGCTTGAATCCACGCCTGCGTGCCTGCAATGCCGCTACCACCATGAGAGCAAGCCCCACCAAAATGCCCGGCACATAGCCGCCCATAAACAGCGCAGCCACCGAGGCAGTGCCACCACTTGCCAGCGCAAACACGATCAGCACATTGCTCGGAGGAATCAGCAACCCCGTGGTCGAGGCGCTGGCGTTCACCGCTGCGCTAAATGGCCGCGGATAGCCTTCCTTCTCCATTTCGCCGGTCATCACTGACCCGATCGCCGAGGCAGCTGCCATCGCAGATCCAGAAATGGCCCCGATCAGCATGGCCGCCAACACATTCACATAGGCCAGCCCGCCGGGCAAGCTGCCCACAAGCGCTTTCGCGAAGCGGATCAATCGCTTGGCGATGCCGCCATGGTTCATCAGGTCGCCTGCCAACACAAACAGCGGAATCGCCAACAGCGAAAAACTATCCACCCCCGTGGTCATGCGCTGCGCCACCGTGGTGATCGCCGGCATCAGCGGCATGTTGAGCAACAGGGTGAGGGTAGTCGATATTCCTATGCCAAATGCCACGGGAACCCGCAGGGCCAACAGCAGGAAAAAACTCCCGAAAAGTAGTATAATGCTCCAAACGATCATGCTTTTCCTTCTTTCGACCAATTATGGGCCGTGTAAAACAACATTAACAAACCGCTTATCGGCACAATGCTATAAACATAGCCCAACGGAAGTTGCAGAGCCGATGAAGTTTGTCCCAAATGCAGGGTGATATACACCAATTGACCGCCGCCAATGATCATGACCACCAGTGCAAAGAGAGCAATGCAGACATACACCAACTTCATCAAAACCAACTGCCGCTGTGGAGAGCTTTTTTGATACAAATAATCCACGGCAATGTGTCCTTTTTGACCTACTATGTAGGCAGCTCCCAGCACCGTGAGCCATATCAGGCAAAAGCGCGCCAATTCCTCCGAAAAGGAACTCGCATCACCCAGGACAAATCTTGACACAACTTGCCATGTCACAGTGAGTACCATGATGCCAAACACTGTAATCAGCAGCCATTCTACCGCTTGATTGATTCTTGCTATCATTTTTGCCATCATTGCTGGGATTGAATTTGTTGAACAAGCCGCTTCAATTCTGGGTCTTTGGCTACCTCTTCCCGCACCGATTTGGTGGCTTCATAAAACGGAGAAGTCTCCGGGCGAGTCACTTCTACCCCAGCCTCACGCAGGGTTTCCATACATTCCTCCACCGACTCGGCCCAATAGCGTTTTTGGTTCTGAAAAGAGGAATCTGCCGCCATTTGCAACCATTCCTGCTCCTGCTCGCTCAACCTGTCCCAGGCCTTGGTACCGATCACCAACACATCCGGGATTCCGCTGTGTTGATCAAGGGTATAATATTTGCACACCTCAAAATGCCGGGAGGTGATGAAACTCGGCGGATTATTTTCAGCCCCATCCACCACACCTTGCTGCAACGCTGTGTAGAGCTCGCCATAGGGCATGGGAGTAGCTGACCCTCCCAGCGCATTCACCAGGTTGATCGAGGTTTGGTCATTCATCACCCTGATTTTCAGCCCCTTGAGATCCTGAGGAGAATTAATTGCCCGGCCCTTGGTGTAGAAACTGCGGTTGCCAGCATCATAAAATGTGAGGCCCCTGAGCCAGAATTCTTCTCCTCCCTCCAGAATTTCCTTGCCCGTAGGTCCCTGCAACACGGCAAATCGGTGGGCGTCGTCGCGGAAAATATAGGGCAGGCTCAGCACCTGATAAGATGGCGAAAAATTAGCCATCACCGCGGCGCTTACCTTCGTGATGTCAATAGACCCGATTTGCAACAACTCCACCACTTCCCGCTCGGAGCCGAGCTGACCATCAGGGTAGATTTTGATTTGGATGCTTCCATTGGAAAATGTGGCTGCCAAATCCCGAAAATCCTCAATCCCCCGATGCACCGGGTGGGTAATGGGGAGGCTGTGCGCCAGCACCAGCGTGCGCTTGCTCTCCATCTGCTGACAGGCGGAGAGCAAGAGAACACCAAAGATCGAAAGGAGATATTTCATAAGAGCGAATAGGGTGGATTAGTCGGGAAGAGGCGAGTGTCAACTGGAACCTAGCTGCCGCAAAATTGCGACTTCCAGCCCTCGGAGCTCTGCCAGGCCTTTGAGCCGCCCGATGGCAGAATAGCCAGGGTTGGTGTGTTTTCTCAGGTCATCGAGCATTTGGTGCCCATGATCTGGCCGCATCGGAATGGCAGAGGCAGAGCCCAAAACGCCGCGCTTCGCTTCTTCCTTCACAATGGCCTCCACGATCGCATACATGTCTGCATGGCCCACCAAATGCTCAGATTCGAAAAAGCTGCGATCCTCAAAGAACGCCACATTTCTCAGGTGTATAAAATGAAGCCGACTGCCATGGCGGTACACCATCCCAGAGAGGTCGTTGGCCTTCTCAGCACCGAAAGATCCGGTGCAGAGCGTGAAGCCATTGGCTTCGTTGTCCACCATGCCCAGCATCTCGGCCAGATCGGCTTCGGTGCTCAAGATGCGCGGAAGCCCAAATAGCGGATAGGGGGGGTCATCGGGGTGAATGGCGAGTTTCACGCCTGCCTCAGCAGCCACAGGCACAACGGCTTCCAAAAAATACCGCAGATTTTCTTTATATCCACCCTGATCAATCTCACGATAAGCAGCCAAGCGCTCCTTGAACGCATCGAAAGAATATCCTTCCTGACCGCCGGGCAGACCCGCCACGATGATCCGCATGAGCTCTTGGCCATAGCTGCTATTGGCAGTTGGGGCCAGGGTGGTCATTCGCTCCAGCGTGGCAAGGTCATAATCTGCTTCTGCGCCTTCGCGTTGGAGGATATGAATATCAAAATAGGCAAATGCCGCCAGGTCAAAATCCAGCGCAAGCGCCCCATTGGCCAACCTGCGAGTGAGGCTTGTGCGGGTCCAATCCACCACCGGCATGAAATTGTAGCACACCGTGCCGATGCCTTCGGCTCCGAGGTTGCGCAGCGTCTGCTGATAGTTGGCGATCCAGTGATCTCGGTCGGGTAAGCCTTGCTTGATCGACTCGTGCACCGGCACCGATTCCACCACCTTCCAGTAAAGCGGTGCCTTTTGATCATTCTCCCCTTCGATGAGGTTCTTTCTCTTGAGAATGTCTTCCCGGGTCCACAATTCCCCAATGGGGTTTTCATGAAGAGCATTCACGATCGCCGTTGCTCCCGCCTGGCGAATGTCGTCAAGGGAGACGGGATCTTTGGGTCCATACCAACGCCATGCGTGTTGCATAGGGGGAATATTTTGAATTGATGAGTTGTGGAATGGTAGAAGGAAGGAAATGGTTGAGTTGGTGAATGCTTCGTTGTGGAATGAAGTAAAAAACCCAACCTCATACCCTTATTCCCATATATCTCCTCCCCCTCTTCCATCTCCATGTGAAGGAAAAATCGCTAAATCGTTGAAGGCGGGAATTAAGGGATCATTTTTGTTACTTACAACACAAGCGCCCCCAAAGACCCCAAGAAAAATTTATTTGCGTGTTCAAACGAACATCTATCACCCTATACTATCAAGTTCTGCCCTATTCACCCCATCATTGTGCCTCCATACACCAGTCCGATCCGCTTTTGATAGGTCTCGATGAGTCGAAAAATCTGCTTAAGAGTAACCTTTTCAATGCGGCTGACTTCCTCATTGGAGAGAAAATTATCAGGACTAATCGTAGCGGCCATCTGCCCAGCCTGATGCGTGAGCCTGAGGCGCATCATGAAGTAGAAGGATTGGTGAAGCTCGCGATATTCGTCTTCCTGCAGCACCTCCTTTTTGCGAAGCTCCAGCAGTCGCTCGCCCGTGTTGGTCACGATGAGTCCGTGCTTGAGGGCATTGATTCTCGCAAAATCAGAGATGGTTTGCATAGCCCGCTTGATGTTGAGGACCTTCTTTTTGTCTTCGAGGTCTTCGAAGAGGAGATTCCCGAAAAAGGTAAGGGGGGGCTTGTTGATCAGCGCAGCGCGGGCAAGTTGTCCGAGAAACCCCTGAGAGTTGTGTGTGAGCAGGCCCAGAATGTGTCCTCTCAAGTCTTCCCACAAAGCAGCGGAGCCATAGATGGCACGACAGTCGAAAAACGTGCTGCCAATCATCACGTTGTTGGGCGTGGGCTCCTGCACCCAGGTGGTATATCTGCTTTTCCAGTGGGAAAGGGAGTGGTTCCACTTAGGGTTTTTGGCCATGAGCCCCCCCGAGCAATACTCAAATCCCACCATGTTGAGGTCATCAGACACTCTTTCGCCTAATCTGAGAAAGTAATCGCGCACGTGCTCCCGGCGCTCCGGTTCCACATCCTCATAGATGATGGCGTTGTCCTGATCGGTGGATAGGGTCTGCTCCCGACGCCCTTCGCTTCCCAATGCCATGAACACAAAGGGGGCTGGAGGTGTGCCGAGCACCCGCACAGATCGCTCCACGATGTTGATCGCAATCACATCCGAAATAGAAGATACGATTTGATTCACGATCTCAGGCTTTGCACCTCGCTCAATGAGGTCTTCAATGATGGCAGGGGCTTTTTTCCAGCGCTTTTTGAGTTCTTCATTGCTCGCCGCCTGCCCAATTTGATGCAAAAATAAAAATGGGGAGGTTCCCTGTCCATGAAGCAGGCGGTCGAGTCTCACAACCCCAAAGAATCCATCCCCGTCTCTTACAGCTAAGTGATGCACATGATGGCGAAACATGAGCAAAATGGCCTCAAATGCTCTGGCATCGGGCGAGATGGCCCTCACGGGCCTCGACATGATCTCCCGGATGGGGAGATCATAGGATCTGCCTTCGGCAATCACTTTGGAGCGCAGGTCTTCGTCTGTCACGATCCCGATGGGGTCTTCTCCCTTCATGATAAGGGCATAGTCGTGATGAAAATTGCTCATAGAGAGCGCTACCTCACGAATGCTCTGATCGGGTCGAACCATGTGGACCTGCTGATCGCTGAGCTCCCGAACCGAGAGGGTGAAGGCAAGATCGGACCGCTGAAAGCCCGAAGTGGCATCGGGCTTAGCTGTGAGCATGGAGGCATAGCCACTGCGCAACATCCTGCGACCAAACTCGGCAGAGAAAAAGTTGTAAAAATCTTCGTTTTCCCGACAAAGTCTTTCAAACTCCGCCTGAGGAATCTGATAGAGCAGCACGTCGGTTACAGCTATTACAGACCTGATGGCCTTGCGATTGTTGAGCAGCATAGACATAGCACCGAAGGACCCTCCCGGTCCAAAGAGCTCCTGATTGCTGCGTCGGCCCTGCTCATCTTCGATATATTTCTCGACTTCTCCCGATACGATCAGGGATAGTTCTTTGAGTTGAGACTGATTTTGGTGGTAAATGATGGTCCCTGCGGGTATTTCGCGAGGCAGGATGACCTCAGAGAGAGAAAGTAGCGTGTCCTTGGGGAGCAGATGAAACGGCGTTACAGTCTGCAGAAAATCCAAGGCTGTTTTTGTCATAATAGAAAGCAATGTGCTGAAATTCAGTACGATTACGCTGAAGTTTGGGACAAAGTTGTTATGAAAACGTGAAGATACCTGCCGTGTGAGGAAAATATTCTGAAAAGGATTTCGGAGCTGTAGAAAGAAAAGGCCTCCCTGCATCCCAGGATGAAAGGAGGTAGGGAGGCGTAGCCTTGGTCAGGCAGGTTGATTTGTCGAAGGATTCCGTCGAAGGAAGAAGAAGCCATTTTCTAGCTTGAAGCTAGGGCCTTCCATTGAGGCGCTCTTGGCGACGTTCTTGTAAGTGCTCCAGCAGCTTGCGCTTGAAGTCTGTTTCAGCTTTGTAGAGCATCGCCACTTTCCGTATTGGCAACACGGCCTTGAAAGACTCATGATAGCGAATGGTAAGATCTACCTCCTCCCGCTTTAGCTCCATGAGCTTGCTCAGGAGTTTTTCTACCTCTTGATCGCTGCCGCCCACATACGCTTGCCGAAGGGCCATTTGGGTTTGGCGCTCTGCGACTCTGTTCTCCTCCAGCGCATCAGAAAATTCATTGTACACAGGCCAGAAGCGCTGCGCCTCCTCTGAGGAGAGATTCAGCTCACGGGTGTAATAAGCCACCCGAAAGGCCTCTACTTGTTCGCGGGCACCGGTGGTGTGGTTCTGAGCCTGAAGTAAAGGCGCTGTGAGGATCAATATGAAAAACGGGATCAATATGGGTTTCATCTGTGTGGAATCAGTGAGTGAATCAAAACCAATCGCCCTCTTCTTCCTGGATCAGTTCTGCTTCGAGGGCCTCAAGATCTGCATCGTCGAGTTGGTCAAGTTGGTCGATCATTTCATCAAAAGAGAGATCATCGGCGAGCTTGTTTGACGCTGATTCAGGGATATTGGAGGGAATGGGTAGATCTACCATGAGCAGTGCAAGATCTTCAGGGCCAAACGCCTCGACGATCATATCTTCGTCGATATCTACGATGGCGAGAAACTCTTCTGCCGAAAGTTCGGGCATAGACGGAAAAGCCTGGTCGGCGGCTGGAGAAGTCCCTTTCCACATCAGGAGAAGGATAATAACAGCTGCGGCAGCCGTGGCATAGAGTGACACAAACATCGGGCGGATGTGGCCACCATCCCTGCCGAGCGCCCGCATCACCCGATCGGGCAAGGCTTCAAAGTAGCCCGCAGGAACCACAAAAGGCGTCTTTTTGCCTGCGCTCCGAAGCATAGGAGCCTGATCGAGGAGATCTTCCTCTTCGATGCGCGCTTGCAGCCTCGCAGCAAATGTATCGAAATACCCGTCTGGTGCCGCTTGTAAGGGCGACTTGCGTAGCGACTCCAGCAATGGAGCCTCCTGCAATTCTTCGGGTGTGAAATCTATCTGGTCCATGATCTGTTGATATCCTTAAACTTAGACGCTGTAAAAAGGCGGGGGTTTAACTGGCATCCGTCCTTGCAGTGAGAAAAGCCTCGATTTTTTTCACCGCATGATGATAAGATGCTTTGAGCGAGCCGGTGGTCACCTCGAGAATCTGACTGATCTCTTCGTAGGGCATTTCGTCGAAATAGCGAAGGTGAAACACGGTACGCTGTCGGTCGGGCAGCGTCAGAATCGCTTGCTGTAGCTTCATTTGTATCTCATCACCATCGATGTGGGGCCCATGTGCGAGGCTGTGCCTGAGGTCGTCCTGGATATTCTCAATATCGGTGAATTGCTGCTTTTTCTTTTTCTCCAAAAAAGTAAGCGCCTCATTGGTGGCAATGCGAAAGAGCCATGTTCTGATTTTGGAATCAGCCCGAAAGGAGTCGATATGTCGCCATGCCTTCACAAAGGTATTTTGCAGCACATCATCGGCATCGTCGTGGTCGATCACGAGCCTGCGCACATGGTGATACAACATCTCTTGATGCAACTGCACGAGCTGTCCAAAAGCCCGGGACTTCGTCTCAGTGCTGCGTAGCTCAGCCAGGATTGTTTGTTCTTCCACTGCAACCATCTTCTGCCAGCTATGACAGCATAAGGTAGGAGAAGTTTAAGCAAGAGTGAGAGTAAAGGGAGAAAAAAATAGCGAAGAGGATGATTCTATGTATAGAGAACGATGAAAAAGGGTTTTCATAGAGCCAGCATAAATGCCAAAGGCGACACCCCCTGCGTGGAGGTGTCGCCTTTGTTTGGTTGATCTCAGGTTTTGGCCCGGATTCGACCCTTGAAAGAGGATGAAATCAAGGGGCCAACATGGTAGGCACAATTTGAAAGGTGAAGGCGCTGCCGCTGGAGTTGATCAACCCAAACCACCCGCGATCGTCCCACACGCTGTAGGACATGCCCTCGCTGAGGGTTGTCTGGGCAAACGTTTTGTAATATCCACGTACCAGCTCGGTGTTTCTCTCAGCTGTATTTGTCTGACGCCCTACGCCAAATTCACCATAGTTGATAGGGACACCTAAGATCCTGGAGTGGGTACCCACTTTTCGGATCGCAGCTTCAATGCTCGCATTGCCAGGGAATGCCGCGTTGCTTCCCGTTTGTCCACAGAAGGCCCATGGATTGTAGCTATGAACCTGGATGGCTAGGTACTGATCTTTTCCTCCACCGGGTAAAGATGCTTTGGAAGGATATACTTCCTCAACCATGACTTCATTTCCCTGACCATTGGTAGAAACCATGACCACACGTGTCTCATTATTTCCTCCGACGGCTCTGATGGCGTCATACCCTATTTTGTTGGCCTCTCTGGTTCTTTGTAGAGAAGTGGCGCTCGCAGGATCGGGCCAGCCATTTCCCCACTCTCCCAGCAAGCCTTCCGGCTCGTTGAGTACCTCAAACACAAGGTGGTGATCGTAATCTTTAAAGTAGGTGGCAATCTCGGTCCAGAGGTTGCTAAACTTTGTTTTTACTGGCTCAGATCCATCATAAAAGTCTTTAAACCAATGCTCATGATGGGTATTGATAACCACATACATCTCTTTTTCAATGCAGTAGTCAATCACTTTTACCAGTTCTTTGAACCGGGTGTTGTTGGTGTTGAGGTTGCCATTATCATCTGCCAAGTGATCGGTAGCTGTGAAACGGTCCATCCAGGTAACGGGAATACGCACATGCTTCATTCCTGCGGCGAAGTAGGCATCAAGGATGGGCTTGGCAGCGGCAAGGGTTGTGG
>JANQTF010000324.1 GCA_030731845.1 Bacteroidia bacterium | reverse complement strand
GCACGTAGCCTCCGAACATTCGCTCGCGACCCTCGAAGACCCTCTCGTCGATGTTGGCATATTCGGGCATAGCTCAAAGAATTGATAACGCAGACAGGGTTTCCCTCCCTATCTGCGTTGTAGAAAGCAATTATTTCATCAAACTAAACCGAAATGGTACATTGACCCAGAACTTGATGGGGCGATTTCCCTGAATGGCCGGAGAAAACTTGAGCTTGCTCAGGTGTTTTTCCACGGCTTCCTGCAGAAACGGGTGCACCTCTCGCGCGATGATGTGCCGCTCATAGTTCCCCAATTTATCCACGAGGATTCTGGCAACCACGACTCCTTCAATGTTGGCATCTCTTGCCAATTGTGGATAGCCGATCAGAGAGACAATGTCACTGATATTGATTGCTACAGGCTCTTCATCCGCACCGATAAAGATATCCGGCCCAGGGTCCCGATCCACAATCACGTCTGGCACACGATCGTTGCCAAGATCGCCCGTAAACATCCCTGTGAGGGCTTCTCCCTCTACTGTTTCAGCGCCAAAGTTGGGTGCATCCTCCAGCAAGGTCACAGTCGCCATGGTTTCCATGGGATCAGCATCGGCTTCGGCCACAGGCTCCGGCACCCGAAACTCAACCGAAGCAGCGGGTCGCTCAGGCGGTGGTGGCAGCACGATCTCCTCCCTGTCTTCAGGTGGATTGATCGGAGGCGGCGTGGTCATGATGATTTCTGTCGGCTTGCTAAAAGAGCTGATTTCTGCTTCGAACCAACCATATCGTTTGGCGAGCAGCGGCGCATACGCACCCAATAATACCAGCGCAGAGACCAGGAGAGTCCCGATCATCAAATGCCTGGGGTAAGACTTGCGAAGGACATAGGCACCAAACTCTTTTTCCCGGTCGGCGAACACCATATCGTCCCAGTTAGCTGCGATTTCTCGTGCCATGATACTGATGATTTGTTAAGATGAATGAGGGGAATAGGCTCCTTCACAGACATGATCTGGCATCTCACAACAGACTGAAGTTCTGCCGCGATCAGGTTTTGTATCAGATGATATTCCCGAAAAGATGAGCCTGCCCGGATCCGTTGGGCTATAAATAAAAGAGCGTAAGCCCCTCGAAATTCCACACACTGAGCACAAAAAAGATGAGTCACCCTAAAAAGTCGGGATGACTCATCCAATTCTGAATTCCTTTCAAATGTTAAATATAGACTACAAACCCGCTACAACGTCTGTTGAGCCGTCTTCAGGCGCTAACGCCAATGCGATCCTGATGCTATCATCAGGCGTAAAAGCATCTATATAGTACTTTGGAGCACCTATCACGGTCAACTCATCGAGCACATCCACGAGGTTTTTATAGGTGGAAGCTTTCTTCGGCTTTACCAGAAAAACAGGGTCCCAACATTTTCCTTCCCTGAGTCCTTGATTCTCTACTTCAGAACAAAGGGGACGCCCTTTCCCATCCTTCAGATGTGAGATCATCGCCTGCCGAATTCCGTTGGAGGAAAAGTTGGTTGTGTTCACTTCGATGTCTGTAATGCCAACATAATACTGGATCTCGTCATTCTCACCTATCACAATGGTCATGATTTTGAGTTCATCAAGCCTTTTTTTCTGTCCCAATTCCTCTTCAGGAGGAGGCATGAGCAACGTTTTGCCCCCTTCGGCGCTCATGGTCGCTGTGAGAACAAAAAAAGTTAACAACAGAAACGCGACATCCACCATCGCTGTCATGTCGATTTTGGTGGATTTCCTACGGGTTTTGGATCCCTTTTTGGGACGAACATCTTGAGCTATTTCAGCCATGATTGTAAAGAATTAATGGGTAAAACAGAATATCTACTGTCTGGCCAATTTGCCAGTCGTCGGAGGTAGATAAACAGGAAAGATGAGCCTGCCCGGATCCGTTGGGCTACGGATAAAAGAGTGGTTTGGAACAGAAATTCCATACTATTTCAACACAAAAAAGCCGCCTCAAGAGAGGCGGCTTTTCTACAGAAAGATCTGCGTTATCTTAGTTCAACAGCTTGAAGTTGAAGGGAATGTTCACCCAGAACTTAATTGGGCGACCACCTTGAATAGCTGGTGTAAACTTCAGCTTGCTCAATTGCTGTGAAACGGCTTCATCGAGGATCGGGTGTACAGATTTGACGATGCGGTGACGGTCGTAGTTACCGGTTTTGTCAACCAATACCCGAACTACTACCTGTCCCTGGATTCCGGCGTCGCGGGCAATCTGAGGATATCCGATCAGGCTCTTGATATCGTCAATGTTGACAGGAACAGGTTCCTGCTCTACAGAGACGAAGTCGTTGATCCCTGGGTCGTTGTCCACGATCACATCAGGCACTTTGCCATCTCCGCCGAGTTCACCGGAGAAGATCCCGACATCTTCACCGTCTTTGTCTTCTGCGCCAAAGTTGGGGGCTTTTTCAAGCTCCTTTACCTCTTTCACTTCCTGATCTTCGTCTGCTTCCTCTTCAGGCACAGGCTCAGGAACGCGAAACTCAACCGTGCGCACCTCTGGAGGTGGCGCCTGGGGTGGCGGTGGCGGCGGAGGGGTATCTTCATTGAGTGGTGGCGGGGGCGGAAGCTCCTCCAACACAAGTTTCTTAACCTCTCTCACCTTCTTCACCTCTCCTTCAAAAAGGCCGTAGCGATCAATCAGGAGTGGCCCGTACGAAAATCCCAGGGTTAACAACGAGATGACAAGCACCCCGATACCCAGGTGTAGGGGATAATTTTTTCTCAGGAAAAATGCACCATAACGGCGTTCACGGTCTTCAAAGACCATCTCGTCCATACTAGCGCGTACTACTTGTGCCATAAGTGGGTCAAGTTTTCGATTTCAGATAAGCTGGTGCTCCTCAGGACAAAAGTCCTGGAGAATATACGGATTTCTCCGATTTTAACGATGCGATGAAAGCTCAATGGAGGGAAATTATCCTTCTTCAGCTTCCAAAGCAGCAGCTTCCAACGCCTGTTCGATCCGGACACTGTCGTCATCCGTGTATTTATCGATGGCGTATTTCGGGGCACCTGTCACGGTCATTTCGTCAAGAAGGTCCACAAGATTTCTGTATCTCGAGTTCTTCTTCGCTTTAATGACGAAAATAGGGTCCCAGCATTTGTTTTCATTGAGACCTTGGTTATCCACCTCGTCACACCTTGGCTTTGTGCCATCTCCTCTGAGGTGGACCATGATCGCTTTGCGAAGTCCTTCTTCAGAAAAGTCAGTGTTTTTTATCTCAATGTCAGTAATGCCAATATAGTATTGGATTTGGTCATTCTCATCGAGCACGATGGTCATGATTTTGTCCTCCACAATCTTCTTCTTCTGTTCGTCTTCGGGAAGTTCATCAAGCTTTGGGGGCATGATCATTTCCTTCACACCTTCAGAAGACATTGTAGCCGTGAGTACGAAAAAGGTCAACAAGAGAAACGCAACGTCAACCATCGCGGTCATGTCGATCTTGGTCGATTTTTTTTTGGTTTTGGGGCCGCCTTTCTTACCATGGCCGCCACCACCACCGGTATCTAAATCTGCCATGATTGCATGGGATTAACGGGTGGAACAAATAATTGATTATTCCTCGACCATTCCACCTTCTTCCATATCAGTGATCAACGAGAAGGTGTTCACGTTGTAGTCCTGAAGGGTGGAGATGATGTTATAAATCACAGGATAGGGAACGGTTCCGTCACCTTTGATAGCAAATCGCATTTGTGGGTCGGCACGGCGTCCCCAAAATACCAATTCCTGGAGATCATTCCCGTTGTAGAGATAATCGCCTATTTTGGTAGAATCGGTTACTTTGGCTGAAATACCGGGCATTGGCCACTCTTTCTGCTCATCGTAGGTGGCATTGAGCCATTTTTGCATCTGAAGAAGCGGAACACCAAACTCAGAGACTGTGGAGAAGTATTTCTTGCCTTCTTCAGAGAACTTCAGGTTGAGGTCTGGATAATCAGCTGCGAGCTTCTCTTCCATAAACCTGACAACCTTGTCTCTTGTGCCTTCATCAGAGTAGCTAACGAAGATTGCCATATCATCTTCTGTGGGTTCGGCAGGTGACCCTTTTCTTGGCCCAACAGAAATGACCATCATTTTTGACGCGGGAATCTCGCTGTCCACGTGAGAGGATGGCATGTCCACTTCAAGCTTCTGCTCTTCTCTAAACGAGGTTGTCGTCAAGATAAAGAAGGTGAGAAGGAGGAAGGCAACGTCCACCATCGCAGTCATGTCGATAGCCGGAGCTCCGCGCTTTGGTTTTTTAGACATAGTTCAGTGTCTTTAACGTGTAACCATAAAAGATCAGCTCTGGGAGCTGTAGAGGAGCTATCGGGGGAGAAAATGCCGCGGGTTGAAGCACCCGCGGCGATATTCATTCCGGATAAATCCGCTTAGTTGCGCACGTCGAAGGTCTGAACAATGCTGTAGCCAGCCTCGTCCATCGCGTATGTCATCCCGTCGATCTTCGTTGTGAAGAAGTTGTAGATCAGGATGGATACAGCAGAGGTGGTAATACCAAGAGCCGTGTTAATCAAGGCCTCAGAGATACCAACGGAAAGTTCGGCTGCGTTTGGTGCACCACCTTGTCCAAGAGCGGAGAAGGCACGGATCATACCAAGTACAGTTCCAATCAGACCAACCAAGGTTCCCAAAGATGCTGTAGTAGCAATGATCGGAAGGTTGCGCTCCAACATAGGAAGCTCCAGCATCGTAGCCTCTTCCAGTTCTGCCTGGATGGCTGCTTTTTTGGTTTCCTTGTCGAGTTCAACCGACTGTTCCATTTCGTTGTACTTGCGTAGGCCAGCTTTGATCACGTTGCCAACAGACCCTTTCTGCTTATCGCAGAGGTCAGCAGCTTCTTGAATAGCTCCGCCAGCGAGCAACTTGCGTACTTTTTTCACAAATACGTCGATGTTGCCTTTACCAGACGCACGTACGATGGTAATTCCGCGCTCGATGGTAAAGGTAAACAATACCAGAAACAGCGTCATACCAATAGGAATTACAAAGCCTCCTTTATAGACAAGACCGAAGGTATTGTCTTTTGCAGGGGTGCCGTCCTGAGCTTTCTCAGGCTCCTCGCCGGGATCAACGTCCGATTTCCCGCTTTCAAATGCGTTATTCTTTGCGACCCACTCCTGATAGATTTTGTCTTTTTCGACACCATCAGTAAAGTTTTCGGGAGCACCGAAAACATTGTAGAACACAACGTGTGCAACGATAGCACAAACGACGATTGCAAGCAGCGGAAAAATCGCCCGGAAAGGGCTAGCTGGCTTAATGTCCGGCTCAGCGAAAGCGCCGGAGGTAGTAGGTTTGTTCGTTTCAGCCATGTCTGAAAGCCTTAGATTTATAGTGTTATGTTTCCGAAATGACGATACCAAAAATATGGAAATGAATCTGAATCACAAACTACATCCAGTTTTTTGTCCTTCCTAGAAACCGAAGTAAAAATCGGCTCAGGTTACACGCATTCCTTAATCAAAGGACTGAAATCCAATCCGATCATCCAAACCTAATTTTTGGTAGAGCAGGTTGCCACCCCCCGGTTCACTAGCGAAGATGCTTTTCCTCAGCATGTTAGATTTTTTGAAAATCCGTATCAGACCCTCAAAGAACGGGCAGTTTGGGCCTTTAGGAGCACCAATCTCTCGGGCTTATCCTGCTTTTCACTTATCAAGAGTTCTGGTTTTCTGGATTTCCACAAACAAAAAAAATATTTTTTCCATAACACGGACGTATTCCTTTGCTCCCTACTGCCTAATTTGCGCCTATGCAAAATAATGATTACTTCCTCGCCAAGACATTTCACGGTTTAGAACCCATTCTCGCCGAAGAACTTCGCCTGCTGGGTGCTACTCATATCGAACCGGGAAAGCGAATGGTGACTTTTCGGGGAGATCAAACGACATTATACAGGGCAAATCTACACCTGCGCACTGCTACCAGGGTGCTCGTGCCCATCAAAAGTTTTCGGGCCATGCACGACAAAATGCTCTACGATGAGATCCGCAAGATCCAGTGGAAGCAGTTCATGCGCGACTTCGATACATTCGCGATAGATGCAGTAGCGCATTCGCGCTTTTTCCATCATTCTCTTTACGTAGCCCTCAAATCCAAAGACGCAATTGTCGATCAGTTTCGAGACAGAACCGGTAATCGCCCCTCCGTGGACATCAAAAACCCCAAAATACGGTTCCACATTCACATCTTCGAAGATCAAGTAACTGTGTATCGCGACAGCTCCGGAGAGTCTCTCCACCGCCGTGGATACCGCCAAAGCAAGCACCCTGCGCCCATCAACGAGGCCCTCGCTGCTGGCATGATCCTCCTCAGTGGATGGAATGGGTCCACTCCTTTTATTGATCCCATGTGCGGGTCGGGAACCATCGCTATCGAGGCGGCCCTCATCGCCATGAATCGCGCACCTGGTATCGGAAGAAGCTTTGGCTTTGAATCCTGGACTGATTTCAACCGCGCCGCATGGAAAAAAATCCTTGATGAGGCACAGCTACAAGAAAGACCTGTGAATGTACCCATCCTTGCCAGCGACTCCAATGACGCTGCCGTGAGGGAGGCCAGAGACACGGTGGAACATGCGGGGCTCCGTGACATTGTATCGGTGAACCACAAGGAATGGAGCCAGCTACGCCCCCCTCAGGAGCCTGGTACCATCATCATCAACCCACCCTACGGAGAGCGGATCAACGATCAGAATATCGAGGAGCTTTATCGTTCGCTCGGAGATGGCATGAAGCAGAATTTCCCCGGGTGGCAGGGGTGGATCATCAGCTCCAATTTGGAGGCATTAAAAAAGGTCGGACTCAGGGCCGACCACAAATTTGAACTCTACAATGCCCAGCTTCGCTGTCGATTCCTTGGCTATGATTTGTATGTGGGAACGAAAGAGCAATAAGTAACACGCCAAAAGATAGACCATGTTTGGAACCCTCATTTTCATTGAAAATTGGCCGTCCCAAACATGGTCTTTTTCTCAACTTGACACAGAACTAGAAACTAATACCCATACTCGCCACAAAATGTGAGCCTCGGGAAGACAGGTCATGTGTCTGACCCAGGATGCTGATCTCATCGCCGGTGTCGCTGAGCGGAAGCTCATATTTGAGGTCAAATACAAGCTTTTTGCCGATATCGAGACCTACGCCGGTCTGTATGCCAACGTTTGAATTCTGGAAACTGCGGGAAAAGCCATCTGTGGTAAAAAAGTCTGAGCTATTGCCCAGGTTGAGGCGATATACAGGCCCTCCCTGCAGACGAATGGGCCCCAACTTGAAGCCAGCCATCACGGGCATTTCTACGTTGTAATATTGCTCCTTAAAAATCTCTTGTCCTCCGCTGCGGAGATCTTCCACCAAATAGGCCGCGGAGGAAGTCGTGAACAAAAATTCAGGCTGAATGAATAACCCAAAGGCCTGAAGGCGACCGAAAACACCAATCTGATACTCTGAACTTCCTTCCTGAAAGCTCACCGCGAAGTCGTTGAAGTTCTGAATGTTCTGCGCATTGACCGGAGAAGAGGCGATACCGATTCGGGGACCAAACTTGAGCGACTGAGCCGAAAGGCTACTCATAAAGGCAAGCTGCATAGCAAAAAGAAATACAGCAGTTGCAATCAGACGGATGGTATTGACAACGGAGGGTTGAGATTGAGGAACGTGCATGGCAAAAACAATTATTTGGGTTAGGTTGAAGAGCGTTTGTCTATCAATACCCGGGTTTTTGCCTTCTGGTTTCCTACAAATGGACAGACGTGAAAGGTGGAAGAGCGAACGTGAGAATTGAGGGAGTCAGCGTGAAAAACGGGAAGTGACGCGAAGCATATCTCCCTGTCTCAGGCTGCCCTGCCCCTTGTGCAGGAGGTTCATGCCGAAGAGCACTTTGTTGCCTTCGCGGCGGTATTGACTCAGCGTAGCCAAGGGTTCTTTGCTGGCCAGTGCGTTTTCCTGATCAATCGTCACGACCTGACACCTGGCACACGGCTTGACACCAAAAAACTGGATTCCATTCACCAAAAATTCCTTCCAATCATCTTCTTCGTGGGCACGCGCGCCGTCGATAATGATATTGGCGCGAAATCGGTTGATTGGAACCGGCGTTGTCAATCTTTGGTTGAGGCCGTCGAGGGAAGCCTCGCTGAGGATCAGAAAGGGGTATCCATCTGCAAAGCTCACCACTTCACCATCTCTGGCATATCGCGGATCCACCTTCCTGCGGCTACGGTCGGGCATGTACACGAGGCGGCAAGCCTGCCCAAGCTGGGAAGAAAACCAATGATTCACCACGGCACTCATCACCATGCCTTCACACGTGTCGTCCCACACCTCTATTCTCACCTCATCTCCTCCGTTTGGCTCCAAGGGAATTTCTACCGCCCCTCCTTCGCGCGACGTGATTCGAAGTCGATCTCCCACAATTTCGGGCTTGAGCAAAGCCATGCGCGCATGGTTGCGCTGACTGAGGAAGACATTGTCATCGCTTACGAGTACCCAACGGCGGTCGTGCTGCAAGCCACGGTCAGTCACCATCGCTTCCTGGAGAGAAATTCCGGCAAGAGATTTTACCGGATAAATGTTGAGTTCTTTGATCGAAAGCGACATAGGGCAGATCGATTGGGAAAAACAAAATCAGATGGCGTGAACATCAGCCTTTTGGCAACAAAACCCGGAAGGTGGTCCCTTTATTCACTTCCGACTCTTTGACAAAGATTTTCCCTCTGTGATAGTTTTCTACGATACGCTTGGTGAGGCTAAGCCCGAGGCCCCAACCACGCTTTTTGGTGGTGAATCCTGGTTCAAATATTTTCTTAACATTCGCTTTGGGAATTCCCTTGCCGGTATCCTCTACGTCGATGAAGTAGAAATTTCCTTTCTCTCCGGCCGTGACCCGGATGAGGCCAGACTGCCCATCCATGGCGTCAAGGGCATTTTTCATCAAATTCTCAATTACCCAGTCGAACAACTGAGAATTGATCATGATGGGCTTATCTCGCGGCAAATCTGAGGCTACTTCCACGCGGATACTGCCGCGCTGGGTCATGCGCTTTTGGAGATACTCGGTAGAGTGATCAAATACTTCGCCCAGGGGCACAGCCACCAGGTCGGGTTTGGAGCCAATTTTAGAAAATCGCTCGGCAATAATTTCCAGGCGCTTCACATCGCGCTCCATCTCAAAAATCAACTCCTGTTCATCCGGATTATCTTCGGACTTGAGACGCAGCAATTCGATCCACGCCATGAGGGAGGAAACCGGCGTGCCGAGTTGGTGAGCCGTTTCTTTGGCAAGCCCCACCCACACACGGTTCTGCTCATTACGCTTGGCTACTGCAAATCCATAGAATACCACCGCGATAAACATCAGCACGACGGTGAGCTGAATATAGGGAAACCAGCGAAGCTGCCGCAGCAACTTGGATTCACCGTAGTACACATAGTTGTATTGCTCCGGCCCAAAATTCACCTCGATTGGCTCATATCCAGCTTTGAATGACTCCAGTTTTGACTGCACCCGACTCAGTGAATCTTTGACCGACAGATCTTTGGGCAAGCCCAGGTGATTCACCGACAGGACTTCGCCCTTGTCATCTACGAGGATTTGCGGGATCTCATTGACGCTGTCCTGCACCAATTTGGAAAACACAAAGCTCAGGCACACATTGTCCACCTCTGGATTCACCGAAAAGGTCAATCCATCGCGATACAGCTCTATCCTTGCTTTTTCTTTGGATGCAAGCTCCTGTGCCAGATAATCAGAATATCCTAGCGAGCCCAAAACGATCAGGGCCGCCATTCCATAGATCACCCATCGTGACCAGTTGGATGCTATCATTGTTTGTACCTCATGTGAAGGTGGAGTAAACTTCCTCTCATAGGCAGGTACCCGATTCGGAAAACGCCTTTAAAGATGTGAAATAATTGGAAATTTGAGAGGATCAGAATTGGAATGCTTCAAATCGCCTGCAATTTTTCCTGTGAGAAAATTCCTTTACGATGGATGATCAGGGACTAGAAGCCACCTCCTCAGCTGATCGCCAACTTGCTTCCAGTCATAAGTTGCCAGCACAAATTCACGAGCGGCGTGGCCTATTCGGGACCGAAGCCCGTCTTCTTCCAGCAGCTGAATAATTGCTTCCTGAAACTCAGGGACAGAATTAGCCAGAAGAAGGTGCTGCCCGTGGGTACCGCCAATGGCTTTGTTTACGATGTCGGTCACGACACAGGGCAGGCCCATAGACATGGCCTCCAGGATTTTGTTTTGCTGGCCACTACCGGAGAATAGTGGAGCTGCGAATACTTTGCCTCGGGCATATTCATCCCGAATATCTTCTACCCAGCCAGTGAGGCTCACAGCAGGATCGCTGCCCAGCTGCAGCACTTCTGCGGCAGGACGCGCACCAGCCAGAAGCAGCAACTTTTGTGGCTTGCCCAAGCCCGGCAAAATCTCCCGTGCGAGGATTTTGCTGGCCTGCACATTAGGAAAATAGCCTAGATTGCCTACATACACGAGATCCTGATCTGATCGTATGGTTGGTTTGGGCTGAAAAAAATTAGCATCCACTCCATTGGGAATCACCACAACGCCTGAAGTGTCGCCGAGAGGCAAAGCATCACGGTCTTGAGCCGAGATGATGCAATGTTGATCAAAACGTGGGAATATGTCCCTCTCATAGCGCTGCAAGCGCCGATATTCCCATGCGAGCAAGGGCCGCTTCCACCGGGCAGATTGCCCGATTCGCCGCTGCATTCCCAGCGAAAACGTATCCATGTAATCGAGCGCCTTGCGCCCATCCATCCCTTCTGCATATTCCGCCATTCTCAACAATTGACAGAAAACCACGTCGGGCTGAATACGTGCATGCTCCTGAAGAAGGAAGCGGTGAAAAGATCGACGGAAAAAATAATGGACTTGAAACGGCAAGCGGGAAAAGATCCCCTTGATCAAAGCCAGCGCAATGTCGAACGGTTTTACGTGGTGGATGTGCACTTCTTTGCAGAAAGCCTCAAGTGCAGCTCTTTCTTCTGGTTTCACCTCCCGATCAGTTGTGGAGAACAGATAGATCTCCATCGACTGAGACAGCTCCCTCATTTGATGATATACCCGCAGCTTGTCCCCTCTTTCGAGGGGATAGGGAAATCGGGATGTTAGCACCAGCAACCGCTTCATATCGCTGGCAAGATAGAGGAAATGAATGAATGGGGAAATGAGGCAGGTTCGATTTACAAAAGTAATCATGGCCTTCTTCTTGCCGTATAGAACGAAGAAAGTCAGTGAAAAAAAATCTCTACCTTTACTAAATAAAGGATCAATTCATGTCCCTGATTAGAGAAAAATACATCAATCCGTTCACGGATTTTGGCTTCAAGAAGTTGTTTGGCG
>JANQTF010000323.1 GCA_030731845.1 Bacteroidia bacterium | reverse complement strand
GGGCAACATTTTGGTGCAGGGAACTGGAGCAGACAATGGATTGTATCTCTTTGGCTCTGCCAATGAAGTGTATGGCATGGCATTCTCTGGATTTGCGACCGGACTTTTCCTTTCTAATGATGACAACCTCGTGGTGGGCGATCCAGGTCGGGGAAATCAATTTATCTCCAATACTAATTATGGCTTACGCATTCAGGGCGGGTCTGGCACGATCCAAGCCAATGAAATCGGTACTGATGCGACCGCCACAGCCGACCTGGGAAATGGCGTTGCCGCAACTGATGCCGGCATATTGCTCTCTGTGACCAATGGCCCGGTGACCATTGGCGGCTTTGGTGCTGGCGAGGCCAACATCATCGCCTTCAACCCCAACGGAGTCTCTGACCTCACAAGCGGGCAACCCGTCTCTATTATCGGCAATACCTTCACCTGCAACAGCAATGCGGGGATTCTGCAAGCCATCCCAAGCGGCAACCCGGTGATCAACTCGCCGGATTTTACGGTGGTGAGTGGCAGTGGTCCTGCCAACAGCACCATCCACTTGTACACAGTCAACACGAGTGCATGTATAGGCACGCCACCCTGTCAGGGATATTCCTTTCTTGGATCAGCTGCCTCCGATGGGGTAGGCAATTGGTCCATTCCCGGCACCTTTACCCTCGGAGAGCAAATCACCGCCACTGCCACCTCTGCTGCGGGCAACACCTCGCAGTTTTCACTCTGCGCCATTGTGGATGTCGTTCTGGGACAGGAATTGATCAGCCTTCAGCTCGAGGGTGACCTTCTTTCCTGGGAGCCTAGCTCCGCTACGTGGCAGGCATTTGAGATTCAGCAACTAGCAGATCAGCAAATCATCCTCTCACAGCTTCTCACCGCTTCCGATCGGCAATGGCCAACACAGGGAGCTGGAGAGTATCGTATCCGGGGGCTGCTGCTCGATGGGAGAGAAATCTTCTCCAACACCGTCATCATGACACCTGGCCCAGATTGGGTACTGACCACCGAGGCACAAGAGCTCCATCTGGGCTTAGCAGGACATGCCTGGCAAGGCAAGATCTATGATCTTCATGGGCGATTGATCTGGGAAGGGAGTGCTACGGGTATTCAGAACATTCTCCTTCCTCAAACTGGGATGTATGTTGTCAAAATGAACGATGAGACCGGAAATGCATACTCCTCCAAGGTGCTGATCCCCTAGCCTTTCGGTCACGGATATTCAACCGATACACACTGTGGCACATTGGCGCCTCGACTCTGGTGCTGGGGCACCCATGTTGGCTCTCTTTTCGCACAGTAGGAGGAAAATTCATTCGTATGCGTGCATTTATCCTTTTCCTCTATTCAGCCCTCCTCACCACAGGATTTGCTTCCCCGGCTTGCTATAGCCCCATTCCCGAGCGCGTGTTTGACCAGCACTACCGAATCATTGCTGGTACCCGTGGCGAAGGCGAACGCCTCGAAATGTCGCGCCAACTGGTGCGCAACAACTGCGTCGCCACCTGGCAGGTAGCCGAGCTGATGGATCTCTTTGAACATGATGGCAATCGGCTGGAGCTAGGCAGAAGCGCTTATCCCTCGGTGGTAGATCCTGAAAACTACCTCTCCCTGACAGATCTGCTCGAAGATCCCGGGCACAGACAGGAGCTATACCGCTGGGTGAATAACCAGGGAAACGGTGGACCTCCGGCTCATGCGCCAGCCTATGGCTACCGAAAGAAACATGACGATGATGACCATCGTGGTGGAGGCAAAAAAAGAAAATATGACGATGACGACGACTATCGAAGTCGCGACGATGACGATCGCGGCTATCAGGAAAGGCCCGTGTATGCAGCAGCGCCGGTTCGTGTAGAAATCCGGATATTCAACGACGTAATCATTGCCATTCGCAGGGAGCGCTACATGGAGCGTCGGTTGGCTATGGCTCAATCCTATGTTTCTCAAAGCCCTACCACCACACAGGAGGTCGTATTCATCATGAGAGAGCTCGGCGACGACAGGGTGCGGATGCAGTTTGCTCAATTCGCCTACGGCTATGTTCGCGACCCGCAGGCCTACACGCAGGTGATCGGAAGCCTGGAAAGCACGCGCTATCAGGCAGAAATGAGAGCTTGGATGCGCAGATGATGCCCAACTTTGGGGCAGCTTTCTCTCACTTTTGCTTGTGCTCCCAAGAGGGTTTCCTATCTTCGCGGACATGAAGACTTTCTTTTATCTTGCCTCCTGCGGCACTTGCCAGCGGATTATGAAAGAGCTGGAACTTGGGGACGATGTCGCCTTGCGAGAAATCAAGTCTCAGCCTATTTCTGAGGAGGAAGTGGATGCTATGAAGGCATTGGCAGGTTCTTATGAAGCGCTTTTCAGCAAGCGCGCCATGAAATATCGCGCCATGGGCCTGCATGAGCAAGACCTCACCGAGGCTGATTACCGGCGACTCATCATCGAAGAATACACCTTTCTCAAGCGCCCGGTGCTTTTGATGGAAGACCAGGTATTTGTGGGCAACACCAAGCAGGTGGTGACTGAAGCTTATGCGGCACTGCACTAGTGCATGACAAAGCCCCCGGCATGACAGAAGTCATTCTCCGCAAGGGATGGCAGTCTCTCTTATTTTGGCAGAGAATGATTACATTTTCTCCATGATTGCACACGCTATCGCTGCCAGGGTCGCAGACTTTTTGTATGCGTTTCCTCCATTTTCCTTTCTTCCACGCGAAGAAGTGGAGAAGCTAGCCGCTACCATTCAGGTGCGTTATCACACACACCATGAGTTTGTCTTTCGTCAGGGAGAGGAGGCGGAGCAATTTTTTTTCATCCTACATAAGGGGAAGGTAGAGATCCAGGAAGAATCCGAAGGAAGCACCCGTGTGATCGACCTCTGCGATATTGGAGATTCTTTTGGCGTGAGAGCCATGCTATCGGGCAATGCCTACATTGCCTCGGCACGCATCACCAATGAGGCATTGATCTATGCCATACCGAAGGAGATCTTTTTGCCATTGATGGACAGATATCCGAAGGTGGCGATGTTTTATGCCTCTGGATTTGCTTCGGGGCAGACGGTCGTGCGGACAGGGAGCAAAGGCATGGTGGAGGCCCGCAAACAACTTTCGAGGTCTTCGCGACCATCGGGACTGTTTCAGGAAGAAGACGTGATTGTGCTCAAGCCCACAAGTGGGGTAGTCTTTTGCCTGCCACACAACAGTGTGCAAGAAGCCGCACAAATCATGACAGAGTACAAAGTAGGCTCTGTGGTGGTGGCAAATCAAGAGTTGCACCCGATGGGGATTCTCACCAACACAGATTTTGCGAGGAAAATCGGGACAGGAGCTTATACAATTTATGAGCGCGTGGGCAAGGTAATGTCTTCTCCCGTGATCTGTGTGCGCAATGGGCTCACCGTGGCAGAAGTGATCCTTTTGATGATGCGCAAACGGATTCGGCACCTCGTAGTCACGGAAGATGGCAGCCCCGATTCCAGATTTATCGGCATTATTTCAGAACATGACGTGCTGCTGTCACAGGGCAACAACCCCGCGGTGCTGGTGAAGCAAATGTACAAGTCGCGAAACATGGGAGAGCTGGCTGAGATTCGTTCGCGAGCAGAGCAGCTCCTTCGCAGCTACCTGGAGCAGGAAGTGTCGATTTCGTTTATCACCTCCACTGCCACCGAAATCAACGATTCTCTCATCTATCGCTGCATAGAACTCAGCCTTCAGGAATTGGAGGAAGAAGGGATGCAGCGGCCTGCAGAGCACTTTTGCTGGCTCAGTCTTGGGAGTGAAGGAAGGGGAGAGCAGCTCCTACGGACCGATCAGGACAACGCCCTGATCTATGAAGATCCCACAGAGGAGTGTCAGGCGGAAGTGGCTAGCTATTTCCTGCGCCTTGGAACCCTGGTGACCGACAAGCTGGAAGCCTGTGGATTTGCCCATTGCCCCGGAGAAATCATGGCGAGCAACCCCGCGTGGAACATGTCTCTGAGCGGATGGAAGCAGGCATTTTCAGAATGGATTCGTGTGCCAGACCCCAAGGCTCTGATGCACGGCACGATCTTCTTCGATTTTCGAGCTGGTTTTGGAGACGAGGTACTTGCAGAAAAATTATCAAGTTTTCTGTTTCAAACTATCCATGATCGAAGCAATTTCTTGAATTATTTTGCTCAAAATGCCCTTCAAAATCCCCCTCCCTTAAGCTTTTTGAATCAATTGATCATTGAGCGTGGAGGCAGCCACAAAGACGAATTTGACATCAAGCTTCGTGGCATGATGCCTTTGGCCGATGCGGCCAGGGTACTTCTGCTTTCGCATCAGCAGGGAGGAATCACCAACACGGTTGGGCGATTTGAAAAGTTGGCCGAGCTGGAGCCAGCCAATGCCGACCTCTACGAAGAGGCTGCCATGGCCTACGAGGGCATGTTGCGCCACCGCGCGCTGAATGGCTTCCAAAAAGGAAATTCAGGGAGATTTATTGACCCCAAATCCCTCAACAAAATAGAGAAGCAAACTCTCAAATACTCCTTTCGCACCATCGAAGAGCTCCAGACAATCTTGAAAACGAGGTTTTCACTCACAGTATTCAGGTAAGTGGCCCCATTCGACCAGGCCCATGGCGTTGACCTATGCGAGCCATGGGGCATAGAGCCCGTTTCTTCCTACATCGACCCTCCTGAATTATGGTTTCTTGGATCAGCAACAACATCGGAAAGATCAGACATGGGGCAGATCCAGTGATAGGTCCTTATCTGCGGGCCTATGCTCATCGGCCACAGACAGGCAAGGCATGGCAAGACCTTCGCTTTGTGGTGATGGACACAGAAACCACCGGTTTGGACCCGAGCGCTGATCAGATCCTGAGCATCGGGGCTATCGTGGTGCAGCATGGAGCGATCCATGTGGCCGACAGCCTCGAGCTATCTTTGGTCTCCTCTCAGGTGACACAGGTGTCAGCGATTCCGATTCATGGGATATTGGCTCAGGAAAATCTGCAAGGGATGGAAGAGAAGGTCGCATTGCTGGAGTTTCTGAGATACCTGAGGGCCGATGTGCTCGTGGGGCACCATGCGGATTTTGATGCCGCGATGGTAGAATCAGGTCTGAGAAAATATTATCCTGGATTCAGGCTCCACAATTGGCGCATAGATACAGCCCAATTGGCGATGAGGGCTGAGCAACCCGATTGGCAGGCCTACCGATTTCGGGCACAAGACTATAGCCTCGATAAGTTGTGCGACAAATATGACATCAGAAAGACCGATCGGCACACTGCCACAGGCGATGCATACCTCACATCTATCCTTCTTTTGAAGCTTTTGAGCGAAATGAAAAGCCAGAGAAGGCTCTCTCTGCGGTCATTATTGGAATACTAGCAAAGGCAGGGATAGAAGTCGAAAAAAAACGATAGCAAGTCAGGCTGAAGTCCTGGAAACAAAAGGCAGATCCCGCAAGCGGTGAAGGCATAATTGAAGGAATATCTGACATTATTCTCATCAAAATGACCGAATAGATAGGAATAATGTAAAATTATTTAATATAATTTGAGAATATCGCAAAAACGCCGTTGCTTTGGTGTCATCAAGTATTTATTCACTTAACCACTTTACGTTTATGCATTCCTTCCGTTTCAAACAAGCACTGGTCATGATGTTCGTCCTTGGAGGGCTGAGCCAGCCAGTCATTGGAAAGGATGCTACTACTCGCGATTCTGAGCCAAAGTCCATCGTACGTCTGGAGAAAGCCGATAATCCCCGGACAGTGCAGGTGGTTTACCAATCTACAACGGTGCAGCCTGTGACGATCCGCGTGGTCGATGCTCAAGGCTACTCCTTGTACTCTGTCAAGTTGAAGGATGAAGTGAATTTCCGCAAAGCAATTTCCTTCAGCGAAGTTCCCGATGGCACCTACTTCATCGAAGTAAGTGGCGAAGGCGTGAACTTCCGTCAGCCTGTCACGATTGATGCTCCTGAAGCTTCCTCCCTGGAAGCTGTGATCTACCCTTATCCCGTCGATGGTCGTTGGATCCTCGTCGTACCTGGGGAAGAAGAGGTAAATGTGGAAATCACCAATCAAAAAGCAGAGGTAATCTTCTCTGAATTGGTGAAACTAGACCAAGAATCTCATGGAAGAGTGTTGGATCTGAGGCAGGTGAATGACAACAACCTGACTGTGAGAGTATCCAATGGATCATCTGTGGTGATGAAGACCATCGCATTGAAATGATTTTTTTCAAAGAACGACTGATACAAACGGGCTCTCGCGGGCCCGTTTTTTTTTGTTGGGGTGAGGAGGTGGTGAGCGGGAAATTTCAGCGGGTGCAAGACCCGCAGACCCGTAGCAGCGGGCGCAAGACCCGCTGCTACGGGTGCAAAACCCGCAATTTCAGCGGGTGCAAGACCCGCTGACCCGTAGCAGCGGGTGCAAGACCCGCTGCTACGGGTGCAAAACCCGCAATTCAGCGGGTGCAAGACCCGCAGACCCGTAGCAGCGGGTGCAAGACCCGCTGCTACGGGTGCAAGACCTGCTGCGGCGATTCTCGCCTCTCGACATCGTTGTCACTTTTCAGGAATCCCGGTATCTTCACTTCTATGAAGTATCTGTTCCTCCTGATCATCTCTTTTCCGCTGTTGGCGATGGCCCAGCATTCTCCGTATTTCTATCAATATCAACGCCTCGATGCCAGCACAGCGGGCCTCTCTCTTCAACCTGATGGCCGATTTGGGACGGGGGTTGTGGCCATTGGTGATTTGGATGGCGATGGCGTCTCAGAGTGGTTGGTGGTGGCTTGCGGAGCGGAGGCGACGGTTTGTTCCGTGATTTTCCCAGATAAAGAAGGAAACCCCCTGCGGATTGTACAGCAAGCACCGCCGACATGGCAGGGGCAGGGAGAAACACCCGGTGGACGCATTGGGCAGGCCATGTGGCCCGCGGGCGACCTCGATGGCGACGGAAGTCTGGAGCTCTGGGTGGGCGAACCGCTCGGCAAGGAAGGCCCTCTCGCCTATGGCGCGCTCTGGCTTTGGTCAGTGAATGAAGCAGGGCAGATCACCGCAACCTCTCGTTGGGGCGGCAGAAGCGAGGCATTTCTCACCAAACTTACCCTCGAAGGCCGCCTTGGCGCTGGTATCACCGCCCTCTCCGACAATTTGCTGGCGGTCGCGGCTCCGGTTCCCTCTGGTAAAGGCGTCGGGAAAGTGTTTGTCTTGAGTCACAATGCAGGGCAAAATCTTCGGATTGCCAGGGTGATCGGAGAAGGGGAAGAGGCGTGGTTGAGCGAATTGCGCAGCAGCGATCAGTTTGGGGCAAGCATCTGCTCCCCCGGCGATCTCGATGGCGATGGCGGCAACGATCTGCTCATTTCTTCCCCCGAAGACGATGCAGCCGGACAGGGAAAAGGCGCGTTGCACTTGCTTTTCCTCTCTCCGGCAGGCCAATCAGTGGCCCATCAAAAACTCACTCCCGGTGATCGGGGCATGAAGCTGCCGCTCAATCCCGACGACCGATTTGGCAGTGCCATGGCCGTGATCAGCCCCCTGGCAGACAGCAGCGCACAGATCGCAGTGGCTGCCATCAAAGACGACGACGGAGGCAAAGACCGTGGCGCGATCTATGTCATGACCCTCCACAAAGCGGGAAACATGATCGCGTGGCACAAAATCAGCGAGGCAACCTACAATTTTGAAGGAGAATTGGGGCCCAAACATAGTTTTGGCTATTCCCTCGCAGCCGCAGGCGATCATAACCAAGACGGAAGACCCGATCTGCTTGTAGGCGGGCCTGGCGACCAAAACGATCTGGGAGCCGCGTGGCTCCTCCTGCCATCGGCATGGCCCGACAGGCTCAAAGATACCGCCCAATGGCTCGGCAGTCTGCGGCTGTCTTCGGGTGATTCGGCTGCCATCTACCGCGATGCCCACACCCGCGACGACTCCGCCCTGATCGAAAAAACCTATAACCTGGAGGAATACGCCGTCAATCACCTTGTTTTTGTGCTGGATGTGTCAGCTTCGATGAACAAGCCTGATCGGCTTCCGCTGCTCAAGCAGGCGCTGCTGGATCTGCTGCCCTACATGCGCCCAGAGGATCTGATCAGCATCATCACCTATTCCGGCAATTCTGAGGTGCTGCTCGAAGCGGTTCCCGCAGAAGCGCGAGACGTGATCACGGAAACCCTTCAGGGGATGAAGTCGTCTGGTGAAACCAAGCCCGGCAAAGCCCTCAAAGATGCCCTCAACATCGCCGAAAAGCATTTTATTGAAGGAGGAAACAACCGCATCATTTTCGGAACCGATGGCGGATTTGATCAGGCAGACATCGAAAAATCCATGGCGATGATCACGGCTTCCCGGGTGGTGATGAGTGTCTTTTATTTCGGCAAACTTCCTCAAAACAGAATCGTGGAAATGACCCAGATTGCGGCACAGACAGGAGGGAATGCGGCTCACATCGCGGGAAACTCTGCAAGGGGAGCCTTGCTGCGCGAAAGCAAAGTGGTGGGAAAGGCAGTGGCAAATTGAATGGTCCAACACCTGAAGAATCGCACCTAATGAGAGAAGCGGATATGGCAGGGCTGATTGCCGCAGTGATGCAAGGTGACTTACAGGAGCCTGTGGGTGATCTCATTCCGATTCATGAGTATGGGTCGGTGAATGAGGTGTTTTTGGTTCGGGGGCGTGACGACGAATATGTGATTCGCCTGCAACGAGAGGAAAGCAGGACGGTTGCTGAGTTTGCCAAAGAAGCCTGGTGCCTGGCAGCCGCTGCCAAAGTCGGTATTCCCTCGCCAAGGGTATTGAGCTTGGGCCGGAATAGCGGGTGGTGCTACATGATTCAAAACAAGCTGCCTGGCATCAATGGCTCAGCGCTCAGCCCGGGAGAGCAGCTCTTGATCTGGCAACGCCTGGGCGACTATGTGCGCCGAATGGCGACCATTCCTGTAACTGGTTTTGGTGACAAGATCATGGAAGGCGTGCCGGCTGCTTTCAACGATCGCTGGGAGCGATATCTCTCCTATAACCTTGGTATGCTCACGGAAGAGGATCCTTTGATTCTCGAAGGCATTTTCACCATCAGAGAACATCGCCAACTCAAGGAGACCCTCTCTGAATTGGCGTCAGCTTCTTTTTCCTTCGGATTGACACATGGAGACCTGAGTCCAAAAAATGTCATGGTTGATCGGCAACAGGTGTACCTGCTGGATTGGGGCACGGCAGAATGCCATGTTTCCCCCCACATGGAACTAGGGCTCCTGATGACAAGTGATCGGGACCGCCTGGATCAGCAACAGTGGGATGCTTTTGCAACTGGGTTACAGATATCCCAAGATTCCTTTTCGGCAATGATTCCCACCATTGGTAAGTTGGTCTTACTCAAAAGACTCGACAAATATCGCTGGGCCACGGAGCACAGAATAGCAGGGCTCGATGGGTTTGTGAATAGGCTCAGATCAGCGTGGGACATGATGGCCGAATAATTTTTTTTCTATTTTTCATCCACTTCGCATTCTTCATTTGTCAAAGAGGCATTCACCATAACTGAATATTCTCATGACAAAGACAATGAAACAAGTGAGCCTCACAAGCTTTGGCTCGATCGAAAGCCTTCAGGTAGTAGAACAGCCTGTGCCAAGCCCTGGAAAAGGCCAATTATTGGTGCGCGTGATCGCTGCTGGAGTCAATTATTCCGATTTGTTACGGCGTCGCAACACGTATTTTATGCCGACTCCCCTCCCCTATGTGCTCGGAGCAGAGGCAGTGGGCGAGGTCGTCGCGTTGGGCGATGGCGTTGGCGAACCTTATCAAACAGGAAGCCGTGTGCTCGCGATCTTGCCTGCCGGGGGTGGATATGCCGAGTATGTGGTAGCTGAAGCAGCTTATTGTGTGCCATTGCCACCGCATGTGGATGCCGCAGCCGCAACGGCAATTTTTGTGCAGGGTTCTACCGCCCATCTCATGCTGCACCAATTGGCGAGCGACCTTCATGGAAAAACCGTGCTCATTCATGCCGCCGCTGGAGGCGTAGGATCTTTGCTCGTGCAACTGGCCAAACTCGCTGGCGCACGCGTGATTGCCACAGCGAGCACCGAAGCCAAGCTACAGGTAGCGCGTGAGCTCGGGGCCGATCTCACGATCAATTACACCTCCGGCAATTGGCCCTCGCTCCTTTTGGCAGCCAACGACGGTGAGAAAGTGGACCTTGTGTTGGAAATGGTGGGCGGAAAAATCTATGAACAAAGTTTCGAATGCCTCACAATCGATGGAACCATGATCGTGTACGGCGCAGCAAGTGGTGAAAAGGGATTTATCCACTCCGAAGCCTTTGTGGACGGCAGCTTCCAGATCCTGGGATTCAATTTGGCCCATTTTATTCAGTACAAAACGGAGCTTTGGCAGCAATCGCTTGGGGCTGTGATTGGGCTACTGGCGGAGGGAAAGGTGCAAGTAGTATCTTCGAGTAGCTATCCACTCCGGGAGGTGCGGCAGGCACATCTCGATATAGAAAACCGCCTCACAACCGGAAAAGTTGTCCTGATCGCATGAAGCTTGGGGGAATGGAACATTCCTGATTCCATTCCCCCATGTTCAACCCCAAAACAGATCGAGTGATGAATGCAGCAGAAGACCAAACCTTGAAAAAAGCTATGGCGGGTGATATTCGCGCCTTCCAAACCCTATTTTCCCCTTTTCAGGATCAACTCAGGTCCTACCTATACAGACTTCTCGCCAGCCGTGCCGACGCAGACGACTTTACCCACGACACTTTCATCAGATCTTTTGAAAAAATCCATCAGTATCGGGGGGATTCCACCCTCAAAACCTGGGTGTTTCAAATTGCTACCAGCCTGGCCTACAATTATCTCCAGCGAAGAAAGCGCTGGCAGACAGACGTGTCTGAACAGGCGAAGAAGTTGGTGCAGGAACAGGAGTCACTGGCCCAGGCCATCGTGCAGGTTTCTACCCAGTCAGAAGCTGGCAACTACGACATCCGGGAGCATATAGATACCTGCTTCACCTGCATCTCCAAAACCCTGCCCATCGAAAATCAAGTAGCCCTGATCCTCAAGGACATTTATGAATTCACCGTGCCGGAGATCATGCTGATTTTGGGGAAGTCAGAAGGGGCCGTGAAATACCTGATTCAACTGGCCCGAAAGACCATGACAGAAGTATTTGACCAGAGATGCGCGCTGGTCAACAAGGAGGGAATTTGTCACCAATGCTCGGAGCTAAATGGGTGGCTCAACCCCAAACAAAACCAGCAGGAGGCCCAGACGAAGCTCGATATGGCGAGACATTCGACCAAATATGACCGGGAAGAATTGTTTGCCCTTCGTGTAGCATTGGTAAAAAACATTGACCCCTTACACAGCCCCGGCAATGAGATGCAGGAAATCCTGATGCGGTGTAATCGCATGGC
>JANQTF010000322.1:10081-11431 GCA_030731845.1 Bacteroidia bacterium | reverse complement strand
CTACGCTTGTAGAAAGCGTGAGCAGAGATGCGGGTATTGATATAGGTCTCGGTTTTGACACGATCGGTGGTGAACCCATCGTTGCGCATGGAGTCGTCTGCGGTATAGGCATTTTGGCTCATGAAGGCCGCATTAATCTCCACAAAGGATTGATTGTCGATGATGTGCCGAATGGTTCCGCCTATTACGCCCGTATTGGAACCATAGCTGTAGAGATATTTTTGCCGCCAAACGGTCCATGGCATCACATCTACATCAAGCAGCTGTGAGCTCAGGCCACCAATGCCCCAGAGGGAGTATTGCGTTTTTTTGCTTTGATGATGAACCTTGAAGGAAAAGTCGTAGAAGTTGTTGGCAATGCGAGGCCCCACGAGATAGATCCCCACAGAGTTGAGGATGCCGAGGGTCGAATATCGAAAGTTGGCAACATAGGAGCTTTTCCCTTTCACAATGGGGCCTTCGGTGGCCACATCGAGACCGAGGACCCCTGCGCGAAACGTGTGCTGCTGCTCTTGCTTGTTGCCTACCCGAAAGTGCATGTCAAATACGCCGGAGAGGGCGTTGCCATATTCAGCGGCAAAGGCGCCAGAAGAAAAATCGGAGCTTCCGATCACGGAAGCGGAGAAGATGGTGATCCCTCCCCCCGAAGATCCGCCTCCGGCGTAGTGGTTGGGGTTGGGGATGTCAATGCCTTCGAGGCGCCACAATACGCCTGCCGGCGAATTGCCTCGAATCACGACTTCGTTGCGGTTATCGTTGCCGGGCTGCACGCCGGGCAGGCTTTGCACGAGGCGGCTGGGATCGTTGCCGGTGGCAGCGTGATATTGCAACTCCTCCGGGTCAAGGCGGCGCACACTCGCCACCTGAAACTCGTTGACCGCTTCGGTGGCTTTATAGGCTGACACCACGACCTCGTCGAGGTCGTAGCCGGGCCTCAGCTCCATGTCGAGTTGATATTCGCGGGCAGAGTTGATGTTAAGGTTATCGCGAATAAATTCTGCATAGCCAACATAACTACAGCGAACCGTGCGCCTTCCTACGGGCACTCTTTCGAGCACATATTCCCCATTTTCATTCGTAAGTGCACCAATGGTCGGGCTAATGTCTGTGACTTCCACCCTTGCCCCTACCAAGGGCTCAAGGCTTTCGGCATCTATCACGCGTCCTCGGATCTCCTGGGTGAGGGTCTGCCCAACTCCCGATGTAAAAAACAACAGTGAACCAATGAGCAAGAAAAATGAGGGAAAAAGTCGCAACATCGAGAATCTGGTTAGGCGTGTATTAAGTTGAAAAGATACGGCACATTCTCTGAAATCGAAGCCATTTAGCGAACGTAGGTAAGATGTGGAA
>JANQTF010000322.1:6844-9981 GCA_030731845.1 Bacteroidia bacterium | reverse complement strand
CCCCAATTTTAGGGATGACTCATGTACACAGGATAACGAAATCTGTAGGCGAAAAAACACCTCCCAAAGTAGCAGGACCGCTTATTCTTCCATAAAAGCCGTGTCGGCCACAAGCTTCCAAGTGCCGCCTTCTTTCACAAAGGTGAGAAAGTTGGACATGGTCGCCTTCTCGCTTCGCAACACTACGTTGGCAAAGGCGGTTTTACCGGCTTTTAGGTCCACGCTCTGGATTTCGACGCTTCTCTTGTCGCCACCAAACTCCTTTGTTTTGATTTTGTCAAGATAAACCGATTTCGGGAGCGTAATGGTTTGCTCGTCACTAATCCGAAACACGATTCGAAAATCAGTGTGGGTCATGCCCTCCAGTGCGGCGGCATCTTGTTTGTCGCCCGAAACAGCATAGTTGCCGATCAACTCGGTGATCTGGCTAAGGTCCGACTTGGTGCTTGTTTGTCCCTGCACCTGACAGGCGATCAAGGGGAGAAACAGCAGAACTGCGATGATTTGTGATTGAAACATAGTATTGGAATTTAATTGATAAGACGAATTTTGATATATCAACGAATTAACTAAAAGAACTTAGAAATCTTCCTGGATGGCGCCGTACACACGCTTGAGTATATTGCGAAAGGTGTCTCTCTCTGCTTCGGTCAGATCGGTGAGGGCATGCTCTCGAATGCTTTTCACAATAGGCATCGCCCGCTGGTATAATTGCGAACCTGTCTCGGTGAGAAAAAGAAGCTGCTTTCTACGGTCTGCGTCATCTATCTGCTTACTCACAAAGCCCTGCTTGATCAGATGGTCGAGCATGCGGGTGATAGCCGCCGGCTCCCGAAAAGTGAGCTCCGATATTTCCTGCTGAGAGGATCCTTCTTTTTCGGCAATGGCTTTGAGAATGACCCATTGGTCCGTAGTTACCTCGATCTCATGTCGATGAAACACCTCGCGGGTTAGGCTGCGAGCTTGTTTCATAATTCTATCCATGAGATAAAAGTGAACGTCAGGAAGGCGAATGTCAGGCTCCATGATGGTTGATACGTCAATGAATTTGAATGGGTTGCCTTGTGTCGAATATTTTTTTCCTGGCAACCTTCGCAAGGTGTTCTCCGAAGGTGAAAAATCCCTGCGATTGAATGCTAGTCAACCTGAATTCAAGATTGCCCCCAAAAAAATGCCTGCGTTGCTGGGGGGCATCGCAGGCATGATGGCTAGAAGCCCGACAAAGGCTTACTGGTTCAAAAAGGTAAAAAAAGTATCTCCCCGGAGGCCCAAACGCAGAGTTTCGAGTGGAATGGTTTCTTCAGGAGAAATGTTGCCGAGATTTACATTTGAACCGAGCAGGGTGATGAACCACACCTGCTGATTTTTTTGAGGAGCTTCCCAGATGATTTTTTCTGACGGAATTTTATCCAAAATCTCTGCGATAAGGTCAGAGCGAACGTTGCCATCGCCACGAAACATGCCCACCGTGCCGCTTTCGCGTGCTTCGGCAATCACTTTCCATGATCCTGCATCAAGCTCTCGCTGCATCATGCTAATCCATTGGGAAGGAGGAAGCATCTTCTCAGGATCTTTGGAACCTACTTCTGAGAGAACTGTGTAATCCTTGGCCAGTTCGCTGATCAAGTTGCACTTGTCAGTCTCAGAGATTTCAATGGAGCCATCGGATACTTCGAGGTGGCTGATGCCATAGGTTTCGAGCACACGGCGATACTCATCCATTTGCCCTCTGATATAAAAGGCTTCGAGCATGGTCCCTCCAAGATAGACGGGGATTCCAGCTTTCTGGTAGGTTTCGATTTTGGCGCGAAGGTTGGAAGTCACCGCTGAGGTGGCCCAGCCAAGCTTCACAATATCGATGTGGTCGATCGCGACCTCAAGGAGGTCTTCTACCTGACGCACACTCAGGCCTTTGTCCATCACCATGGTGATGCCTCCGTCCCGGGGCTTGGCGCTCCGCTGAGGGAGATTTTGCAGAGGGTAATTGATCATGTTGCCTTTTCTGATTGGGGAAAAGCGGCTTTGCACCATACAAATGCCGTGAAACGGCGAGCAAGCTAGCAGCTAGCCCGTTTATTTCAAAACAATGCCTTCCTTGATGATGGCCTGCACTTGCTCAAAAACTTCCTCAAATGGTCGGCCCTTCGGGTCGATCGGCGGGTGAATATCCCAGGTGGGCTGCACCCCTATGTCCATCGGAAACTTCCCAAACCGCACCAATTTCCAACTGTTGTTGATCGAAACCGGCACTACAAGGGCTGAAGGGGCATATTTGAGCATGGTCTTGAGGCCATTGGGAGAGAAAAACTTGGGCACGCCATCGCGGCTCCGGGTGCCTTCGGGAAAGATCACCGCCGCATAATTATGCTCCTCGATGAATTCTGCAAACCGCTTGATTTCGGGCAGCGCCTGCCTCGGATCTTTGCGGTCGATGAGGGCATTGCCGCCTTTTCGCAGGTTGTAGGAAACACTCGGGACGCCTTTGCTCAGCTCTATTTTGGAAATAAACTTGACATAGTGCTTGCGCATTTTCCAAAAGAAAATGGGAATGTCATACAAGCTTTGGTGATTGGATACCATGATCAACGGGCGATCTGTGGGCAGATCTGTCGCTTGCCTCCATCGCGGAATAGAACCCAACAACAACAGGGACCAGGTAAGGAAAAAATTAAGCAGCTGAACGGTTTTTTGTTGGGCTCTCTGCCCTCCGATCGCCATCGCGATGCGCTGAGGCAGGTCAAAAATCACGATCCCTAAGCCAAAAAATAGCAAATGAATGGAGGTGAGGATATAAGCAAGTATTTTTCTCATAGCCACATAAGTCTGCCCCAATATTAGCAATTATTTACCCCGAATAGCAAGGCTGTGTTTGCTCGGCGTGCATGTAGAGGAGCGGTACGCTTGCTGTTTTTTCACCCCCTAAAGTCCCCCTCTCCAGCGCAGAAGGCCAGTGCGCAGGGGGATTTTGGAAGATCACCCCCTAAAGTCCCCCTCTCCAGCGCAGAAGGCCATCGCGCAGGGGGATTTTGGGAAGATCACGCGGCCAGGGCGTGGGTCTATTGCGTAGGATGATTTTTGGAAGATCACCCCCTAAAGTCCCCCTCTCCAGCGCAGAAGGCCAGTGCACAGGGGGATTT
>JANQTF010000322.1:0-6744 GCA_030731845.1 Bacteroidia bacterium | reverse complement strand
GGGCAGGCGAAGCCGTCGTTGTAGAGGCAATCGGGGTGGTAGGCTTCGTTGAAGTCGATGGTGAGGGGCGTGGCCATCGGGATGTTGAGGTAGCGACCGCCGCCGTAGGTTTGGTTGCCGGAGCTGAGGTCGGTGAAGGGGATGAACAGGTCGGTGCCGGCAGCAGCATCTACGGTGCGAAAGGCGCTCAGGCTGTATTCTTTTTTGAAGAGGCGGAAGGTGACCTTGCCAAATTTTAGCATCTGCTCCGCTTCGCCGTTGGACATGAGCATGCGCACGGTGTCGGGTTGTGGATCGCGCTCGAGGGTGGCGGCGGAGATGAAGGCAGCATTGGGTTTGAAGTAGGCAAGGCCTTCAAATTCCGCTTTCAGGTCGCGTGGGACTGGGCTATCGGGCGAGTTTTTGAAATAGAGATCGCGGTTTTCTCTGGCTTTGAGCAGCTTGCTTTCATACGCACCCGGATTGCGGGAGAAGCTCGAATACAGAACTATGACCAGAAAAATGGCCCCTATCCCCAAAACGATGAGGGTACTATTAGATCGGTTGTTGACTTTTTCCCAGAGAGACATAGCAGATGGATCAGTGTATCAAAGCACAAATATAAGAAGGATGAGAAGATTAACCGGGCGAATGATGAACCTCGGAAGGTTGATTTTTACCTGTCAAATACCTAGCTTATATTTTCGAAACAAGAAAATCTATGAAAACCCGGAAAGTTCAGGAACTGATCCGCGCACTCGAGCAACATGAAACTCAACGGTTTATCGATTGGCTCACATGGGATCTAGCAGGGAAGCAGGAAAGCACCCTGATATTGGCCCGGCAAATGTTGGCTGATCAGCCAATTGAACAAATCTGGACTGCCCTGCATCCTCATAAAGGGGTTCCGGCCAATCCCTATGCCGATTCAGGACTACGCAGGGTAGAGAGTCAGTTGGTCGGGAAATTGGAAGAATTTTTTGCAATAGAAGCCTTCCGGCAAGATGAGGCGAACAGGCACATGAAGTTATTGGAGGCGCTCAACCGTCGGCAGGCCACCCATTCATTTGAAGATCGCTATCAGAAAGTGGTGGCCCAGGCAGATCATCTTCCCCTCCCTGACGAACAGTACCATCATTTCAGATATCGAATCGAGCGCGAAAGAAGGGCGTTTCTCCTCAAAAGCGGAAAAAAAGACAAGCTCCCAGGCAATCTCACGACGCTGAATCTGCACGCAGAGATGTGGTGGATTCACGAGAAACTTCGAATAGCGCTCATCAGCCTTGCCCGAAACAACCAATCCGATTCTTTTGGCCTTCTGCTCATCGACGAGATTTTGGCCCTCCTGCGGACCTTCCCCGATCTCACTTCCTTTCCGCTTCTCATTATCTATCAGGATCTCCTCATCTTGCTGCGTGACAATGACATATCGCTTGCCCCTCAAATCCAGGATTGGCTCTACGCGAAGCAGGACTTGCTGAGCACCGATATCGTGCAAGACATTTACGCCATTTTGCACAATCGTTTTCTTCGGCTTTATCATCAGGATGGCGATCTGTGCTATGCGCATTCGCTTTGGAACCTATACCAATGGGCGGTGAGCAATGATTTGCTCCTGCTCGATGGCGTGCTGCCGCCGGTGCGCTATCGCAATTTGCTTGGTATGGGGCTCGTGGTAGGAGAAAAAAGTCTTGTGTTCGAATATCTGCACAAGCTCAAGCGCCTCCTTCCAAAATCTTGCAGAGAGGAGGAGAGCCGCTTCAATCTTGGTTCTTATTACTCGGCCACTGGTGAACCTGACCTTGCGATCCGCATCTTTGCCCAAAAATTCACAGATCCCTTTCTGGAAGTATCAGCCCGGATCAAGTTGCTGCGCCTTCGCTACCAATGCCGGGGAGAACGCGATTTTGAGGGGGAGCTTCGCTCACTCGAGGAATACCTGTGTCGCCATGAAGAAATCAGGCCTGAGATAAAAAAACACCTCTACCATGAGGTCAAGCTATTTCGTCAATTGCTGAAGGCCTTCACCGAACCACAAAGAGCGCGGCTTGTATCCAAAGCAAAGATGATTCAGCCATTTTCTTCCAGAGCATGGTATCTCGATCAATTAAAAGTGCAACCAGAGAAATTTGCTTTCTAGATCGCCAAATCGCGAGCAATACCATCAGCAAGATGGCCTCATCCCAAACCTCTGAGAAAGAGACCGCTGACAACGCGACTTCCTCTGCAACGCAAAAGTTGATGAGGTCGTCGATATCCTGGGTCACCTGCCCCTTAGCGGATGCAGGAAGTGAAGCAAGTAACAACAAGGGCATCGCCCAAAAATAGAGGCGGAGGCAAGGTTTCTGCATGGTATGAATAATAGATTTTCTAATTTTCAATAATTAGAAAATTGTATTGCTTAGCATGTATAATTTACCTAAGCAGGGATTAACTCATGTATTCCCGGATTTAGTTTAGCTCAGGAAAGAATGCAGCTTTGCGCGAAGAGTGAGCGCAGTATCATGGGCTGAATCAAGGAAGACCACACAGCTGCGACATCCACATGATTGGAAATCAACAAATTGATTGTCAATCAATTAACAAAAACACCTATCCTTTTCACCTTAAAACCATACGGGATGATCCTCCCCAACACAGGCGCCGGGGAAGAGCAAGCGCTCATCGCCTTTGCTCAGGGGGAGATCGGCACCACTACCGATAATCGACAAACATTCGCTGTTTGTGGCAACTCATTTAGTGGCGCGTAGCATCTCTCTTTTGCCTGGAGGGCCTGGGACTTTGGCTACTTGAAATCCGGCAGCCATCAAGGCGCGGCGCACATCCCCTTTGGCAGAATATGTGGTGAGGATCCCAGCGTCGTTCATCGAGCGATAGATGTTAGAGAATACCTCCACCGTCCACAGCTCGGGCTGTGAGTCGGGTGCGAAAGCATCCCAATACACCAAGTCAATGTGTTGGGTACCGGGAAAGGCTTCGAGGGTGGTGTAGGATTTTTCCAGGATAAAGTTTGGCCTGAGCTGCACCGGCACATTCCATGGCGCGGAGTGCATCGCCAGAAAAAGAGCTTGATCGCCGAGGCGCTCGCCATAGTCGAGTACTTCCCACTGCGCTTGTGAGATCGGGTAGGCTTCGAGGCTGAGGTAGTGCACCGGCATGGTTGCTTGCAGGGCGGTCATCAAGGCATTGAGCCCCGTTCCAAATCCCATTTCGAGGATTCGGAGCTGTGGGCGATCCGCAAGCGCGCGCAGCCCCATGTCCAAAAAGACATGCTGCGACTCTTGTATCGCTCCGTGAACGGAGTGATAGTGCTGATTGAATCTCTCGCTATATAGGGTGGGCGAACCGTCGCGGGTGCTGATCATTTCTGGAGAGAAAAAGAAAGCTGGGACAAGGATAGTCCTCCTCCCAGCTTCGTTGATATTAGTCTCTCTTCTCTACTCCCGTAGCCATGAGGAATGCCTTGATGAATTCATCGAGGTCGCCATCCATCACTGCCTGAAGGTCTTGAGATTTGAGTTCGGTACGAAGGTCTTTCACCTGCTTGTAGGGGTGAAACACATAGTTGCGGATCTGTGATCCCCATTCGATGGCCGATTTTTGCGCTTCAGAAGATGCCATTTCTTTGGCTCTGCGCTCAATTTCGAGCTCATAGAGGCGGCTTTTCAGCAATTGAAAGGCTTTCTCTTTGTTGCGGAGCTGGGATCGGTCGGTCTGAGAGAAAATCGTGATGCCCGTGGGGATGTGCTTCACGCGCACAGCCGTTTCCACTTTGTTCACATTCTGCCCCCCCTTACCGGAGGAGTGTGTAGTGGTGACCTCCACATCGGCGGGGTTGATCTCGATCTCGATGGTATCATCGATGAGTGGACGCACATCAACAGAGGCAAAGGTGGTTTGGCGCTTCCCCTGCGCATTAAAGGGGCTGATGCGCACCATTCGGTGCACGCCTTTTTCGCCCTTGAGATAGCCAAAAGAGTAGGCTCCGATGATCTCCATCTCCACGCTCTTGTATCCTGCCGTGTCGCCTTCTACTTCGTCGAGAATGTTGACTTTGTAGCCATGCCGCTCGGCATACATGATGTACATGCGTCGCATCATCGAAACCCAATCCTGGCTCTCGGTGCCACCGGCGCCTGAGTTGATCTCGAGTACACAATCGAGGCGATCTTCTTCTTTGTCGAGCATTTTCCGAAACTCGAGATCTTCTACCAACTCGCTAGCGCTGGTAAAAAGAGGCTTGAGATCTTCTTCTTCGGCTTCTCCTTCCTTGAGGAATTCGAACATAATCTCCGCTTCCCCTACTGCCGTTTCAACCTTTTGCCAGGCGTCGGTCCAGAATTTGAGGTTGGAGATTTCTTTCATCACCTTCTCCGCCTCCTGGGGATGCTCCCAGAAATCGGGTTGGTGGGTAATGGCTTGTTTTTCTTCGATGATGGCAAGTTTCGGTGCCACGTCAAAGATAGCCCTTCAGCGCATCAATGCGCTCGCGAAGGCCTCGTATTTGTTCCTGGGTCATGGTAGGAATTAAGTGAATATGCTCCCTTGATACTGAGAAAGTACCTACAGCACGTCGGGATTTGAAAAACAAAGATAGGACGGAAGCGTCTAAGCTGAAAGGAAGATATAGAATCACCACATGCGAAATGCATCTTCAAAGTGCTCGATCAGGGGATGTTCGGGCATTTTCATGTTGATGGACATGACGTCAAAGCGGATCGGCACGGTGTTCATGTGCTTTTCGTAGAGATAGCATTCCGCTACCCTAAAGATGAGTTTCTTTTTAGCCTCGGTCACGGCTTCTTCCGGATGGCCCCAGGTATCGTCTGATCTGGTTTTTACCTCCACAAATACCAGCTCAGCTGGGTCGAGCATGAGTGCCACCACATCGATCTCGCCTTTTTCAAATCGGTAGTTCCTGTCCAGAATTTGGTAGCCTTTCGCCTCCAGATATCCTGCGGCGATGTCTTCGCCTTGTTTTCCTAGTTCGTTATGTGCTGCCATGTGCGTGGGAAACGGGGATTGGAGTGTGGAGGGTAAAAGGTATGTGGTATAAAGGAGGTAAAGGTATAAAAGGTTTGGGAAGCGGCGAAGAAGCGGCAAGGCAATCTCAAGTGACCATTCTCGCCAGAGAATCGCTCCTCATCTGCGACTTGTGCAAATCATTCTGCGTTTTGTGTAGCATATTGGCAACTACATGGCTGAATTTTGTTGCCAGACCCCAAAAGGAATTTCTTCATGGATCAACTTCGAATCTCCTCCATCAGCCATCTTCACGAAATAATTGGGTTTGAAAAACCCAGGCATCCGCTCATCAGCCTCATTGATGTGTCTGAGCTTGTCGTGAGGGAGGAAGAGGTGGGCACCCGGATTCTCTATGACCTCTACGTGATCACCCAAAAAGACAAAAGCTGTGGGGTGGAATATGGCCGAAACTCCTTTGACTTTGATGAAGGCGTCATGGCCTTCTCCGCTCCTGGCCAAATCTATGAACCGACCCGAGCCATCCACGCAGGGGAAATCAAAGGGTGGATGCTCTTTTTTCACCCCGACCTGATTCACGCCACTCATCTGGGCAGTCACATGGATGAGTATTCCTTCTTCAACTACGACGTGTTTGAGGCCTTGCACCTGTCCGATCAGGAGGAAAAAATTGTCAATGATGTCGTTCAGAATATCAAGTTGGAATATGAACAACGCATCGACAATCATAGCCATCGGGTCATTGTCTCCAATCTCGAGCTTCTGCTCAATTATTGCCTCCGATACTATGAGCGGCAATTCAATACCCGCACCAGTCAAAGTCTTGGGATCACAGCCAGTTTTGAACAGGAGCTGAAACGCTACTTTCAGGACAATTTGCATGTGGAACAAGGCCTCCCGGCGATCAGCTATTTTGCCGAAAAAGTGCACCTGTCTCAGCACTACTTCAGCGACCTGATCAAAAAAGAAACCGGGCGCTCGCCCAAAGATCATATCAATGACTTTGTCATTGAGAAAGCAAAAAACCTTTTGCTGAGTACCCCACAGTCAGTAAGCGAGATCGCATACGATCTCGGATTTAATTATCCTCACTACTTCACCCGCTTGTTTAAAAACAAAACGGGCCTCAGCCCCGTCGAATACCGACTTCAGCACTAAGCCTCACAGCTCACTTGCTTAATTCGGAGACATGCGTTTTGTGTTACGCTATCCGCAAAATGTGTAGGCAACTCCTGTTGATTGGGTATTCCTTTGAGCAACTATCATGGAAGATCTCATTCAGGGCCTTCATTCAACCCCAAAACCAAATCATCTCATGCAGACAATAGATCCCTCCAAACCCGTCCTCGTCACTGGTGCCAATGGCTACGTAGCCAGTTGGTTGGTGAAGCGTCTTCTCGATGAAGGGATGACCGTACACGCTGCCGTCAGGAACCCCAATGATGACAAAAAGCTCAAACACCTGAAAGAGGTGGCGGCAAAGGCATCCGGTAAGCTCATTTTTTTTAAATCCGACCTGCTCAAGCCGGGATCATATAGCGAGGCCATGCAGGGCTGTGAACTCGTGTATCACACAGCTTCGCCCTTCACCTCTGATGTCAAAGATCCGCAGAAAGAACTCATCGAGCCAGCCGTGCTCGGAACCGAGAACGTGCTCAATTCAGCCAACAAAGTAGCCTCGGTGAAAAGGGTGGTGGTCACAAGCAGCTGCGCTGCGATCTACACAGATGCCATCGACACGGTCAACGCACCGGGTGGACGCCTCACCGAATCAGTCTGGAA
>JANQTF010000321.1 GCA_030731845.1 Bacteroidia bacterium | reverse complement strand
TAAGATCAAGCAGGCTCTGCCATGAAAGGCCGTACACAGAAAGGCCAGGGATGCATGATGCATGTCTGGCTTTATGGGGTGAATCTTTCCTTTGTGACCTTGGTGCATTCCTTGGTGGCCTTTGTGAGAAATAGATAAAGCCACGACGCTACCCTTCTCAAACCCAGCTACACATAACCAATTTTCTTCATCTGTCGTACGAAACCTTTTGATTTAAGCAAAGGCCCATATGCCTTGCTTGATCTACTGTGGGAGCGGTACGTTGCCATTCCTTTTGCTTTTGTCACATGAATGGCTTATTTCAACGGTATCTGAACACCTTTCGAGGGTTGTCTAGAGATGTGTGGCTTCTCGCTTTGGTGATGCTCGTGAATCGGGCAGGGGCCATGGTGTTGCCATTTTTGACGATTTATCTCACCAAATCCCGAGGATTTTCCCTTGCCGAGGCAGGCATGGTCATGAGCTTTTTTGGCTTAGGATCTTTGGGCGGCAATTTTATCGGGGGGTGGCTCACCGATAAGTGGCGTTATCTGCGGGTTCAAGTGCTGAGTCTCTGGCTCGCCGGCGGGATGTGGCTGGTTTTGTGGCAGGCAGATACCCTCGTGGAGGTATGTTTGGCGGTGTTTTTCACCAGCTTATTTGCCGACTTGCTACGCCCTGCCAACATGACGGCAGTGGAACTACACGGTGTGCCGGAAAATCGTACGCGTGCCCTGTCTCTGATTCGACTAGCGATCAACCTGGGGTTTTCGATCGGCCCTGCTGCTGCGGGGTTTCTCATTGCCAGTGGTGGCTACGACAGTCTTTTTGTGATTGATGCGATCACCTGTTGGCTGGCATCCCTCGTGCTGATTTTTGGTCTGAAGGAGAAAAAGAAGGGCGAAATACTTCCCCCAAGCCCAAGCGAGAAGGATGTACCTGCTCAACCGGTGGTGGCCGCATTGTCTCCCTACCGCGACCGCCGCTTTCTGATCTTTGCGTTGTCACAAATGCTGGTGGCCATGGCTTTCATGCAGGTATTTTCCACCATTCCTGTGTATTGGGAACAGGTGCTGCATCTCAATGAGCGTGGCATCGGTCTGCTCATGGCAGCCAATGGCCTCATCATTGTGATTCTTGAAATGCCCCTCATTCATTATCTCGAACACAAGAAAACACCCATCTATTGGATACAGGCCGGCGGCTTGCTGATCGGTGCAGGGTATGCCGTGCTGATCCTGGGCGATGCGATGATTTTCTCCCTGATCTATGTGATTCTCATCACATTTGGGGAAATCTTCAACTTTCCCTTCGGCAGTTCTTATGCGCTTTCGATCGCCAGTCCCAGCTATCGGGGGAGATACATGGGGCTATATGCCATGTTGTGGTCCGTGTCGTTCATCATTGCGCCGAGCTCTGGGAGCTACATCGCCGATCATTTCGGCTATCAGGTGCTGGCTGGCGTTATGACCTTGCTCACCCTGCTCGGTTGTGCGGGCCTCTACGCGACTACCCGCTGGCAGGCGAGGGCAAAATTGGCGGCTGACCTGTGAGGCCCTCTTCTCCTTTTTGAGGAGATTTTCGTATCTTGATGAAGTCATCAAACAAGTTTTAAGTTACTTATTTTTTCTCATGCCTTCTTCCCTTTACTTTCAGTTGATGGACACACCAGATCTCAAGTTGCTCCTCGAAAGGGTGCAGGACACCCTTCAGTCTGAGGCGGAGAAGCGTGATGAGTTCTATGAATGGCTAACTCCGGAGATCAAAGCAGAATTCATCAACGGAGAAGTGGTCATGCATTCTCCTGCAAAAAGGAAGCATTTAATTGCAAGCAAGCGCTTGTTGGTGTTATTGGAGCTGTTCGTTGAATCCAGATTTTTGGGAGAAGTACAAACTGAAAAAGCCCTCATTGCGCTCTCGCGCAACGACTATGAGCCAGATATTTGCTTCTGGCGCAAGGAAGTAGCCGATGCATTTGATGGTGACACCATGCGCCACCCTGCGCCTGATCTTGTGGTAGAGGTCCTCTCCAAGAGCACCGAAGCCCGCGATCGAGGCATCAAGTTTCAGGACTATGCTGCCCATGGCATTCAGGAATATTGGCTTGTGGACGCAGATCAGGAAACGGTGGAGGCCTTCACCCTTAATCTGGAGAGTATGGGATATGAAGGGGGAGAGAGGCTCACGGTCAAAGACACTCTCAAGAGCCATGCCGTGCCGGGGTTTGAGATCCCTGTGAGGGCGATATTTGAGCCACAGGCTTATGCCGCTGCGGTGAAATAGCTCATGGGGCAAGTCTGATCTGCGCGGGATTTTTCCGGTAAATTCTCCAAATTTTCCTACCTTTCGGCTGAACCTGAAACTTGATTCATGAGTCAGCAAGAAGCTTTTTTGTCTGCCATTGAGGCAGGATATACGTTTAAAGGAGACGCACTTGTGCTAGGCGGTGCGATGCTCGATGGAAAAGCCCAGACGGGCTCCTTTGTTCAAATTCCCATGAAAATGATCAACCGGCATGGCCTCATTGCAGGCGCTACCGGTACCGGGAAGACCAAAACCCTGCAAATTCTCGCCGAGCAATTGGCCAATAAAGGCGTTCCTTCTTTGCTCATGGACATCAAAGGCGACTTGTCAGGTGTGGCTGTGGCCAATGCCGGTCATGCCAAAATCGACGAACGCCACGCCCAAATCGGCTTCCCTTATGAAGCCGCAGGCTCTACCGTGGAGTTCCTCAGTCTTTCTGACGAACCCGGCGCCAAACTCCGCGCTACCGTCACGGAATTTGGCCCCATCCTCTTCTCCAAAATCCTCGACCTCTCTGATGTGCAGGCGGGCATCATTGCCGTACTCTTTAAATATTGCGACGACAATGGGCTCCCCCTCATTGATCTGGCAGACCTCAAGCGCACCCTTCAGTTCATGACAAATGAAGGGAAAGAGGAAGTGCAAAAGGAATATGGAAACATGTCTGCCTCCTCAGTAGGCACCATCATGCGCAAAATCCTCGCACTTGAGCAACAAGGTGCAGACCGATTTTTTGGAGAAAAATCATTTGAGGTGGACGATCTCTGCCGCATTGATTCACAGGGCCGCGGGATCATTTCTATCCTGCGCCTCACCGACTTGCAAGACAGGCCCAAGCTCTTTGCTACCTTCATGATGAGCTTGCTCGCGGAGGTGTATTCCACCTTCCCGGAGCGCGGCGACTCTGAGTTGCCCGAGCTTGTGATCTTTATCGACGAAGCCCACCTGATTTTTGAAGAAGCCAGCGACGAATTGCTCGATCAGATCGAAATGATCATCAAGCTGATTCGCTCCAAGGGCGTGGGGATCTACTTCGTGACCCAAAATCCTGATGATGTGCCCGAGGCGGTGCTCAGTCAGCTGGGCCTGAAAATCCAGCATTCGCTGCGGGCATTCACTGCCAAAGACCGCAAAGCCATCAAATTGGCGGTGCAAAACTTCCCTGACTCTGAGTTTTATCATGTAGAAGAGCTCATCACCCAGCTCGGAATTGGGGAGGCATTTGTCACAGCCCTCAATGAAAAAGGGATTCCTACGCCGCTTGTGCACACGATGCTTCGCGCGCCACAGTCGCGCATGGACGTGCTCACCGATGCGGAGATCAAAACGATTCTCAAGTCGAGCGCCCTCATTCACAAATACAATGAGGTGATCGACCGGGAGAGTGCCTATGAGATGCTCAATGCCAAAGTGGAGGCCGCCAAATCTGCTGATCAGCGCGAAACCATGAAGCAGCAGGCGCAAGCCGAGCAGAAGGTCAGGCCTGTGAAAGAAGAGCCATCCCTGATTCAGGAGCTATCCAAAAACACCATGGTGCGCCAGCTCGGCAGGACCATGGCCAGAGAGCTCACACGAGGCATTCTCGGCGTACTTGGGGTAGGGGGCAAACGTCGGTAAATTTTCATGAATCGTCCTCACCTAGCATTTTTGACCCGGCCCTGGCTGGAGGAGCGAACCCTCCCCCAGACCATGGAAAGAGGTGTCTCTTACTACCAAAAGGGCAGGATTATCTCGGTCAAAGAGCGCGATCTGGTCATAGAAGGGCAGGTGCAGGGCAGTGCCAAATACATTCAAACCATTGGGCTCGACGAAGCAGGCGAGCCTGTGGCTACTTGCAATTGTCCCTACTCGGCTTCCGGTTTTTGTAAGCACATTGTGGCTGTGGCCATGGCCGTGATCGATGGCCATGTGGAGCAGATCGCCGAGCGAGAAGACATGCAGCTGGTGTCGGATCAGGATTTTTTTGAGCGAGAATTCAAGGCTACTCCTGCAGGGATGCAAGAAGCCTTCCTGATGCAGGCTTTCGCCCGGAGGCCCGAGTGGCGCGATGCATTCCTGCGATATCAGAACACCCCCGCCGAGCAGCACCTTGTTGACATTCGCGATTTCAGGGAAAAGCTGCGTGACACCCTCTTGCTGATGGAGATCAATCCTGGAGAGGTGGAGTCACAATCGGGACCAAAGTCTCTGGCCAGTGAGGTGGCAGAAAATATCCTGCGAAGGTCGCTGGTGCAGCGATTCAAACCACTTCAGGATCACATCAAGCGCCGTCTCAAATTGGGAGATTTGCTCAATGCCCACCGGATTTGGCTGGCGATGTATGAGGCAATATCAGGAATCGAAAATCCTGAAGAGTTTGATGTGTCGATTCCTGATGAATATAGCTCCTATTTGCGGCTCGAATGGTTAAAAACCAGCGACCTGGTCTTGGCGTCCCTGTCCCGTGAGATTCTTGGGCCTGGCATGGTGCGACAACTGATGACCTTGTTTTGCGATCGATGGAGCTACTACGAATCGACCGATGAGCGACGCAGTCCGGCGATTGCCTATCAGGTGAGCGACTTTGAAGCGTGGATGATCCTGCTCTCAGCAGACCATTTGTCGGCCACCTTCCTGAAGCATCGGGTAGAAGCTTATGGCTGGAAACTGCCTCGTCTGGAAGCTGCCCTCACGCGTATGCGTGCGTAGCAATCCTTTCAACCGATTCTTCGATAGAAAACCTCCGGCTTCATTTCGGTGAGACTGGCGATTTTTGCGCGGGATGTCAAGCATCGTCACCACATTTGGACTATTTCTTTGCTTGGAAAAAAGCAATGCGGGGGCAGGTATCGGTGATCATGCTTTTGAGGTAAGAAATAGACGGATATTAGGAGGGAAATGGTTCCTATTTACTGAAAAGGGGGGATTTTTACTTTTTAGCTCCCCTTGTATCCATGTTAATCATCAGTAAGAAATCGGTCGGATTCACATAGCTGAGATGCTACCTTTGAAAAAAAACTACCTGATTTTAGAGAAAGGCAATCAATTTTCATTTTTTACGTAATCATTCTTACTTTATTAGCTGGTAGTTTGCATATTGAGGTAATGCGAATTCGATTATTGCCCGCTTTTATTCCGAATTACTTGAACCACTTCAAAACTCCCTGCTTTGGACGAGGTTATTTTCGCCCCTAATTCCTATCAGTTTTTACCCCCTGCACATGGATCTTTATAAGATAGTCAGCCAATTAGCCGAAGACGAATTTGATGAGGTATATACTGGCCTTACACAAAACAAGGCAGACAAAAGCGCTCGTTTTCTCAAGCTGATCAGAGAAGATCCTGTGGCACCTGACAAGCAGTTTTTGGCTCAGGAAGACATCACGCCTGCGGCGTTTTATGTGCTCAAGTCGAGGCTCAACCAGAAGATCGAAGCCTACCTGCTCAATCGGGTAGGGGACCCCAATCTTGCAGTCATGCAGCGGGTGCTCAACGTCAATGATCTGGTGTTTAATAATCCCCGTGAAATTGCCGTGGCCGCCCTCCGGCGGCTGGAGCGGGAACTGCTGAAGTTTGATTTCCCCTATGGCCTCATGATCGTGTACAAGGAGTTGCAAAATCTCCATGCATTCGACGAAAACCACGTCTTCTACAAAAGCCGATATAATCAGCAGGTGGCCTATGCCGTGGCCATGGACAAAGCCGTGGATTTGGTGGTGCAGTTTTTTCGCGCATTCGACGACTATCAGCTCAAGCGCCGCGAAATTGACCACACCAACATGATCAGGATTATGGAGAAGGTTGACAACATCAACAATCTCTACGATTCCCATCGCCTGTATATCTTCAAGGCCATTGTTCACATTTTTGCCAAGCTTTTCATCGTCATTCCCGACTCCATCAGGTGTGAGCTCGAGCCCATTGAGACAATGTTTGAAAATGCCATCGGCTACCTCGATGAGTACAACGATGACCCATTCTATCAAAACATCAATATCCTCTTCAACTTCTTGCGATATACCTATCACGAGCAAGCTGGCAACATAGACAAGGCCAAGATCTTCTTTGAAACCCTCGATTACAAGGTAGAGGAACTTCTCACACAGTATCATTTCAACGCAAATACCTCCCTTTTCCTTTTCTCCAAGTTGCAGAATCATATTCGCAACAAGACCCTGCCTGCCCTTCTCAATGATGTCGATAAGTATATCGGCTTCTATGAAATTGAGCCTTACAGGATGAGTTTTTATGTGAACTACAACACATTTCTCTCCTATGCTTATTTCCTCAATGGTGATTTTCGCAGGGCCGCACGGGTTTTGTACAACCTCCGCAACGATGTGAACCTGAGAAAGTATCTTCATGCTGAGGTAGAGACCAAATTTTTTCTGGCGCTTAGCTACGTGATGATGGAGGATTTTGATTTGGCGAATCAGCTCATTTTGAGTCTTCAGCGCTCCCTGCGCAAACCATCCTGGGCCAAGTGGGAGCATGGGCGTATTTTGCTGAGAATATTGAGCGTGGCGCTTGGCGGCAAGCCCAGAACCCGCGCCAAAAACCTCAAGGTGAATATTGATAAATGGAATGAGGAGAATGTGGGTCCATACGCTTTTCTCGAAATGTTGAACCTTGAAAAATTATTTCTCGAAGGTGCCCACAGCACCTAGCACGCGTCTCTGGAAGGACTCGAGTGTTTTTCAAAAAGGCTGCTCCATCATGGAGCAGCCTTCTTTGGTATTTTGGGCCGAGCTCTGCTCGCTACATTCTCTGAAACCGCTCAAATGCTGCCTTGTCGAGGGCTTCGCGATGGTCTGGATGAGCAATTTCGATCAGAAGTTTTGCCCGCTGCCGTAGGTTTTTGCCATAGAGATTGGCGACGCCAAACTCCGTGATCACGTAGTGCACATGTGCGCGAGTGGTCGTCACGCTCGCACCCTCCTTCAGGAAAGGCACAATTTTGGACTCACCGCCCCGGGTCGCAGACGCAAGCGCTATGATGGGCTTGCCTCCTTTTGACAAAGATGCTCCCCGAATGAAGTCCATTTGGCCTCCAACACCCGAAAACTGGGTTGGACCGATGGAGTCTGCACACACCTGGCCCGTCAGGTCGATCTCGATGGCGCTGTTGATCGCCGTGACCTTGGGGTTTTTGCGAATAATGGCCGTGTCATTGGTAAAGGCAGCATCTTTCATAACCACCTTGGGGTTGTCGTCAATGAAATCATAGACCCGCTTGGAACCCATCACAAAAGTTGCAGTAACCTTGTGTGGCAACACTTTTTTCTCCTCTCCTGTCACTACGCCTTGCTCCACGAGGTCGATCAATCCATCGGAAAACATCTCTGTGTGAACGCCAAGGCGTTGGTGGCCTTTTAGTTCTTCTAGCACGGCATCAGGAATGCCACCAATGCCCATTTGGAGGGTAGCTCCGTCATCTACCAAATCGGCGATATAGCGGCCTATTTTTCGCTCAATGTCGGTGATTTGCCTGAGGGGAACCTCAAAAATGGGGTTGTTGACCTCCACAGCATAATCAATCTCTGAAATATGAATAAACCCGTCGCCATGGGTGCGCGGCACTTGTGGATTGATCTCCGCAATCACAATCTTGGCAGACTCTAGTGCTCCCAGGGTAATATCAACCGAAGAACCGAGAGAGCAGTAGCCGTGCTTGTCGGGCGGAGAAACCGAGATCATTGCCACATTAATAGGAAGAATTCCGGCACGAAACAAGGCGGGCATTTCGCTCAAAAATACCGGAATGTAATCCCCATACCCGTGTTGGATGGCTTTTCTGGCGTTTCCTCCCACAAAGCAGGCATTGAGATGAAAGCTCTGGGAGAGAGCTGGGTCGAGGTAGGGAGCTGGCCCTTCAGTATGAATGTGTAGCGGCTCTACATTGCGGAGTTCTCCCGCCCGTGCTACCATGGCTGCTACGAGGTGGTGAGGGGTCATTGACACGCTGTGGATGAACACCCGGTCGCCTGATTTGATGCAAGAGACGGCTGTTTCGGCGGAGACAAACTGTGTTTTCGAAAGGATTTGGCGCATCGCAGTGAATGAAGGTGAATGTGAAGAATGTGATCCTTGGTCACACCCTGTGATGGCCGCTAAATTGAGGCTTCAATCCCCCTTCCCCAACAGCATTTGCTAGTTCGCCCACAAACAAATATCATCGTTTCCCAGGCACGTAGCACTCCCTTGCAGGTGCAGGCTTTTTCAGGCATAATAAAATCCCCAATCAGCAAGATGAGCCGATTGGGGATAGCTGGATCAGAATTATCCTGCACAACTGACTACTTGTCACCTGTGGATTGTTCGAGGGCTTCGAGTCGTTTCACGAGATCTTCGATCACCGCTTGCTGGGCATCTATGATTTCCTGCTGCTCCTGAATGGCTTTGATGGCAATGACGCCAAAGTCGGAGTAGGAAATGCCGCGCATGTCGCCGTTCTCATCCTGATGAACGGCCTCTGGAAACAATGGCTCCACCTCCTGGGCAATAAAGCCTTGTACTTTTGGCTCATCTGCTGTCTGATGCACATAATGAAAAGATACCGGGCGGAGGGCCATCACGCGGTCAAGGGTGTTGCTCATGGGTTCAATGTTTCTTTTCAACCGAAAATCGGAAGTCGTGACATAGGCACCGGAGCTGTTTTCGATATAAGCAACCCTCACGTTCTGAAAGCCAAAACTGAGAAAGTTGTTGCTATGCCAGATCTGCCAACTGGAGCTGCCATTATCCAGCCTCAACCCACCGGTGGAGGGATTTGGGAAAAGAGAATTGCTTTGGCGAATATGCAAATCACTCAGAGGGGTGGTCGTTCCCATGCCGATCAGTCCATCCTGATTGACCTGCAAGCGAACGTTATCAGAGGTTTCGAGGACAAAATTATTGGAGGAATCGTTGCCAATGTCGATAAAAGAATTTCCTGGTCCCTCAAAGCGGATTTGTGGCCCTGCAGTTTCTCCGCCAAAGCTGGCTACGAGCACCGTTTTATTAAAAGGCGGGAAATAGGGGTGGACAAAAAAAGCGCCCTGCGAGCCTTCTATGCTCAGAAGGTTACTCGGGGCATTGGTGCCAATTCCCACGAATCCTTGAAAAATAGCGCCATTGGCTGGAGCCGCGAATGTTCCGGAATAGGCTTCGCCAACACTCAGGTTTCCACTGATGTCCAGCTTATTGACTGGTGATGGCTGGTCTATTCCCACGTTTTGAGCGGATACCATACCTGAGAGAAACAGGCCTGCGAAGAGAATAAATAGATGTTTCATCTTGAATTGGGTTTGGGGGTTAATTGGATTGAATCTGGATCAGGGTGCTTGACGGCGCATGACGCGAGGATTGCACCTGAAGGGTGTACATGCCCTCAGAAAGTGCGGGAAGGCGGTAGGTCTGGTGGGTGCTCACCGAAGAAACGGTACTCCTGGTTTCCCAGACCTTTCTCCCACGCAGGTCAAAAAGGGATAGTTGGTACGTTCCCTGCTGCAATCCATCAAGGCTAAGCTGATCGCCGCTCCGTAGGGGGTTAGGGTAAATGTTCACACCGAGGGTGGACAGCTGATCACCGATGGCCGAAGTGCCATCTGCACTGAGTGTCCACAAGGCCATGAATTCGTAGGGTCCGCCTTCCACAAACCCTGCGCCGCTTGCCGAAACCAGTCCCGGGGTCCAGTTGATGGCGCCGTTGGCTTTTCTCCATTGAGTGAGCGTGGTTGGGTTCTGTCCATTGAGTTCTTCGTCAAAATAGTCGATTCTGAGTGTGGCTTCCAGATTGGTGTTGTTGGTCGGTTGAATGTCGAATGACCGTTCGATGCTGCTTCCTGTGCCTACTGGCATGGGGGCATGACTGCGCACAATGCTGGTAAGGCCGAGGTTGGCGCTGCTGCTAATCGCTAGGCCCATTCCGGCAATGTTGTCGCCACTGGGAGCATTGAGCTCCCGAGTTGCTTCCACAGATCCTGTTGTCCCATAGATCCGGTTAAGACCGGATTCGCCCATGATTTCACCTGTGGCCCCCAGATTTATCGACTGCGCATTGAGGTCAATGGAGCCCGCCAGAAACGTGAGATCGTTTTCAACGCTAATTGATTGATTGAGCAGCGTGCCTGCGGCATTATTCTGGGTGAGTTGGTAGAATCGGCTGGCGTTGGTTCCGTCGATTTGCTGCAGCGAAGAGCCAGAAAGCTGCACCTCTCCGCTCCCGGAGCTGAAGGGGGCACTGCTATTATTGACAAGGTTTCCCTCAAGCTCAAGCCTGCCATCCAGGCTCAGAACGCCGGCAGCTTCATTGACCAAATTTCCCTCTACCGTGACCACAGCACCTGTTTGCACCGTGAGATTGCTTCGGTTTGTGAGGGTTTGCGAACGCATACTTTGTGCCACGCAAAGCATCGCGGCAAGCAGAATCCATTGGAGGATGACGGGTTGGTTATTCATGTAGTTGACATTTACAGGGGTGAATGATTGAAAAGGTTGTTCTATTTTTTTAATGACGCTATTTTATTCACGAATCCCAATTTTTGGATAAAGAAGTTTGTCTAAACGATTCTGCCTCTGATCTTTTCAAAACTCTTAGGAAGCCCGTATTTTGTTGGCAGGATCAGGGTGAAATCCTACATTTGACCTCCTCCTTCCATTCAAAACGCCCATCTTGTCATCCCTTTGCCTGATGAACCAGCACCATGAGCCACTACCGAAACGATGGATCATCGCTTTATTGCTCTTGACCACCGTAGCGATCCGGGCGCAGACCGATAGCGCCCTGGTTAAGCCATTTCCTCAGAAAAAGCAGGTTGAGGCCGATTTTTTGTTTCATTACTATGAGCAAGACGGGCAGCACGCAGCCGTCACCGGAGGCATCGGCACGGAAGAACTCACCGACATGGGCGCCGCCATTCTGGTGCTTGTTCCCCTCGATAGCATCGCGCGGATGGAAGTTGCCAGCAGCCTCAATCACTACTCATCTGCCTCCACCGACAATATTGACAGCTATCTCTCCTCTGCCTCACAAAAAGACTCTCGCGTGTACCTGCACGTGGGCTACGGGCGCGACACCAAGCGCAGCGGATGGTCGGCCGGGGGAGGAGGCTCCTTTGAGTCGGACTACCTCTCTACCTCGCTCACCGGGAGCTGGTATCGGCGCAGCACCGACGGCCTGAAGGAACTCTCCATTCGCGGAAGCTTGTTTTTAGACACCTGGCTGGTGATTTTTCCGGAAGAATTACGAGCGCCTGGCTTGGCCTCTGTGCCTACCAATAAGCGCCGATCGCTCCAGATCGCCACCACATGGGCGCAGCCCATCAACCCTCGCATGCAATTTTCTGTGACCTGGGAGCCCGTGGTGCAACAAGGCTTATTGTCCACCGCTTTTCATCGGGTATATTTTCAAAACGATCTGCTGCCCCGCATTGAGAAGCTGCCCCTTTGGCGCATCAAAATGCCGATTGCAGCTAGGCTGCACTATTATGCCACCGATTTTCTGGTGTTGCGGGGCTTTTATCGGTTTTATTGGGACAGTTGGGGGATTGTGGGCCACACGGCGATGATAGAGGCCCCGTTGAAAATGTTTTCATTCGTGAGCATCTTCCCTTTTTACCGGTTTCACTGGCAGGGAGCAGCCCAATGGTTTGCTGCTTATGGAGAGCATGAATCCAGCGATCGCTACTACAGCTCCGACTACGATTTGTCGGGCTTTATCAGCCAGCAATTCGGAGCCGGGCTCTCTATCACACCGCTGTATGGCCTCGGCAGATGGAAGATGGGTGCTGCACGAATTGCGATGTGGGAGCGCATTGATCTGCGCTATTCTCGATTCCTTCGCTCCGATGGATTGGATGCCAATAGCTTTACTTTGGGCGTCGGCTTCCGAATTTAACGGAATAGGTTGAATCAGTTGCTTCGCTTCTGTAATTTTCGCCCATGAATGCTGCCCTAAGGACATGGTTTGTGATACTGGCTACCCTCAGCCTGCTGATAACCGGGTGTGGCGGGGAAAACGAAGAGTTGACCCTCACCCGAGGTATGTCAATCCGAAAATCGGCCTTTGTGCGCGAGGGAACTTACTTTATCCCCGGGATCGATAGCACGGCTTCGGCGGTGCTCACCATCCTGGGGCGTGACCTTGTCATTGATTTTCAAGGGGCCGTGCTTCAAGGGGCAAACAGCAATGAGGAGAAAGGCGGCTATTCCGGTGTGGCTATCTTTGTGGATCAGGCTTCGCACGTTACCCTCAAAAATCTCACCATCAGGGGATACAAAACCGGACTGGCTTGTAAATCTTGTGAAGATCTTGTGTTGGAGAACGTCATCCTGGCAGATAACCTGCTTCCTCAGGAGAATCTCTCCATTCCATGAGTCGAAAAACGGAGACTTGACTAGATTTCTCTATCTTTCTGCCCGAACCTATCTCCATGAACGATTTGCCACTATCCTACGATCACATTCGCCCATATTTTGATGAAGAAGTCCCTGAGGTACTGCAACGGCTAAGCGAGAAGCCTTCCTTTTTTATGCTCATGCAGTATCTCTTTCCAGAACAAAGTGGAGAGACCATTGTCGAGAGATTTTCAAACATTAGAAGCGTAGAGCAATTTCAGGAGGAATATATTCGCCATGCCATCAGGCGAATGCTCGCCGACAGCGCGGGTGAAGTCACCATTGATGGCATAGACAAGCTCCACCCCGATCGACAATACACATTCCTCTCCAATCACCGCGACATCATTCTGGATCCCGGCATTTTGAATGTCATCCTGAAGGAGCAAGGCTTTCATACCACAAAAATTGCGATTGGCGATAACCTGCTTGTGTCGGGCTTGGTCACCGATCTTATGAAGCTCAACAAGAGTTTCATTGTGCACCGCGAAGTGGCGAGAAGCGACCTGATGGCCTATTCGCAGCGCTTATCCCAGTATATTCGCGATCAGATTGTGGAGGAAATAGATTCTGTATGGATTGCCCAACGAAGCGGTAGAACCAAAGACGGCAATGACGAAACCCATACTGGCCTGCTGAAAATGCTGAATATCAGTGGAAAAGGCGATGCCAAAGAAAATTTCCGACGGCTCAATCTGATTCCCATGGCGGTATCGTATGAATATGATCCTTGCGACGGCCTCAAGGCCGAGGAGCTTTGTCACCTTCATGCGGGTATTCCCTATGAAAAAGACGACAAGGTCGGCATGATCCGAGGTATTCGTGATCCAAAGGGGCGGATCCATTTGGCTTTTGGGAGGCCGGTGAATGAATGGATAGACGAATTGCCAGAGCCGCGCAATCTCAATGTGTGGCTTCGCGAGCTCGCTGATGCTCTGGATAAAGAGATTCATCTGCACTTTCGCCTTTGGCCCTCCAATTTCATCGCCGTCGATTATCTGGAAGGAAACGAGCGCCATGCCGCAGCCTACAGCGAGATGGATAAGCAAGCCTTCGATGCCCACATGGTCGGGCAGCTTGCCAAGCGGAAAGGTGATCCAGAAGCGCTGAAAAAGCAGTTTCTTCAGATCTATGCAGCGCCTGTCTGGAACCGGGAGCAGTATGACTAACCCTTGTCTTGCGGGGTCATAGCAGGATGATCCTGGTTGATATCTTTTCAAACCTTAGCTTTCGCTTCACATTTGGCTAAAACTGCGCCCTCAACTTGCGGACAGAAGGTACTCATTTGCGTTCCTCATTAAGGTATTTGGTAAAGGTAGGCGCTCCAGTATGTTGTACTGGAGCGTTTTTTAGCAAGCGGGGAAGGGGGAAAAGCAGAAAAACAACCGAAGGCCTTTGAAAAGGTAACTTTTCGTTCTATTTGCCGTCCTGAGAGTCGGTAATTTGCCCGATATGTACCTGAATGGATAGAATCAGCATCAAGATGGACCTGAGCCCGGAATTGACATTTACCTTTGCCCGCAGTGGCGGAAAAGGAGGGCAGAACGTGAACAAAGTATCGACCAAAGCCTGGCTCAGGTGGGATGTTGGCGCCTCTCAGGTGCTGCGTGAGTACCAAAAAGAGTTGATCCTCGAGAAGCTAAAAACCTATATCAGCCAGGAAGGCATCCTTCAGCTTAGCTGCGAGGAAACTCGCTCACAGCTCAAAAACAAAGAAATTGTGACTGCACGGCTTCACAGACTGGTAGAAACGGCACTCACGCCGCCCAAACTTCGGAGAAAAACAGCAGTTCCCCGCTCTGTGAAGGAGAAGCGATTGCAAGACAAAAACTGGCAAAGCCTGAGAAAAAATAACCGCCGGGTGGATTGGTAGGCATGACGGCTGTTTGAATGAACAGGATACCAGTCTTCCGACATCAAGGGAGCTGCGCTGGCGGAAAAGGAATGGCTAACCTGCTTCTAATTTCGGTGCGCAGGGCCATGAGGGCATCCTGGTTAATTGGGTGCCTGGCTCCAGCCAACTCAAGGGTCATCCATTTTCCCTGCCAAATGAGGAAGGAGCCAAATTCCTGGGTCCAGAATATCCGGTGAGAAGCTTCAAAGTCGGTTTCGTGGGCAAATCCATAGAGATTATACACAAGGTAGGTAGTATCTCCTACTGCGACTTCATATACTTCGTGGAGGGAAACTGCTTTCGTATCGAAGCGCAGGAGCTTCACGGTATCACCATTCACTTCAAATCGTTGGTCTCTCACCTTTTGCCGCAGAATCGTATCACCGGTATCGATGAAGGTTTCCAGAACGTCAAGTTCTATGTGTTTCCGAGTGTTGAGGTAGGAGTTGTACAACTCATATTGCACATATTGGCCCTCCCCGAGATCACGAATAGTAAATGCGAGGCTGTCGGTGGAGAGAATCTCCCCTCCGTTGATGGCAAGATAAAAATAGACCTGCGAATCATTTGCCAAGGCTGGCACCACCTCATAGCGTGGGTCTCGAAAGGCAGCTTCACCCTGCTGCCGGGCCTGATCATCACAGCTGAACAATAAGCCGGAAAGAAGGCCAAACAAGGTGAGTCGGGTTAGGAAATGCGCGTAAGCCATGGCGATGATTCTTGTTCTGGATCTTGCTGGGCAACATACATACTTTTTTCCGATTCTTCTATGACATGGCTCTTCTTTGGATGAGGGATCGACTTGCTTCCTACCCACACAGAGGTGACAATGATCACAGCGATTCCTGTCTTTGGAAAAATGGCGAGGAGGCATCCGCCAATTAGGCAAAGGAGTAGAATAAGAGGCATAAGTGAAAGACGTTAGTGGTTCTTGGTATAGAGTGGTTTACGACTCTACGGGAAATTTGTTTTTTATTTTGAATAAAACACAAAAAAATAAAATACAAATAAATGAATTAATAATCACCTTCAGAAACGCCCCATACATAAAGGACAAAGCACGTTAATGAGGGTTGGAACAGGATCAAAAAATCCTGTTGTATAAATAAAGAAAAGCCCAGCATCGGCGAGATGTCGGGCTTTTCTCAGGGTAGTATTTGTCAATAATCCGGATGGTTCCTATTTATTTTCGTGCTGAGGGTCAAAACGGGCTACAGTGTACACGTTTTCGTGACCTTTGATCGCCTTGATGAGCTTGTCGAGTTCCTCGGAGCTGCCAACATAGATTTTAAACAAGCCATCAAACATACCCTGATCACTTTCGATGGTTACTCCCCTCATGTTGAGCTTCATCCGCTGTGAGATGATGCGGATCAGGTCGATCAACATTCCTTTCTTATCGAGGCCTTGCACACGCACTGCTACGAGAAACTCAACGCTTGAGGAGGCTTTGGAATGCCATTTAGCCTTGATAATGCGTGACCCAAAGGCCGACATGAGTTGAATGGCCTCTTTGCAACTGGCTCTGTGGATGGTGATTTTGTCGCCCTCGTCATAGGCGAGAATCTCGTCGCCAGGAATGGGATTACAGCAGGTGGCAAGTAGCGTTTTGTCGATGTTGGCATGGTCACCGAGCACAAGCATGTCGGTGTCTATGCCCTCTTGAGGTTGTTCTGGGAGCAGAGAGAAGGTCGTACTGGGCAGCGGGGGAATGTTGTTTCCTCCCCGTTTCAACTCGATAAATTCCAGAATTTTGTCTGAGTCGATATTGTGATTGCCAAGTCTGAAGAAAAATTCTTCTGCTGAGGGCATCATGAAGTAGGCGATCAGTTCATCGAGAATCGGGTGGTTTTCGTCCATGTCAAATGTCCGTGCCTTCCATCGAAACATCTTGATGCCTGATTCTACGACCTCTTTGCGCTCACGTCGCAGGGCATTGCGAATGCTGTCTTTGGCTTTGGGTGTGATGACAAACCTGAGCCAATCTTCCTTTACATGAGGTTTTTTGGAGTTGATGATCTCCACCTGATCGCCGGGCTGCACCTTTGTGTCTAGCGGTACTACCTTGGTATTGAGCTTGGCGCCAATGGCGGTGTCACCTAGTTTCGTATGGATTTTATAAGCAAAATCAAGGACTGTGGAATGAAAAGGCAGCCTGACAAGTTCTCCCTTGGGCGTATATGCGAATACATCTTCTGGGGTAAGGCTGGCTTTGAATTCTGTGACTGCTTCCAGCGCATTGAGGTTTGGATTTTCGAGAATATCCCTGATGCGCCCGATCCATTGGGTGAGCAGGTCATCTTGCACCTCGCCGTTGTCTTTGTATTTCCAGTGGGCAGCGATTCCTTTTTCGGCCACATCGTCCATCCGTTTGGTTCGAATCTGCACTTCCACCCATTTGCCTTTGGGGCCCATGAGGGTGGTATGGATAGCCTCGTAGCCATTTTCCTTGGGCACCGTGATCCAGTCGCGCAGTCGCTTCAGGTTGGGCTTGTAGAGTCTTGATACGATGGCATACACGCGCCAGCATTCATCAACTACTTCGTTTTGGATAATGATCCTGACGGCATAAATATCATATACCTCCTCGAAGGGCAGGTTTTTGCGCTCCATTTTGGAGTAAATGGAGTAGATCGATTTATATCGACTTTTGATGATAAAATCGATTTTTGAATTTCTGAGGGCGTCTCGAATATTTCTGATAAAGCGCTCAATATAGAGTTGGGCTTCCTCTTTTTTTGCCTCAATTTTATCGCCAATTTCCTGATAGAGAGCGGGATTGGAAAATTTAAAAGAGAGATCCTCCAGCTCGGTTTTGATTTCGTAGAGCCCAAGTCGGTGCGCAAGAGGCGCATAGATGTAGAGCGTCTCGGAGGTGATTTTGCGCATACTTTCCTCGCGCATGGCACCCATGGTGCGCATATTGTGCAAGCGGTCGGCAAGCTTGATGAGCACCACCCGGATGTCATCAGAAATGGTGAGAAGGATCTTGCGAAACGTCTCGGCTTGTTGGGACACGAGCTTATCGTCGAGGCCGGGACTCGTCGAGATTTTGGTGAGGCCGTTGATGATGGCCATGGCTTTGTTGCCAAATTCTCTGCGAATGTCTTCCAATTCAATTTCGGTGTCCTCCACGACGTCGTGGAGCAGGGCGCAAATCACGCTGGTCATATCCACGAGGCCCATCTCTACGACCACGATTCGAGCCACTTCGAGCGGATGTAGGATATAAGGCTCTCCAGACTTTCGGCGCATGCTGGAGTGGGCTTCCCTAGCCATTTCAAACGCGGCGCGGATCGCTTTTTTTTCAGATTTGGGAAGTCCTTTCAGTGGCCTCAGCATGCGGCGGTATGCCCTGAGAATTTCTTGCTCAAATGGATCGGTTTGTACTGCTTCGCTGATCATAAATGCCCTGAATATGTCCGTTTTTGCCCATAAAAAACCTCCTTTCCCATACGGAAGTCCGCATGAAGGAGTTGCTCTGAATATTCGTCAAATAAATCACGAACACAAAAATGATGATTTGTTTCCTTTACGGAAAAATTCTCTTAAATTTGTGCCGCTGATCTGAATTCAGCCTTGTTCTTTTTCTGCGGATGTGGTGAAATTGGTAGACACGCTAGATTTAGGATCTAGTGCTTTACGGCGTGGGGGTTCGAGTCCCTCCATCCGCACCGGGTTAATCCCAAAAATCGTGCTGTCGTGCTCAGGCCGGCAGCACGATTTTTCTTCGCACCTTTTTGTCCCTTATCATCAAAATCTAGATAGCCTTGGAAATTACCCAAGTCAGCACTGGAAATCTCACTGCTGAGATTCGTGTTCAACTTACCCCCGACGATTATAAGCAGGCTGTTACTGACGAAATCAAAAAACAGTCGAAGAAGGTTTCTGTCCCTGGCTTTCGTCCTGGCAAGATTCCCTTCACCCTCGTTCGCAAAATGCTCGGTATTTCCGTAGTAGTCGAAGAAGTGAATCGAAAGGTGACCCACGAACTCGTGCACTACATTCAGGACAATAAACTCAACATCCTCGGTGAGCCTATTCCTGTAGCCATGAAAAACGAGGAGGATTTCGACCTCGAATGCACCAAAGTCCTTGATTTCGCTTTTGAAGTAGGACTTGCTCCTGACATTTCTCTCGATTTCAGCAAACTTGAGATACCAGCCAAATACATCATCAAGGTAGATGATCCTTTCCTCAACAAGGAGATTGACAACTACGTTGATCGCTTTGGAGGGGTGACAAACCCAGATGATGCACAGGCAGGGGATATTCTCTATGGCCGCGGCGTAGAGGTCGATGATGCCGGTGAAGTCCTCGAAGGTGGATTTGATCGCATGATGGCTTTCAATCCCGATCGCGTAAAAAATGATGCGTTCTTCACGCCTTTCTTTGGCCTACAAGTCGATGAGAAAAAGGAGTTTGACCTTTTTTCCATGAGCGATGATGCAGCTGCTATCGCAGAAATCCTCTTCATGGAAGCCGAGGAAGTAGAGGCCCTTAAAGGTAAAAAGCTCGCCTTCGAATTGAAAAAGGTCAACCGTGTAGGTAAAGCCGAGATGAACCCCGAGTTTTTTGCTAAAGTGGGCAATGCCTATGGTTGGGAAAACGTAGAGGATGTTCAGGATGAGGTCACATTTCGCTCCATCCTTGCTGCCAAAATAGAGGAAGAACTCAAAGATAGCGCTGGCTACCAATTCCGAAATGACCTCCAGAAAACCATCATGGAAAATTTCTCGATCGAACTTCCGGATGAGTTTCTTAAAAAATGGCTCCTCAAAAAGGATGAATTCACGGAAGAAAAACTGGAGACTGAGTATGATCAGTTTGCCAAATCTGTGACTTGGTCTCTTATCGTGGAGAGCGTCAAAGAGAAAGCTGATTTGGATGTTTCTGAAGAGGAAGTGAAACAAGCAGTAGCTGCTTCTCTCATGAAAATGCTGGGTCGCTCTGGCATGGATGCCAATCCTGAAATGATGAACCAATACATGGAGTATGCCATGCAGAATCAGGAAATGGTGGACGGGGAGTATCGCAAGCTGCTCGATGATAAACTCTACAGATATTTCGAAACGGAACTTGCTCCTGCTTCTCGGGAAATCAGTGCTACTGATTTCGTTGCGATGATCGAAGCTAGCAAGGCTAGTCAGGAAGAATAGATTTCTGGCCTAACTCATAAAAAAATGAGCCATCCTGATTCCAGGATGGCTCATTTTGTATATATGATGGCTTGGTTTCACATCCAAGAGGGATATGATTCGGGGTCCACTTCGTTCATGATGGCATACACCGCCTTGAAAATATCTTCAGCCTGCGGCTTGGAAAAATAGTCGCCATCATCACCGAATGCCGTGCGATGTGGCTTGGCTGAGAGGGTCTGCGCAGGAGAATCGAGCCAGAAATAACCGCCTTGTACTTCCATCACCTGCTGATACATGTAGGAAGTGGAGCCACCGGGCACATCTTCATCGAGGAATAGGATTCGGTTGGTCTTTTTGAGCGAATCGAGGATTTTGTGGTGGATATCAAATGGCAACAAGGTCTGCACATCTACAATTTCGACCGAGATTCCACAACTTTCGAGCTGTGTGGCAGCCTCAGTAGCAATGCGGCAGCAGGCTCCATAGGTCACAAGGGTAATGTCTGTGCCTTCTCTGATTACTTCTGGTACGCCAAGAGGCAGACAAAATTCGGTGAGATTGCTGGGCACGCGCTCCTTGAGGCGGTAGCCGTTGAGCACTTCAATGACGACAGCCGGATCGTCGCCTTTCATGAGGGTGTTGTAAAACCCAACTGCCTGCACCATATTTCTTGGCACTGCGATGTGCATCCCACGGAGGGCATGGATCATCATGCCGAGGGGGGAGCCAGCATGCCAAATGCCTTCGAGGCGGTGGCCACGTGTGCGAATGATGGCAGGCGCCTTTTGTCTGCCATGGCTGCGATAGTGCAGGGTGGCAAGATCGTCGGATAGAGTCTGAAGCCCGTAGAGGAAATAGTCGAGATATTGGATCTCGGCAATGGGGCGCAGGCCCCGCATGGCAAGCCCGATGGCCTGACCTACAATCGTAGCTTCCCGGATTCCGGTATCTATGACCCTGAGTTTGCCAAATTTTTCCTGGAGTCCGGCAAACCCTTGATTTACGTCTCCCAAATGCCCGACATCTTCGCCAAAAGCCAGCACGCGAGGGTCGCGGCGCAAGAGAGCTTCAAAGTTTCGGTTCAGGATTTCGAATCCACTGAGCACTTCGGGATCCTGTGCATAAACAGCCTCTATTGGCTGCACAAGCATGGGCGATTCGTCGGATTGGCTGTATAGATGAGAGCTAAAAAGATTCTGTCCGTGGTTTTTTTTCTCCTCCAACCACTGCCGAAGGTCGTCGAGCTCTGGACTTTCGAGGCCCCAACAGGCGAGCATGGCATCGTGACCGGAGCGAAGCAGGAGTCGGCGGGAGGGAGCAGGGTCTCGCTTGAGCCGAAACTTGATGTCGTTGATCACTTCTCCGGGAAGGTTATCCAAGATGGCCGTGAGTTCATTTTTTTGAGCGAGAATGGGTTCCTGAAATTCTCTCCAGGCTTCATTCTTCTCATTGCGCACCATTTTTTTGTCTTCCTTTTCCCACGCGCTAATCTCTTCTTCTGTCGCAAATCCCTTGTTGATCAAGAATTGGCGAAGGAGCCCAAGGCAATCATAGTCCTTTTCCCAAGCCAGTCGCTCTGGACTTTTGTATCGCTCATGGCTGCCTGAGGTGGAATGGCCCTGGGGCTGGGTGACCTCTACCACATGAATGATGCAAGGAACGTGTTTTTCCCGTGCCCAGAAGTTGGCTTCACGATAGGTCTGGATGAGTGCTTCGTAGTCCCATCCTTTTACCCGAAATATTTCATAGCCACGGGTTCCTTCAGAGCGTTGTAGCCCAGAAATCATATCAGAGAGGTCTCTGGTGAGCTGAAATTCGTTGGGGACGGAGATGCCGAAGCCGTCATCCCAGATAGACATGATCAGTGGTGCTTGTATGACGCCGATGGCGTTAAGGGTTTCCCAAAAGTGCCCTTCGGCACAGCTTGCGTTGCCGATGGTTCCAAAAGCGACCTCATTGCCCTGGTTGGAAAACCCGGTCATGGAGGCTAGTTCTGGCAATTGACGATATAGCTTGGATGCCTGAGCGAGGCCGGTAAGACGCGGCATTTGCGAAGCAGTGGGGGAAGAATCGGAGGCTGAAAGGGCTTTTTTTGTGAGATCCAGCCAATGACCTGCTTCATCAAGATGGGCAGTGCCAAAGTGGCCATTCATTTGCCTTCCGGAGGAAAAAGGATCTAAATTCCCTTCTGGATTGGCATAGAGCTGTGCAAAAAATTCCTTAATCGTGGCTTGCTTGGTGGCAAAAATCAGGGTTTGGTCTCGATAGTAGCCAGAACGAATATCACCGGGCTTGAAAATCTTGGCCATCGCCAGTTGGGGCAACTCTTTGCCGTCGCCAAAAATCCCAAACTTAGCTTTGCCAGTCAGGACTTCTCTGCGACCAAGAATGCTCGCCTCGCGCGACTGATATAACAACCGATAATCACCGATTGCTTCATCTTTTGACACCAATATTTCTTCTTGAATCTCTTGGGGCATGATCTCCATCGTACTCGATTGATTAGGAAAGTTAAGCAAAATATCGAACCCTGTCCAATTATCAGGCCTCTGATTTGGCCCTTTGTCCTTATTTAACTTGGTAAAATTTGAGATCAAGACCCCTATCTACGTAAGGAATTTTTGTTTTCAGCAGAACGACTTACGCATATTATTCTTCTTTTATGTGTCTTAAAGGAGGATTAGTCTGCTTTGTTCTGCTTTTGTTCTAGTCCAGTCTTCCTAAGCAAACAAGCAAAAAGAGAAGGGGGATAAGGCTCAATGAAAGGTTTTGGTGCACTGAAGTTTGTTGTTTTTTGTTAAAAAAAGCAGATTTTACCTCTATTATCCCCAGTACCATGTCAACCCCTCCTATTTCTTCTGTACATCTTGCCCAAACGCCCGCCATGACCCTCGCATGGAAGGATCTTGTAAAGTATTCTTCATCGGCTGTTGGTGTGTTTGACGATCAGTTCAAATGCTTATATCATAGCGATTCCTGGCATCAGATCGGGTTTGGTAGCCAACATTCTGTCGGGAAATATTTTTTTGACATATTCCCCCAAGCTGAGTTGGTGTGGGCCGATTTGTTGGCCCAATGCCAGGGAGGGGAGAGCATGAAAGGAGATCCTCACCGATTTGTTTTTTCAGATGGCCGGATCCTATGGCTTGCCTGCGAGGCCAGACCCTGGAAAAAAGAGAATGGCGGCATTGCAGGAGTATTGATTACCCTTCATGATCACACCAAAGAATTTGTTGCCAGAAACCAGTATTCAGGGGAGTATTTTCAGCTCGCAGAAGCTTGTAAGCTCGGAATGCTGGCTTACTGGGAGTGGAAGGCAGGACATGGGATGTTAAATTTTTCTTCTCAGCTTCCCTTGATTTACAACCTTGACCCAGAAGATGTTCAGATAAGATCCTTTCCAGAGATTGTTGCTTCCATGGTAGTGCCGGAAGATGTTGACCGGTTTATGGAGGTACGCAATCTTGTTTATACAGAACAAAAACCCCAAGATCTTCTCTACCGAATTCGCACGCCGGATAATCAGATCCGGCATATTCGTACCACGTATCAACTCTTTGAGCAGGACCCAGATGATGGAGCCCTACTGATAAAAGGGATCACCCAGGATATCACATCTTTGAATCAAACCCAGCAGCGGATAGATGGGAGCGAACAAGCTTTTCGCCACGTGATGGCTAAAGGAGGAATAGCCATGTTGCTCCTTGATGTGGACCTCACTTGTATTGGTATGAGCCCCGTGCTGTCCAATATGTTGGGCCAAATTCCCTATGCTGACAGGCAGGTGCCATTTCTCAGCCTGATGCATCCGGTTGATAGGCTTGATAAGGATACCGTTCTCACCGAATTGATCACCAATCTCAAGGACTCGATAACCGTCGAAAAACGCATCAGGCATGCTGAGGGGTATTACCTTTCCCTCGAATTTACTTTTACTGTGGTGAGGAACGAAGAAGGCGCAGTTCGGATGTTGGTGGGCCATGTCAATAATCAGACCCTGCAGCGAGAGCAGGTCACCAAAATGGCTTTTGACAATGAGGAGTTGGAAAGGTTGGTGCTTACCCGCACCCGTGCGTTAGAGGAGGCCAACACAAATCTACAGATGTCCAATGACCAACTTGAGCGCTTTGCCCATACCATCGCTCATGACCTTCGTGCTCCTATTCGCCACATGCAGGGGTATGCAGAAGTATTGACCGAAGATTATGCACAGCTCCTACCCGAAACAGCACAAAAGTTTCTTGGTTACATCCAAAAGGCGGGGGATAAACTAGGGACCATGGTGGATCAGTTGCTTCAGTTTGCAAAGGATAGCAACCACCCACTTATGCTTGAATGGGTAGATCTCTCCAAGCTGATAGATGAACTCAAAGAGCTGCTGCTGACTGACACCCTTCATGCAGATACTATCGACTGGGTCCTCGACATTAAAGCAAGGGTTTGGGGAGATCCATACCTCATTCGGGTGATTATGCAGAATCTGATGTCAAATGCCATGAAATTCTCCTCAAATCAGACCAATTCTACCATCATCATCAAAGCTTTCTATGATGAAACCGGAACCACGATCGAGGTGGAGGATCACGGAATTGGTTTTGATATGCAGTATTACGAAAAACTGTTTTTGATTTTTGAACGACTCACGGGGCAGCCGCATTTTCCTGGTACTGGGATTGGGCTGGCTAGTGTGAAAAAGGCCGTAGATCGCCATAAAGGAAGGGTCTGGGCCGAATCAAAAATTGGGGAAGGCGCCACTTTTTGGGTATCTCTGCCAGGACAATAGATCGTTTTGACTCAACTTGTGATTCTTTTGCCTATTTTACAACCACAATATATAGTGGAATTATGAAGCAAGGGCTTGTTATCACTCCTAAAATCATCTTGGTAGATGATGATCCGCTGGAAGCTCAGCTTGTTAGTCACGGCTTTGAAAAGGTCGGGATTCAAGCTGACTTTATCTACTTCGACTCCGGAAAACGTTTTCTGGAATTCGTTGAGCAAGATGCTGCCCAAACCAAAGATGTTTCTCTGGTGCTCTTAGACCTCAAAATGCCGCTTATGAATGGCAAAGAAGTACTTTCTGCTTGTCAGTCTCGCTCCTTGCCCAAATTGCCAATCGTGATCTTCACCTCCTCTTCTCATCCCGTTGATATCAATGATTGCTATTCACTCGGTGCATCGGCATTTGTGACAAAGCCCATCAAGCGGGAGGAATATCTCGATTCCCTAAAAAAAATAGCCGACTTCTGGGTCGGGATCAATCAGCGGATGAGTAAGTAGTATTGGTAGCCGCTCTTCAATTACAAGTTTTCGTCGAAATACAAGCTGATCTTCTCCAGCAAGTGCAGTCTGTCTCTGCCTCGCACATTGTGCTCATGCATCGGATAAGGAAAATAATCCACTTGCTTGCCTTTTTGTACACATTCCCTCACAAACTGATAGGTGTGCTGCGGCAGTACCGTGCTGTCCTGCAACCCGTGGATAATCAGGAGTCGATCTTCCAGTTGTCCCGCTTTTTTATTCAGGTTGGCATTGGCATATCCTTCCGGATTTGCCTCGGGGGTATCCATGTATCGCTCTGTGTACATCACCTCGTAGAGCTGCCAATCGATCACCGGGCCACCCGCTACGCCCACCTTAAATTCTCCAGGATGCTCCAGCAGCATCGACATGGTCATGTGGCCACCAAAGCTCCATCCGTGCACCCCCACACGATCTGAATCCACAAACCCCAGCGATTTGAGATAGGCTACGCCCGTCATTTGATCTTCCACTTCCTTTTCTCCCAAGGCACGGAAGGTGGCTTGCTCAAAGTCCACTCCCCGGTTGGGGGTGCCACGGTTATCCAGGGTCCACACCACGTAGCCTTTCTCTGCCAGGTAATAGAGGAACATCGAAGCGCCCCCCATCCAACTATTGTCCACCATTTGCACGTGGGGCCCTCCATACACATACACAATGGCAGGGTATTGAACCTCGGGATCAAAATCTGTTGGCTTGATCAGGCGTGCATACAACGGCGTGCCGTCGCTTGCTGTCAGGGTCACCATCTCCATCTCCCCATGCGGAATGTTGGCAAGTGGATCTGCTGCTTCATGAATGCTCAAAGCAGGGCGTTTGGCCTTGAGCGATTTGCGCACAAGGTTCCAGGGGCTGTCCATCGACGACCAACTGTCCAGCATCCAATTCCCGCCGGGTGAAATGAGGCCTGAGTGTACGCCTGCTTCCTCGCTCAGGAGCTTTGATTTTCCAGATCCGAGGCTCACCTCATAGAGGCGCTGCTCCAGCGGAGATGTTTCGGTGCTGTTGATCACAATTGACTCACTGCCCGGAAGGATCTGCACCAATTCGGTCACATCAAAGCGGCCTTTGGTCACTTGCTTCACCAAGGTGCCATCCGTCTGATAATGATACAGGTGCTGCCAGCCATCTCGTTTACTCATCCACAAGAAATCTTCCTCTGAATCCGGAAAAAAGTAGAGCCCGTGCTCTGGCTCCACATATTCTTTGTCGGTTTCTTCGAACAAGGTGGCTTCCTCTGCGCCTGTGTTGGCATCAAATCGCTTGAGCCACAGGTGATTCTGATCCCGGTTCACCACCGCGACATACACATCTTGCCCGTCGGGGCTCCAGGTAATGTTGGTGAGGTACTGCTCAAGTGGCTCGCCCGTTTGGAGGTAGCTGATGGCAGACGTTTCCAGGTCGTAAATCCCAACGGTGACCTGTTGGCTCGCCCGGCCCGCCATGGGGTATCGAATGATGTGCTTCTGCGCCGGAATTACCTGATAATTCATCAAATCATAATCGGGAATGTTGCTTTGGTCAATACGGTAAAACGCTACCTTCTTCGCGTCAGGCGACCAGAAAATTCCTTTTACGATGCCAAATTCGCTTCTGTGCGCGGCGATGCCATATTCTATGTCGATGCTGCCATCGTCTGTGATCTTTCGGGCTTCTTCATCGCCCAGAGCCGCCACATACAGGTTGTGGTTGATGGTGTAGGCCACAGGCAGCGAAGGGCTTCTCTCCAGGTTTTCGGCATCCTCCGGCCAGGAAAAGAGAATCTCAGACTTCTTAGACACCGTGGAATAGCTCAATACATGATTGCCTCGCACATAGGTGGCCACTTCTTCGCTGTCCCATCTCAACTCAAATACGGCCGGGGAGCCGCTCACGCCTTCGGGAAGGAGGTCTGATCCTTGCAATAAGGTGCTCTTGGTCCCGTCTTCCCATTTCATCAGGGTGCGATAATCCGTCGTGTACACGAAGGCGTTGTCGTTGAGCCAGGCCAATTCCCGCCATTGTCCGGGGAGCAAACGGGCGCTCGCGGCATCCTGCAAGGCAATCCTGTCCTCCAGACCAACTACCTGAGCGAAAGACGAAAGTGTGAAAATGAACGAGCTGAGTAGGAGAGCAATCTTTCTCATGAAAATTCTGGATTTGAACATTTGGCTAACGAACTTACGGAAAACTTGAATATTCACTTAGTTTATCAGTAAAATCGAAGGATAGAATTGATCAACCTACCCCAACCCTCTGCCAAATGAGCGCTTCAACAGACATGCGTGCCTGGGTTCTCACCCGCCATGGCGACTCCCCCGATACCTTTGAGCTTCGTAGCCTTCCCACCCCAAAACCGGGTCCGGGGCAAGTGCGCGTGAAGGTGCTTCGCTTTGGGTTAAATTTCGCCGATGTGATGGCCATGCTCGGCCTGTATCGGGACTGCCCGCCACTTCCTGCCGTGCTCGGCTACGATGTAGCCGGTGTCATAGACGAGCTCGGGCCTGATGTGGATGATTGGAAGCTCGGCGATCGGGTTTTTGGCCTCAGTCGCTTTGGTGGCTATGCAGAATATGCCATCACCGAGGCAGGGGCCATCACCAAGCTCCCCGATTCTCTCACGCTGGAAGTCGGTGTGGCTCTCGCCACACAAGGCGTCACGGCTCAGTATATGGCCAACTACATTCAGCCCCTTCGCCAAGGCGAGCACGTGCTCATCCATGCCGCTGCCGGAGGCGTGGGCACCCTCATGGTGCAGGTCGCCCTTCATGCAGGATGCATTATATACGGCACCGCCGGATCGCCAGAGAAGATAAAGTATCTCCGGAAAATGGGCGTGCATTATCCCATCAATTACCGGGAAGAAGATTTCTTTCAAGTGATCAGCCAGGATGGAGATCTTCAGCCGCTCGATGCCGTTTTCGATCCTATTGGCGGCAAATCCGTGAAGCTCGGCATGAAACTCCTCAAGCCCGGCGGGCGCATGGTCACCTTTGGAGGCTCTTCTTTCATCGGAAAAGGTAACATCGTCACCAAAATGGCCAATTTCCTCGCCTCTGGATTTTATCATCCACTCGTGCTCACAGGTGGGAGCAGATCAGTGATTGGGGTAAATATGCTCAGATTGGCAGATCATAAGCCCGAAGTGCTGGGGCAGCTCATGGCGCAAACCGCCGAATTGGCCAGCAGAAAGGTCTTTCGCCCTGAAATTTTTAGCGTAGTGCCGGCCAATCAATTCAAAGAATCTTTGGCAATGCTGCAAAACAGAGCCACAATTGGTAAACTCGTTGTCTCTTGGGAATCCTGACCAAGTCTGTCATGTTGCCCCATTCTGTAATTCATTCTTCTACAATTCCCCTTATCAAATAACTACCCATGAGCCTGTTTCGAACCACCCTCACTTCGATCGCTGTACTCATAGCCCTTGTCTCCTGCGAAGAAAAAGCTGCCTCTCATGACCATGATCACGAGACAGAATCAAGCATGGTGACTGCCGCAAAAAGTCTGATCAATAGTTTTGAAGATAAGGAAGGATTGCTCTACGAATTTCAGGGGGAGAATCAGTTCGACTGGCACCTGTATCCCAAGCCCGATCGGATTGGAAAGCGCTATGGAGAAATGAATGAGGCGCAGCAGGCTGCCACAAGAGCTTTGCTTAGTACTGCCTTGAGTGAAGTCGGGAAAAATGAAGTGGCTGCCATCATGCAGATGGAGATCCTGCTCAAAAGCATTGAAAAACGCGACAGTACAGACGACTTTCGCAACCCCGGCAAATACTTCATTTCCCTATTTGGAGAGCCATCAATGACTGCGCCCTGGGGCTGGAGATTTGAAGGGCATCACGTATCCTTGAGTGTGACCGTGGTTGGAGATAAGATTTCGGTGACTCCTACTGCTTTGGGCGCCTATCCCTCCCGATCGCCAGAAGACACTGAGGTCGTGATCGAGGTGCTCACCAAGGAGCAGGAACAGGGAAGGGCTTTGGCCAAAAGCCTCGACGAAGCACAGCTGATTTCAGCTATCGCCCCAGGCGAGGCCCCGGAAGAAATTCTGACTGGTTTTGGCAGGGAAATCGCGGAGTATGAAACCACTCATGTCTTGTCCGCTACCGACATGACCGAGATGCAGCGCGCCATGCTGGAGCAACTTGTGCGGTTATTTGTTGGGAAAATGGAAACCTCCATCGCTGAGGCCCAGATGCAGCGCATGATCGACGCAGGCGGACTCGATGCGCTCTACTTCACCTGGATGGGAAGTTTGGAGCCCGGAAAACCGCACTATTATCGTATCCAGGGCCCGACCATGATTTTGGAGTATGATAATACCCAAAACAACGCCAACCACGTGCATGTGGTCTGGCGCGACCCCACCAACGACTTCGGCGAAGACTACCTCAAGCGCCACTACGAAACTGCTGACGCAGATCACGGGCACACCCATTGAGGATATAGCCGTCCGGTTAAGGAGATTACAAGTCGATTCTTTCGGTTTCCCGGAGGGAAACAACAACAGTAGCCCCGGGTGAAACCCGGGGAATGCTGACCAGATAGACTGGCAATCTGGAGGAGTTGAATTACCTGAAGATACTTGCAAGGGTTACTGGAATTCAACCCACTTCGGGGTTGCGAATCAAAGGGAGCACTCCTACCCCGGGTTTCACCCGGGGCTATCATCGTTCAGCCCTCTGGGCTGGGGAGCGCCTTCCCAGGTCATTTTTCCCTTAACCGGACGGCACACCCATTGAGGATATGCCCGAAACTGGTCCTTCCTAAGATTTCGTGTGATCCAATGCTGCCTCCACATCGGCGATGATATCGCTGATGTGCTCCAGCCCCACAGAGATTCGCACCAGCCCTGGCGTAATGCCCACGGCTTGCCGCTGCTCCTCACTGAGCTTGGCGTGGGTCGTGGAGGCAGGGTGCGTGGCAATGCTGCGACTGTCGCCGAGGTTGGCAGAGAGCGAAATCATCTCCAGATGATTGAGAAATTCGCGGCCACGCGCAATTCCGCCTGCTACTTCACAGGTCACCACACCACCGCCCTGGCGCATCTGCTTTTTGGCCAGATCATGCTGGGGATGGCTGGGCAGAAAGGGATAATTCACGCGGAGAATGTCGCTGCGGGTTTCGAGCCAGGTGGCAAGTGCCAGAGCGTTGCTACAATGGCGATCCATGCGCACATGAAGCGTTTCCAGGCTTTTGGAAAGGATCCACGCATTAAATGGGGCAATGGCCGGGCCAGTGGCCCGGCAAAATGCCCGCACTTTGCCCACAAGCTCAGCAGATCCGACCACGATGCCGCCCAGCACCCGCCCTTGTCCGTCGATGAATTTGGTGGCAGAATGGGAAACCAGGTGCGCGCCAAATGCGCCGGGATTTTGCAGATATGGCGTCGCGAAGCAGTTGTCCACATTGAACATGAGGTCGTGCTTGCTGGCAAGCTTGCCCAGCATGGTGAGGTCCACCAAGGCAAGACCCGGATTGGAGGGCGTCTCGGCAAAGATCATTTTGGTGTTGGGCTGGATGGCCGCTTCCCACACACTTTCTCCTTCTGCCGGATCAACGTAGGTGTGAGAAATGCCAAAGCGGGGCATAATGTTGGTGAGAATGCTGTGAGACGCACCAAACAAGGCCCGCGAGGCCACTACATGATCGCCATGGCTCAGCACGGCTGCCATGCTGGCAAACACCGCCGCCATGCCTGAGGCAGTGGCAAACCCATCTTCCATGCCTTCCAGGGCAGCCATTTTATCCTCAAATTCCTTCCCGTTGGGGTTGGAGTAGCGGCTGTAAATGTGCCCGTCTTCTTCGTCGGCAAAGAGGGCGCGCATTTGCTCCGCATCATTGAAAACAAAGCTGGACGTGTTGAAGAGCGGTGTAGCGTGCTCCCGGTGTTGCGACCGGTCGGTTTGGATTCTGATCGCGAGGGTATCGGGATGAAATGGCTTTTTTGCCATACAAATAGTGCGGATTATGTCGATGAATGAGCCGGGGCGGGGCTTTCTGTTTGTCTATCGGTGAATGGTGAATTCGTGGGTGATCTCCGCGGCTTTTTCGAGCATCTTGGTCGCTGAGCAATAGGTTCCCATAGAAAGGTCGATGGCGCGGGCTACTTTGGCCTCGTCGAGGTCGCCGTAGAGGTGATAATGCACATGGATATGGGTGAAAACAGCCGGGATTTCCCCCTCGCGGCGGGTGCCGCTCACGTCGATTTTGAGATCGTCGAGGGGCTGCTTCATCTTTTGAAGGATGGTGATCACATCAATGGAGCTGCAACTCCCCAGGCTCATGAGCATGAGCTCCATGGGGCGCACGCCCTTGTTTTCTCCACCTATGGCGGCTGATCCGTCGATTTGCACGGTGAGGCCGTCTTGGTTGCTGCCTTGCAGGTGCACGGCCTGATTTTGTCTCTCCAGGGTGATTGTCATAGCTCGTTGAATTGGAAGGTAAAGTTCTTCTTTCAACGGGGCAATGACAATGTTGGAGGGAGAATAATGTGAAAAGGATCTGGCGATCGGCTTTTATCTCGGTCAAGTGAGTGGAGGGAGAGGCGTTATTTGGACACCCGTTGGGCGATGTTGACTGCGGGAAACAGGTAGCCGATGCCGATCTCTGGCGAGACGTAGTCGAAGTCGTTGAGTCCGACTTGCAGGGCAGCGAGGAGGCGGATGTTGCCAAAGTCGCGGGTGGCATTGAGGCGATACACGATGGGTTTGTCGCGCAGATCGAAGTAGCCAAGATAGCCCCGCACGACGTTGTCGATTTGCCAATCCCGGAGCTTGAGGCCCAGGCCGAGGCCAAACAGTAGCGCATCGTTTTGCCGGTAGTTGACATAGCCGCCCTGGGTTTGGTAGGAATAAAAGCCGCCCATACCAAAAAGCTCAAGTTCGAGCCCTTCTCGCTGCACGAGATAGCTGCCAAACGAGGCATCGAGGTTGTAGCCGGGGCTGTCGGTGAAGCGCGCAGCTCCCACCATGCCTGAGCTGGGAATTTTGAAGCCCGCCCGCACCGCTGCATGAAACTTTGCCCGGTTGAACACCTGCACATTGCTGTTGAGATAGACATCGCCGATGGCAAAGTGTTCGTCTTCGAACGCAACAAACACGTTGCGCTCGTCCTTGATCGCCTCCGACATCACGAAGTACTCCACCGGCACCATGTAGTAGTCAAACGAAACGAGGTCTTCCACGAGGGTGAAATAGGCAAAGGTGGCGGGGTTATAGGTTTTGTCGCCCGGCGAGAGATTGGCCACGCCCGTCACCATGGCCATGTTGATGTTTTCTACCCGGCCTTTGGGTGTGCGGGGGATGGGGAGCGAATTAGGCCCCATAAACCCAGCTCCGAAGATGATATAATCTTCCCAATGAGGCTCAGTTTGAGCCTGGAGGGAAGGGGAGAAGATCACCGGAATCGTGAGAACCAAGGAGAAGAGAACCTGCCTCAGAGCAAAAAAGGCTGAAGGGGAATGCACAGGAATGGTTAATTTAATAGACGAAAAAGGAAGGGAATACTAACGTAGAATGGGGCGGAGTTGCCCTCTGGGTCGATCGCAGGGCTAAAGGCAATGAGGGGCAAATAGGCCAGGATATGCTGATCCAGGATCGGATGGATCGATTCGATCACCATAAAAGAATCAAAGCGCCCTTCTTCATCGATCAATACCCGACCTACGAACTGGCCTTGAATGCCTACATCTCGGGCAGCTTGGGGGTAGCCAATGGTGCTTTTCATGAAGTCAATATTGAGAGGATAAGGGTCCTGTTGTAACCCGTCTTCGGGCAGGCTGTCCTGCTCATAGGTGATTTCTTCTTTCACCTGTCCTTGTTCATCCCAAGCGATGGTGCTATCTCCGTCCCAATAAAAACTGAGCCGGCCATTTTCCCAATATCCTCTACTTTCAACTGGTCGAAAGTTTGTATCCAGAAACTCCTGAAACCTTTTGTTGCCACTGGGAAAATACCAGGATCTGGCTAAGGCAATGCTGGGAGCTAAGTCAGTCGAACCCGCATCTATTTTCTGCAATTCTCCCTTGATGTTCCCATCCGGAAAAAAGACCTTCCAACTCAGCGGGTCACTAAATGAATAGGTGCTCATCTTGCTCCCATCTGGATAATAGGTGTTCACAACTTCCAGGGTTGCGTTCTTGTCAGGATTTTTGCGCTTGCTCGTTTTCTTGATGCGTTTCTCCAGCGGGGTTGCGGATGCGTAAATCGACTCCACAAACACGTGGTCGGAGTCCTGATACCCGATCGTTACGATAGTTGCGCTATCAAGATCTGTGATGGTTTTTACATACATCGCATCGTCTGCAAACGGAGTCGGATATCCATATTCGCTCAGATAGCCAGTCGTCTGGGCATGAGAAAGGCTACCAAAAAGAAGAGCAGCCGTCAGAAAAAGGAAGCTTTGAATATTCATGATTGATTGGTTAATGTGGGATGAAGATATAGAAACAGAATGGTAAAGGGCAATTTCTTCAGGGAAAATTGGGGAGGGAAAGGTGTCTCAAGAAGCTTCGCTTCTTATCCGGCAAAGACATCCTTGCGGTGCATCCATTTGCCACGGGTGAAGTCGGGGACCTCCACTGCCGAGGAGCCCATGGCGATGGACTGCTCAGAGAGGGGCGAAATGGCGCTCCAGGTCGCAGCGTCATAGGCATCAAGTGGTGGTTTTTGCCCATTTTTCACAGCTTCGATCAAGGCATTCACCACAAAGAAATCCATGCCACCATGGCCTCCGCCTTCGGCTTCAGCGGCAAACTTCTGCCAGAGGGGGTGGTCATATTGCTCGAGGTAGGGCGCAGCTTCTTCCCAGCGGTGCGCAGTCGGCGAGATGCCCTCGAGGTAGAGGCTCTTGTTGATATCCATCCAGATACCCTGCGTGCCTTGCACCCGAAACCCGAGAGAGTAGGGGCGGGGCCCGTTGGTGTCGTGGGAGAGGAGGATGGTCTCGCCATGTTGGGTGCGCAGCACGGTGGTCACGATGTCGCCCAGGGCAAAACGCACCTTCGCATTGGGATGGTCGGCACCGCCTTTTTCGGTGATATATTTTTGGAGGCCGCGGGATTTGGTGGCCGTGGAGCTGAGCGACACAAAGCGGTTGCCCCGGTTGATGTTGGTCATGGTAGCCACCGGCCCGAGGCCGTGGGTAGGATAAATGTCGCCATTTCGATGCACAGAGTGATCGGTGCGCCATTTGGCTTCGGAGAATCCTTTTTCCCCAAATTCCACACCGCCGCCGTAGGGCTGCTTGCCGTCGTTGAACTTCACCTCCCGAAGATCGTGCTGATAGCCGCCTTCGAGGTGGAGGAGTTCGCCAAACATCTCCTGCCGCACCATGTTGAGCACGGCCATTACATCGCGGCGATAGCAAACATTCTCCATGATCATGCAAGGCGTGCCGGTACGCTCGTAGGTATTCACGAGGTCCCAGCATTCGGCGATCGACACGGCGCAGGGCACTTCAATGCCTGCCACGATGCCATGTTCCATGGCCATGACGGCCTGTGGGGTGTGCCATTGCCAGGGCGTGGCGATGATCACGACATCGAGCGATTCTTTGGCGAGCATGTCGCGCCAGGCCTCGGGGTCGCCATTGCGGCCATATTCGGCAGCTTTGCGGCCTCCGGCTGTGCTGATGAGCGCCTGGGACTCGTCGAGCGCGGCGGCGTCGATGTCACAAATGGCAGTGACCACGGTATCGCTGCGGTCGCAGCCGAGCTTAAGGTGCCATCGGCCACGAAGGCCCGTGCCGATGATGCCGAGGCGGACTTTGTCTTGCGCGCCTGCGCGCAAGATGGCGGGAGCGCCCGCGAGGGCCAGAAAGGTGCCTGCGGCAGCACTGGTCTTGATGAAGTCTCTTCTGGTGGATGGCATAGCGAGTGGAAATTTGAGGGAAGATATTCAAAATCCGAGAAAATACGGATCCGCCCCCCTGCTCTTTTTTCACCACTAAGAAAGTAAGGGCATGAAGGTTCACTAAGGGGAAGAGGTCTGGAAGAAGTTTGGAAGGTATATGGGGATGAGGTATAGGGTAAAATCCTTTCTTTTTCATTCACCCATTCAATAACTCACCCATTCAATGATTTCTTCCTGCTCCTGCAACTGCAAATCCTGCCATCCTGAAATCCTGTCAAGACTTTCTCTCATTCACCAACTCACCCATTCAACGATTTCTTCCTGCTCCTGCAAATCCTGCCATCCTGAAATCCTGTCAAGACTTTCTCTCATTCAACAACTCAACCATTCAACGATTTTCCCCTGCTCCTTTTTCACCACTAAGA
>JANQTF010000320.1:1821-2518 GCA_030731845.1 Bacteroidia bacterium | reverse complement strand
AGCCATTACTGCCCATTCTTCAATAAAGGAATAGCTTTGACAAATCAATGCCTCCAGGTCCTGGGTGCTACAATTGCCACGTCGTATCCAAATCACAAATGGAGGCCAACCAAGCAACTGGCTTAATTCATTGAAATCGTTGTCTTTGCTGATGATCGCATATTAGCATGCTGCGGCAAAATCCCAAACCTCCCGGTCTTCGACCTGATCAAGACCGAATTCGCGCACATGTGCAGATCCGGGAAACAGGTCTGCAAGCCGGTCTGCCAACACAGGAGAAAGATTTTGGTCGAAGAGCAATTTCATCCCGCCTTGAGCAACAGTTGACTCCGGTCGCGGTCCGCTGCATACGCCAGGCAGGCCAGCAAATCTTCACGGGTGAGATAGGGGAAGTCGGCCAGCACTTCCTCGAAAGTCATGCCAGAGGCAAGGTAGCTCAGTACGTTGTATACCGTCATTCTCATCCCTCGAATGCAGGGTTTTCCGCATCGTTTGCCGGGCTCAAGGGAGATGTATTTCCTGTAATCCATTTGTGTGCTACCGTTTGGGTTCCTACGAAGACAGAAAAATAATGGTTTGCGATTAGGGAAATCGTAGTGGGTGCGTTTGGGGAAACGCTACCAACTTTGGGTAGCGCATTAAGAAACGCCGCCAACCAATTAAGGGCTTCATCCTCTCCCTCCCCTTGTGTGCTGGC
>JANQTF010000320.1:0-1811 GCA_030731845.1 Bacteroidia bacterium | reverse complement strand
CCTTAAGCGGACGGCTATGGAGGGCCGGGGTGGGGATGTTTCTGGGGAGCGCGTTAAGAAACGCAACCAGCCATTGGGTCTTTTTTGCCGAATGTCGCCCCCCTACCTAATCACCGTCAGCGTGCCCTGCTTCACGCGGGGGCGGGTATTTTCATCGCATTCTCCTTCAAATTTGTAGGAGACTTGCCACAGGTACACGTCCACATTCGATACCGGCCCGCCGGCTTGTGGCCTACTTGATGGATCAGTGACGGTTCCGTCCCAGGCTTCGGAGGGTCTGCCATTGTCTGTTTCTTCCGATGCCCAGAGCAAATTGCCGAAGGTGTCGAACACCTCTACGCGGTAAGAGCCTTCGCAGATCCCCACAGCGACGGGCAGAAACACATCTGCCGAGTCCACGCCGGAGCCGGGTGCCATGGCATTGGGGACAAAAATGCCCCCAAATCGGAGTGGCCGGAATTCCGTGGCCGTGGCGGTGTCCGGACAGTTGGCGGCGTTGTTGGCGATGAGCTGCACCTCAAATGGACCGTTGCTCATGTAGCGGTGAATCGGATCTTCCTCCGTAGAGATCGCCCCGTCGCCGAATTGCCACAGATAGTCATTCGCAAAGAAGGAGCGGTTGAGGAAAGCCACGGTTCCGTCAGGTTTATCGGTGGTGTTCAGGTCCCAGGAAAAATCAGCGACGGCGCTTTGCTCCACGTGAATTTCGCGCAGGGCGAGCAGGCTGTCGAAGCATTGGCCATCCCAGCTCACCACGAGCTTCACATCCCAATCACCCACCCCAAAGGTTTGCATGGGGGAGGTGCTGTCGCTCGTTGCGCCATTGCTGAAGCTCCAGGAAGAGCTGTTAAATCCTGTGCTGAGATTCAGAAACTGAACCTGGAGCGGGCTACACTTGCCTGCATACACAGGCGCGAAGGCCACATTGGGCTGCGGCAGCCCGGCGATGATGCGCTCAGCCGTATCAGCACAGCCAAAGGTGTTGGTCGCGATGAGCCTTGTGGTGAAATCTATCGGCAAATCTCCCACCGCGTAGGTAGTAGTGGGCTGCACCAGCGTACTCGTTCTGCCGTTGCCGAAGGTCCACACGTAAGAGAGCGGCTGACCATTGGTGATGGATCTGTTGGTGAACCGCACGTTTTCATTCCCGCAAAACTGCACATCCGAGGGAGTGAATGCCGCGATCGGGTAGCTCGCAGTTCTGATGCGTCGCCGCGTGGAGTCCACGCAAATGCCGGCAGTGTCCACCACGAGCGTGATCCAGAGCGTGGTGTCTTCGTAGAAAAAGTTGTGGGCAGGATTGTCATCATTCGACCCAAACCCATCTCCAAATCGCCAGGAAGAATGGCTGAAATTGGTGCTTTGGTTGGTGAATTGTACCTCGCCGGGCGCGCAGATCGTCGAGTCAGACATGGCAAAGCGGGCATCAGGTTGTGGGTAGAGAATGAATTGCCCGGTCGCGGTGTCCTTGCATTGATAGCTGTTGGTTGCGATGAGTTGCACCGGATAAGCAGCGGGCTGGGAATAGGTCACCGGAAGCGGATTGAATAGGGTAGAGGTGCTGGCGTTGCCAAAATCCCACTGATAGGTAAGGGGCAGCGCTGCCGAAGTAGATTGATTGGTGAATCTCACAGTTTCCTGCGCACAACCTACGGTGAGGTCTTGGGTGAATGCGGCCTGTGGCCAACTTGCCGTCTTGATCCATACACTCGTGCTGTCAAAGCAGTAGCCTGCGGTATCCACCACGAGCCTGATTCGGAAGCTGTCGTCTGGCGCAAAGTAGGTGTGGCTTCCGGGTTGAAATTGGGTGC
>JANQTF010000319.1 GCA_030731845.1 Bacteroidia bacterium | reverse complement strand
AGAAGGAGCGGTAGAAAAATCGTCACGCTGAACCAGCGAAACGTGAGCATGTGACATAGATGTAAGGGTCTTTTCGTCGTTCGTTGCAGGCACCATTCAGAACGATCAGAGGATCAACTGCGTAATAAGCTGATAGATCTACACAGCCAACATGACAGATTTTCGTATCATTCGTATCATTCCCATCAAAAAAATTGTATCTTAGAATTATCAACCTTAAAGCAGCCACAATGTCCTATCGAGTTTCCATAGAATTCCCTTCTCAGCGCGACTTCCGGCCGGTGCAATTGCTGCTCGATCGCTTGGGCGTATCCTATCACCGTGAGGGATCGGCTGAGGGGACTGGGTCTTCCTGGCTCGACGAGTTAGGGTTGGTGAAGGAGCCTGAACCGATGTCTTATGAAGCCCATTTGACCAATCGCTTAGAGCCGGTTGAATTTGAAACAAAGCCTATCACAAAGCCACCATACGGAGCCTGGGAAAAAGAAGAGGAATCCCTGGAAGACCTCTTGGGTATGCTTACTTCGTGATGCAGTTTTCCAATGCCCGGACGCTACCTGCTCGATACCAATATCATGTTGCTGCTCATCAAGCGGGCCTCCTTTGGTGTAGCGTTCGAAGAAGCTTACCGCTCTCAGCCCGATGTCTTTTTGGGCTATAGCTATGCCACATTGGGGGAACTGGACTCGCTTACTCGACAGAATCAATGGGGGCCGCGTCGTCTGGGCGAATTGGTTCAGTTGCTGCGTAGCTTCCAGATGGTGCCCCTAGCCGGGCAAGCGTTAATTGAGCAATATGGGAAAGTCGATGCTTACAGCCAGGGAAGACTAGCCGAACAGCCTTTACCCACTGGCCTTTCAGCACGTAACATGGGCAAGAATGATCTTTGGATTGCGGCCTCTGCTGCTACGTTGGGCGCGACACTGATCACCGCTGACCGGGATTTCGATCATCTGAGCCCGGATTTTTTTGCGATAGATTGGGTGGATATTAGTGCTTTTTGAAAATGGCGCGGACTGTGTCCAGCAGAGAAAAGGCGCAATAGGCAAACTTATCAAATGATAAGTGCCTTGGGGTTCTGTTTGTTGATCTTTGGATCATCGCTGTCAACAACAGAACCATCCTATGCACTTCAAGAATCCACTAGACAAAAGTCTGCCTCGTCATATCAGAATTGGCGTGTGGGCCAGCTTTGTCTCTGCCCTGATGCTGATTGGCATCACCGCCCTGTGGGTATTTCACCCTGATGCTTCCGAAGTTTCCTTATCGATTGTCCCGGACTCTGATGCGGCCTTTCGCTACGCCAGGCTCACGGCGGTATTCAAAGCAGTAGGAGATATTTTACCTCCCATTTTTATCCTGTTGGCTCTGGGGCTTCATCAGTTTCGCCTGACAGGAATCTATCATCTGGTCACACTCGTGCTCGTGGTGGTCGTGGACATGTTCACCTGGGCGGCCTATGTTCCTGATGTCCAGGCCCTGGACATTTTACAGCATGTCCCTTTTGCCATTCCCATGATCATTGCAGCTTACTGTTTTCTGAAAAAATAGACATCTCTTACCCTTCATTTTATGATTCCGTACATCATCCGAGGCTTCCTGATCCTCTACGGGCTGATCGCCCTTGTTACCAGTGTCAATTCCATGACGGGGCCTTATGATCCCGCCATAGCGCCTATGGCCGACAATTCCCATCGGTTCATTGCCGCAATGTGGGGATCGATGTCACTGGGCTTTTTCTATTGTGCGTGGAACCTGAATGAGATTGCACTTTTTCGCTTTTTGATGATTGCCCTGTTTATTGGTGGGATCGTGAGAGCTGTCGCCCTCGTTCACTACTCTCCTACGCCGATCATCTGGGCAGTCATTGCTTTGGAGTTGATTCCGCCCCCGATTCTCTGGTACATGCATTCACAATTGGTGGAAACTCCAGCCGCCTGATTCCGATCATTTAACGAACACTAGCGAAAGACTTCGCAGGAAAAAAATATTTTTTTCCTGCGAAGTCTTTGCACATCCACCAAACTCTTGTCTAACCACCAAAGACAAGAAAAATGCGTGCAAACGATCAAGTAGTTCTGATAACTGGCGGTGGGTCGGGCATCGGGCTGGAAATTGCCAAGGTGTTTCTCGCCAACCGCAACAGGGTAATCATCAGCGGTCGCAATCTCTCCAAGTTGGAGGCCGTGAAGCAGGAATACCCGAGCATCCACATCGAGCAAAGCGATGTGACGAGTGAGGAGGATGTGAAGACTTTGGTCAAAAAGCTGGAGACGGAATTTGGTGGCATTGATGTGCTGGTCAACAATGCGGGCATCATGAATTTGGTGAATGCGGGAGATGAGGGGAATGATTTGCACAGCCAATTCCAGGAAATAGAGATCAATTTCCATGCACCGATTCGCATGTTGCATCACTTTTTGCCTCAGCTCAAGAAGAGCAAACAGGCCGTGCTGATCAATGTGTCTTCGGGCTTGGCTTATGTTCCCTTTGCTCAGGCTCCCGCGTACTCTGGCACCAAGTCAGCCCTGCATTTCTGGACCCAGTCGATCAGACCACAACTCAAGCCACATGCCATCAAGGTAGTTGAACTGCTTCCGCCCGTGGTGGATACCAAATTGGCCAAAGATGCCGACTTGCAAGACGATACCCTCAAGCCCATGGCTCCCGAGAAATTGGCGGCCATTTTCTGGAAAGAATATACCAGGGGAAAGGAAGAAATCACGCCGGGGATCTCTCTCGCGCTCAAACTCATGAGCCGCGTGGCACCCAGGTTCATATTCAAGCAACTCAACAAACAACCCATTCCTCAATCGTAGCAGCCACTGAAACCTTCTCCACTTCTATCAACACCTATCTATCATGGACAATTTTCTGATTATCAATCTCCAGGCCGTCATCGGTTCTATCGCCATCATCCTCGGGTTCAATCTGTGGATCAAGCCTCGAATCGCAACCCTCTCCCTTCAAGACGCCCTGTTGCCGTTTGTGTTTTTGAATACCTTCCGCTACCTGGGCCTGTCCTTCATGGCCAAGGAGCAGTTCTATGGAGGATTTCCCAGTGAATTCCTCACCACAGTGGGAATTTGGGACATGACTACGGCGATTCTTGCCATCGTGGCGGCCATTGCCTTGAAGGGAAAATGGAAACTTGCCATTCCCCTGGTATGGGTGTTCAACATCGTTGGATTCACCGATCTGCTGACCGCCTTTCCCCAGTTCTTCGGCTTAGAACTCTACAATCACGATCTGGGCTTTATCTGGCTCATGTTTGTCACCTATGGCCTAGCCACCTTTCTAAGCCATATCTACATTTTTATCAGGCTCGTCAGACACCTCAGAAACAAATAAGATGAGTGAGGCATTCAATGTCTGGTTTGAGAGATTGTAACTTGACGGGGCCGTCTCATCAGGATCGTTTTTCACCGCGAAGACGCTAAGAAATCGCTAAGGCCGCTAAGGAAGGTTCCTTCCTAAGTCCTCCGCCCTCTTTGCGAAACCTTGGCGTCTTAGCGGTGATTGATTTAAAGACTTTTGAGACAACCCTACATTGTTTCATGGCAAGCTATTCCTTCCGCTTACTACACCATCCATCATCACCCTTCCAATGAAAAATCTCTTTGCCTTTATTGCCATCATCGCCATTGCGGCTTTCGCAGGAAACATGATCAACATCGGCCTGAGCTACGGCAGCTATTGGCAATCCCTGGACCCGATGGCCTTCATGGCAGATTTTAAGGTGAAATTTTTCCCTTATCTCTTGCCTCCTACTGCTGCTACCCTGGTCCCAGCTTTGCTGGCAACAGGCATATCCGTTGGATACAATTGGAGGACTCCCAACCGAAACCGATGGCTCATCGCCCTGGGCGGAGTGCTGCTTACCGTTGTGATCACGGCCACCTACCACTTGCCCACCAACCTGAACTTTATCGACGCGGCTTACACCGCAACCGAAGCCACTGAAAAGTTGAATACCTGGGTATTGCTACACTGGGTTCGTGTTGCTGCTGCGCTGACCGCTGCGGTGTATGCGCTGCTGGGATTTCAGCATTCTACGAAATAAGGCCACACCTCCTTCCAGTTGGAAGGAAGTGTGAAAGAGGTCGGTCTTAGGTGGCCGGCCTTTTTTTTGTGTGGGCAGATGGTTCGCTATGTTTCTTCGTCCGGGGGTTGAGACCGTTGGCTGTCCCTCCATGAGGACTTTCTAGGTAGATCTCTCATCGTGAGCACCCATCTGCAATCTCTGCTGTCACCGCGCCCCCCTTACGGTTGACCTTTGTCTGGCTACGCTTCACCTGAATTCTCCAGAATAGAGAGGAAACGTTCTCCATCTTTGTTTGAACCGGATAGCTGTAAGGGCTATTCCCCTTTACAAAAACAAAGATGCGCTGCTTGCGCACATCCATTCTCCACCTCTCTTATCTCCTATTCAGTATGAAAAGGATTTCAATCGTATTCCTCAGCAGCTTGATGGTGATGCTGATCGTTGCTTGCCAGACCAACTCCATCACGCCAGATCAGGGCAATCTCCTTCCCTTGCCACGCCAGGCCACAGAGCGGGCAGACAACCCGAGTAGCCCTGAGAAGGTGGCCCTACTTTAATGGACGGCTCAAATTGCACCTGTCTCCAGATCCAGGAGAAGAGGTGGTCGTCAGTCGGGAAAAGGCCAAAGCTTTCAAGCAATGGATAGAGGGGGAATGATTCGATTTGTGTTGCGCTGTTGTTTGGCTGCTGAATGATTCATCATCCTCCATTCCTCAACACCTCTCTATTCTACCCAGCCGCTCGCTATAAAAGCACCCCCGAGTGAGCACCGAAACCCGATAGCGCCCAAACACCCGTAAGAAACAGGAAGCAATCTTTCATCAAAACCAAGTGATGGCTACGCGAGTTTGCCATACAGTGGGAACCACAGGTTCTCTTTCCGACTTACGCTTATATCACGATTTGCATCACATTTCCTCTCTTTATGAATGTCTCTGCCTTGATTCGCTCTATTTTTTCTTTCCTTTTCCTCGCTCTCACAATTAGCCTTCAAGCTCAGGAAAGCAGGCAGGTAAACCAAGCTTCGGTCTCTTTTTTCATCAAAAATGCGGGAATTGAGGTAGATGGAAGCATGAAAGGCTTTTCGGCTACCATCCGATTTTCGCCAGATGCTCTTGCCACAAGCTTCATCAACGCGGAATTACAAGCTACCACGCTCAACACAGGGATCTCCTCGCGCGATGAGCACCTGAAGAACAAAGACTATTTTAACGTGGCGCAATACCCCAAGATCGTGATGGAATCCACAGGATTCCGAGCATCCGGCGAGGGGTTCATCGGCACATTTCGCCTCACGATGAAAGGCACCACCCGGGTAGTAGAGCTGCCGTTCCGAGTGACCAAAAGCGGAGGGGGGTCTGTATTTCAGGGCACCTTCACCATCGACCGGCTCGACTACGGCATCGGCGAAAGCAGTTGGATCCTCTCCGACGAGGTGCGGATCGAGGTGCGGGTGGAAGCGAGATAGGGACTCTGGGATGTGGGCTATGAAAGATTCTCATCTCCCAACGGCAGGCCGGGAGGTGAGATTGATCTGCCAATCATCCTGATCCCCTTCACTCAAAACCAGCCCGAAAGCCTGTGGGGTTTTTGCTGGTAATTTTTTTGAAGGTCCGGTTAAAATAGGAGAGACTCTCAAAGCCGCATTCGAAGCAGGCTTCGGTGACGTTGTGGTCCATGAGCAGCAGCTTTTTAGCTTTGTCGATGCGGTAATGATTGACAAATTCCACAAACGTGAGGCGGGTCATTTTCTTGAAATAGCGACAAAAAGCCGCCTCGGTGAGGTTGCTAAGGGCGGCGACTTCTCTAATGGTGATTTTGCGCTGATAGTGCTGATCAATGAAGGCATACACCCGTCGAAGGCGTTCCTGATCTTTTAGGGTGAAGGGATTTTTGACTGGATGAGGGTGAAGAAGTTCTTTTTCTTCCGACTCCATGAGCGCCTGCAAAATGCCCAATAGCTCGATAAATCGGGGGAAAGCCTCCAGCGATGGCAATCGCTTGATGCGCGGGCCCAGGCGGGCTATGGTCTGCGGCCCGAAAGCCACACCATGCTGCGACAAGGCCATGAGCGCGTGAATGCCCGAAAGCTCTGGCGCGGTGGCATGGGCATGTTGGAGGAAATCTTCGCGGATGTGTACCACCATTTTTTCATACTCTGTCTTCACACCATAGTCGAAGTTGAGGTGGGGAATGTAGGAGCCGATGAGCACAAGATCGCTGCCCTCGTAGCGCGAAATGTGCTCGCCCACGTGCCGCGTGCCACTTGCCCCTTCGATCAACACGAGCTCAAACTCTGGGTGAAAATGCCAGAAGAAAAAGTCGCTCAGGTTGGGGTTCACCATCAGTCGGATGGAGCTATCGGAAGATCGGGTGATTTCTTCGAGTTCGGTTTTCATCGAATCGCTTACACGTTTTTTGCCAACGAAGACATTGATTTGGCTACAAATATCAATATCGTTCAAATTTTTATCAGAATCGGTCAGGTATCGAAGAAAGGGGAACCATACTTTTGAATAGATCAAGGCATTACTCCACAAACTACTCACTCGCAACGCTACGACAATGATGCAAATGGTACCGGGGCCCTCCACCGAACGCGACAGCCCCAACAAAAATCACACAGACATTCCCGGCAATCCATCCACGGCGACGAGCAGCAAGATCATGCTCAGCGATCGCTCCAATGGCATGCCCCTGCGGGTGCTGAGCGAAGCCGATTGGACCTTCTGGAAAGAAAATGGCTATGTAGTGGTGAAAAATGCCGTTTCGCGCGAGCAGGCTCAGCAAACGGCGAATTTCCTCTGGGAATTTGAAGAAAAAGACGCCAACGATCCCGAAACCTGGTACACTGCCCCTCGCGCCGACATGCAGATGAAGGAGCTCGTGGGAACCGGCATGGTGGAGGTCTATAACCATCAGGCCCTGTGGAACAACCGGCAGATGCAGCGGGTCTATGATGCCTTTGTGGACATTTGGGGCACCGAAAAACTTTGGGTGAGCATCGACCGCGCCAACCTGAACTTTCCCATGCGGCCCGGCCACGAGTACAAGGGCTTCATTCACTGGGATTATGATCCCGAGACTCGTCCGCAAAACGTGCAGGGCGTGCTCGCCCTCGCCGATCAAACCGACGAAAACATGGGCGGTTTTCAGTGCATTCCTGAGCTGTATCGCAGTTACGACACCTGGAAACTCACCCAACCCGAAGACCGCGACCGCTTTAAGCCCGATGTGTCAGCTTTTGCAGATAAAATCGTGAAGGTAAAACTAGAAGCTGGCGACCTGCTTATTTTTAACAGCACACAGCCCCATGGCATTCGCCCCAACCGATCCCAAAACAAGGTGCGCATTGCCCAATACCTTTCCATGATGCCCGCCGAGGAAGAAAACGAAGCGCTGCGAAACTGGCGGGTGAATTCCTGGAAAAACCGGGTCGCGCCTTCTGGATATGCTTTCCCTGGCGACCCACGCAACTGGGAGCAGACCCGCTACGAAACCGCCGAACTGAACGAATTGGGCAAGAGGCTCCTCGGCCTGGAAAAGTGGTAAGTAATCGTTGATTCCTTGCCAAATGGCTCAAAAACAGCTCTTATTCCACCATTCTGAGCATTACTCCGCATTTTCCCTCCCCGAAAAGTTATGACGACATCCGGCCTCCTGCGGCACCTTGTGCTGTTCACCTTCCACCCCAGCTCCAATGACAAAGCGATCAACGAAGTGGTGCGCAGCTTCATGGACCTCAAAGGACTCGTTCCCTCGCTAATCGACATGGAGTGGGGACCCAACATCAGCCCCGAAAACCACCACCAGGGATTTACGCATTGCTTTCTGCTAAGCTTCGAATCCCTCGCCGGGCTTGAGGCCTACCAACACCATCCTGCCCACCGGGCCTTTCAGGAAGTGCTTCGCCCGCACATGGACCGGGTCTTTGTGGTGGATTGGGGTGGGAGGTGATGGGGCGAAATTGCTACCCATCAGGTAGGAGTCGTCTAGGCACATGAAAAATATTATCGCAGAGGCTTGGGAAGTATTCACTTGGGCTTGTTGAAGCAGGTGTTACCCGTTCTTGATTAGAAAGTAAAAAACGGAAACCACGATACTTAGCAAGGGTGCAGAAACCAACATAGCTGTAAGCCCGAGTTGGAACATGGTAAATTTTCGATAGGTAATCTGGGCTAGAATCACAATCTGAAGCGCCATATCATGGTTGAGGCCAGAGAAAGTATATTCGGGCGAATCATCCCCTTTCTGCCTAATCTTATTCAAATACTCATCAGGTTTCAGGTTCAATAGGTCTCCAAAGTAGATTAGGCTTTTTTCTCCTCTGAAAGGGTCCGAGGATGGAAGACTTCGATTTTGGCTGGCGCGTCCCAAATACTTCACGACTGATAATTGCGGAAAAAGGGAAAGCAAAGCTGCTAACAATCCGATACTCAGTGGGAGGATCAATCCAATCGTGATTAAGAGGAAATAGAACTCATTCTCCATCTTGATGGCGATCTGGACGAGTTTAAAAACGCCAACAGAACACAAACTCAACAAAACCGCGTTTTTAGCTTCGGCATGCTTGAGCCAATCCTTCATGTTGGCGTATTGGGTGAGGAGGAAGTCATTCATATCAAATTGAAATATGATCAAGCCAAGTGTCAACACCAGGGTTGTTTAATACTGTGTCCTCAAAACTGGTATCGTCAAAACAGGAACAGAAAAGGACAATTATCGCTCGCTAGTATGGTTGGGCATGCCTTCCAAAATTGCTTCTAAGATAACGGATCAGGCTGGCAAAACCAGCTTTTTTTCAACAACACCAATGCCCTCTTGATGACAAAAGCAGTTTGTCATAGTTTGAGAAGAAATCCACATGAACCTACTCCTTACAACATATTGAATATTCCGTCCGACTGGTCAGGATACAGGTCTAGGTGGGTCTTCATTTCGCTCGACACGTACCTCAAGGGGGGCGAACAACTCCACAAGACAAAATTCCCAGCCCTTTTCCTGAAAACGTGCTTTCAAATCCGCCACATTGTCCCAGTCCTCCTGCCTGTCAAATGCGCAAACCAAAGTGAAAATAAGGCCCTTTAGTTGCTCACTTTCTGCGACGGTCTGAAACATCAATTGGCGAATGCCTCCATTGAGGGCACCAAATTCCGGTGAGCCGAAAGGAAAAAAACTCAAGGCAAACTCGATCTAATGGTGATTGTGAAACAACACATAGTCCATGCGCTGTGCCAATGCTTGTCCTACGCTCATTTTACCCACTGCAGGCGGGCCTGTGATCAGGAAAAATTTTGAGGAAGAGATAGCCATCGCTTTGGGTGAACGTGTGTCGGGTTAAGGTCAATGGAAGGCATGTGAATCTGCCTTTGCAGAAAAGCCCCTTCCATTAGCTCATTCCGCTCTCTTCCCATACACCAATACCACAATGCCGTTGTCGAATGCCTGGCTCCGGAGGAAGCTGAGGTTGGTGCGCCCGGTGAAAATGCGGAGGCCAGATCCGATGGCGGTGGGATTAATAAAGAGATGATATTCGTCGATGAGGTTCGCCTCAATGAGGCTGGAGACAAATTCTGCTCCGCCATAGGCCATCATGTCGTCGCCGGCTTGTTGCTTGAGGGCATTTACTACTTCGGAAAGTTCGCCCTGTGCGAGGGTTGTATTAGGCCATTCGATCTGATCGAGGGTTCGGGAGAAGACAATTTTGGGGGTATTGACGAAGATTTTGCCAGCCTCTACCTCTGGATGAGCAGGATCGGCGGCCACGGATGCCCAATGTGGGATGAAGCCTTCGGCTAGTTTCCGGCCCAGCAAGACGGTATCCATCGGCTCGCTGATCGCCGTGACATAGGCATTGATATCATCGTTCCAGGGAAAAGTCATCCAATCCATTTCGCTGTTGGGCCCAGCGATGTAGCCGTCGATGGTAATCTGCACCTGAAGTTTGAGCTTTCTCATGTGAGTAGAGGTAATTGAATCACAAATGTCTGAAAATCTGGATGCGACTACAGGAAAATGTTGGGGAAGGGGGTGGAGAGAAGTCAGGCGTGAGCGATGTTGAGAAGCGAGATGTTGAAAGGCGAAACAAGACATGATTTCCACCAATCCAGATCCCCCGACCCAGCGGAGTCAGGGGAATTCAGTGAAGGATCGTATGTCTTTCTGCCTCGCTTCTCACTATCTCGCTTCTCGCTTCTCAAAATCTCTCTTGTCTGACTTTTGACCTGTTCAGCGACGCGAAATCCCGAGAATCGGGAATCTTCTGACCCTTTTTTTTCACCGCTAAGACGGAAAGGAAGACGCAAAGGCCGCAAAGGAATATCCATTGTTAGGTCCTTCGCGCTCTTTTCGAAACCTTGGCGTCTTTGCGGTGAGAAACCACAATTGATATGCTCTGTAACAAATGTAACTGTGGAAGACATGGAGTTATCCGACCTTTGTCTCCATGAAATTCATCCTGCAACACAAACTAGCCATAGCCGGCCTCTTCGCAGGGGCCATCGGTGGCTATCTCTACTATCATTTTGTAGGCTGTTATTCAGGCACCTGCCGCATCACCTCCAATCCCCTCAACAGCACCCTCTACGGCGCCATGATGGGCGGATTGTTGCTCAGCATGTTTCGCAAAGAGGCGGAAACCCAGCCTCCCCGCGCAACTGAGGAGGAACAGCCTTGAGCGTGAGGCAAGGGCCCATCACTTGATTTTACCTTATTTTTTTACCAGATAACATTCGAAAAAATGACCGTTGAACAACTCATCAAAGAGAAAAAAGGGACCATCGTGGACGTTCGTTCTGCTGGAGAATTTAGCGGCGGACACGTTGCCGGCTCACGCAACATTGCCTTGCAAGAAATCCCTGCCAAGATCGAGGAGCTCAAAAGCCTCGAGCAGCCCTTGATCCTCTGCTGTGCCAGCGGCAACAGAAGCGGACAAGCCACACAGTATTTGTCTCAGCATGGCTTTGAGTGCTACAATGGTGGATCTTGGATGACCGTTAACTATTTCCAATCTCAGGCGGTCTAACGCGCACTCTTTCCATAATTCGTAACGAATATGCTCAACGCACTCAAAAATTTACTGGGCTTTGGCCCAAAAGTGGACTACGCCGAACTCGTAAAACAAGGCGCTGTGATCCTCGATGTTCGCAGCAAAGCCGAATATGCCGGTGGACACATCAAGGGATCGGTGAATATCTCTGTGGACACCCTCAGCAACAATTTGAAAAAACTCAAAAAGGACAAGCCCATCATCACCTGCTGTGCCAGCGGAATGCGCAGTGCCTCTGCCAAGAGCATTCTCACCTCCAACGGCTACACCAACGTTCACAACGGCGGGAGTTGGATGAGCTTGAGAAATAAAATCTAGGGGCACTTTGTGAATGGAATCCTAAGGACAGCCCGCAGGTCTGTCCTGATGGCGAGGCCGCGCCTGCGTGTGGGATGCGCCTGCGTGTGGGATGCGCCTGCCGGGCATCCCTACGGCGATGAATGGAATCGTAGGGCCAGCCCGCAGGTCTGTCCCAGTGGCGAGGCCGCACATGCGTGTGGGATGCGCCTGCGTGTGGGATGCGCCTGCGTGTGGGATGCGCCTGCG
>JANQTF010000318.1 GCA_030731845.1 Bacteroidia bacterium | reverse complement strand
GCACACAGCACCACAACCACAAAACGACCTCAGCGAGGTCGCACATTTGTAGCACACAGCACCACAACCACAAAACGACCTCAGCGAGGTCGCACATTTGTAGCACACAGCACCACAACCACAAAACGACCTCAGCGAGGTCGCACATTTGTAGCACTCAGCGCAGCAACCACAAAACGACCTCAGCGAGGTCGCACATTTGTAGCACACAGCGCAGCAACCACAAAACGACCTCAGCGAGGGTCAAAACAAACCAATTGAACGAATTCACCCAAATACAATCAACTAGCTGAACGAATTCACGTGAATTCCTTCAAAATCTCCTACTTCATTCCTCGCACATACGCTTGCGGCGTGGTAAACGTCACCCCCTCTGATTTCAGAAAGTGAACGATTGCCGTGAAATTATCCCAACGAATCGAGTCCTCGGTCCAGCTCCTCGGGTGCCCTTGTATGATCAGAACAGGTTCTGATTTGAATTGCGCGTAGCCGGCTTTGAATTGATCCACATCCGGAACGTGGACCGGATACTCGATGTTCACTTCAGGAATGCGCGGCAGGATGGTTTTCTCCGTAGGAAATGTGGTTTCCTTGTACATCCAGATTGTGAGTTCGGGGATCTGTGCCAAGGCAGCAGCGGTGGCAGAATCGGTCGAATTGTATGGCGCGCCAAAACTAGTGAGGGTGATGCCCACCTTCTCTTTGGCCAATTGCTGGGTCTGCTGCACTTGATTAAGCTGATAGCCAAAAGACATCCCCCGGAATTCCCGATGTTCTACCGAATCCACCATTGGTTTGCAGTGGCAAAATCCATGATTCCAGATCTCGTAGCCTTCTTCGTGTCTGTCTTTGATCCATTGAAAGTAGGCAGAATCGCCTTCGAGAAAGGAATCTCCGATCAGGCCAATCGTTCCAATGACTTTTTCTTCATTCAGAAAATCCACGACTTTTTGCCAACCCGGATGAACGAGCCCCTCTTCATACCCCAGGTCGTCCAACTTGAGGATCACCTGGGGCTTGTGCTCGATGGATTTCGGCGGAGTGGAACAACCCAAGAGAATAACGGCAATCAGCAGGAACAGAGAAGCACGAAGGGTCATGTCAGAATGATCAGGAATTCAACATAAAGTAAAAAGGGAGCCTCCAAGGTATGCGCAAAGATCTCAAAATCATAGGTTTCCCTCTCCCCCACAAAAAAACTCCCGGCAATCTTGCGACTGTCGGGAGTGTATAAATAATTCTGGCGAGGAGCCAGCAAGTATAATCAAGACATTAAACCGTGATCCAATTGAAGGAATAGGGTTTTTCGGGAATACGAACGCGATCCGCTACGCGGGAGAGTCTTGCAGGCAGCGCCATGACGTAGTCGCGGGCTCGCTCGGCTTGGTCATTGAGTCCGGTCACTTTGTCGATCTCCCAATCATTGAGGAGGCGATTCAAGATCTCCACATAATCCACGGCAGTGTAAACGCCCATGCGCTGAGCTGCATCAGAGAAGTGAGAGAAAAGATCTCCGATTTTCTGACCGGTTTCGCGAAGGAAGTGAGCGGGCATGACAATCTTTTTGCGCATCATGTCTTCGAAAGCGAGCATCATCTCGCTGGGATCAAACTCCATGATGAGCTTCACGAAGTGCATGTAGGCACGTGCATGACGAGCTTCATCGGCGGCGATGATCCCGCACATTTTGGCGAGATTGGGGTTAGACATTTTCTTAGCGAAAGCAGCTACCCGGCGGTGAGAGATATTCGTAGCAATCTCCTGAAAGCTTGTGTAGATGAAGTTGCGATAAGGATCGCGATCGGTCCCGATATCAAAGCCGTCGGCGATAAGGTATTGGGTAGAAATCTCCATTTCTCGCATATTCACTTGCCCGGAGAGATAGAGATACTTGTTGAGAAGATCGCCATGACGATTTTCTTCAGCGGTCCAGGAGCGCACCCACTGTGACCATCCGTTGGCCTTGTGCTGATCCACGCCCACGACGTCCATGAGCCATGATTCATAGGTAGGCAAGGCTTCTTCGGTGATGGTGTCACCGATCAAGACCGCCCAGAAGTCGTATGACAGCTCTTTGGCGAGCTCGCGGAGTTCACGAACTTCTTCAAAAAACGTGTCGCGTGAACTATCTGGAAGTAAGTCCGTTGGCTGCCAGTTTTCTTCAATTGGGATCAAATATTTTTCCATGAGCGCAGGAAGTTGCGGCTCTATGGTATTCATTACTTCCAAGCGATGAGGATGCATGCGCAATCAATTAATTATTTCAAGTAGCAAGTAAAACAGATTCTACATGGGATAAAAATGATTTTCTTATCATGTGTACGTAATGGACTGATTATCAGTTCAAAATAAAAAAAGAGCATGGCCACTTGATTTCAAGATTTTCCTACATGATTTCGTCATATTCATCTAAACGAAAAAAAACCATGAACACTCCGTCTCTTTTGCCCCAAACTCCAGACTCCAGCTATGTTGGGTATATCGTCGTGTAGGGAGCCAGACCAGACAGGCCCTCCGCAGACTCGCAACCGAGGATACC
>JANQTF010000317.1 GCA_030731845.1 Bacteroidia bacterium | reverse complement strand
GCGCCTGCCGGGCATCCCTACGGGTCTGGGATGCGCCTGCTTGGGATGCGCCTGCCGGGCATCCCTATGGGTCAAGTGCCGCCCACGGCGCAATCCCTATTCCCCCATAAGCTGCGACAGGTCGCCGGAGGTGAGGGCCTGCACGTGGCGGGTGATGAGCTCGGGGGGCCAATTCCACCATTGGAGGCGGAGAAGCTGCGCGATTTTGTCGTCAGAGAATCGCTTTTTGATAGGCTGGGCGGGATTCCCGCCCACGATGGTGTAGGGTGCTACGTCGCGGGTGACCACCGCCATGGAGCCGATGATGGCTCCGTCGCCGATGCGCACGCCCGGCATGATGGTGGCTTTGTAGCCGATCCACACGTCATTGCCGATGATGGTGTCGCCCTTGCTGGGATATTCCTTGCCATCCATGGCGCCTTCCCATCCGTTTTGAAAAATGGCAAAAGGATAGGAGGAAATCGCGTTGGTGAGGTGGTTGGCCCCATTCATGATGAAGGTGGCGCCGGAGGCGATCATGCAGAATTTACCGATGATGAGCTTGTCACCCGTGAATTCGAAATGGTATTTCACATTCTTCTCGAAGTTGTGAACATCCTCAAAATCATCGTAATAGGTGTAGTCGCCCACCTCAATGTTGGGGCGGGTGATGATATTGTTGAGAAAACAAAGTCGGTCGTAATGAAGAAGCGGAAACGCTGTCTGTGGGTTGGGTCCAGTCACAAGAGGTGGGTCAGAAATGATGTAATACGCCAAGGGGTCTGTTTACGAGTTGCTGAGGCTGAGGGTTGAAAATCGAAAGTCCGGGCTGGAACTTAGGGGTTGTGGAGGCGAGTCTCACATTATTTCGGACATGATGTATAGGTGATGTAGGCCGAGATTATTTATTGAAGGGGGGATTCACTAGGTTTCAGGGATCGTAAATTCAAGTTGAATTTACCCGCCATGATGACTTGTTGTCGTCCTACTACACCAAATTAATGAAAGCAATTACGCTTCTCGCCCTGATGACGATCACCCTTACGGGCTTTTCTCAGGCACCCACCTTGCCCCTCGATTTCGAATCTACCTCTGTATCCTATCTTTTTGAGGATTTTAGCGGGGGAGCTACCACGGTCATTCCCAACCCGCAATCTTCTGGGATCAACACAAGTGCTACTGTGGCACAGATGGTCAAAGGCGTAGGAGATCCCTGGGGTGGAAGCTTCATTGACCTGTCCTCTGCCATGGATTTCACCGAAGCCAAAACCTTCAGAATGAAGATCTACGCGCCTCGCGTGGGTGCGCGTGTGCTCCTCAAAGTAGAAGACAGCAACAACGGAGCGAATTTCTTCGAACTGGAGCAAGCAGGTACCCTCGCCAATGCCTGGCAAGAGTTGGTCTTCGATTTTCGCTATATCGACCTTGTCAAGTCCTATGACAGAGTAGTTCTGATCTTTGATTTGGGCGTTGTAGGTGATGGCTCTGCCAATTTTACCTTCCTCTTCGACGACATTCAGCTCCTCAACGAAGGGCCATATCCTTCTCAGCTTGATCTCCCTGTTACCTTCGATGATCCCACGGTGGATTACACCATGATCGACTTTGAAGGCGGATACTCTGAGATCGTGACCGATCCGACAGATGGCGGCAACACCGTAGCCAAAAGCGTGAAAAAGCCTACTTCGGGCTCATCTGCCGGGACCACTGTCGGCACCAACTATGGCTTTGCAACCGCGATACCGATCACTGCAACGGCTACCAAAATGAGCGTCCGCGTGTATTCCCCCAAGGCTGGCATCCCCGTGCGCCTCAAGATCGAGACCGCTGGCGACCCCACCCGCAGCGTAGAAACGCAGGTGAATACCACCCTGGCCAATCAATGGGAAGGGTTGGAGTTCGATTTTATGAATGAAGCGACTGGAACGGCTGCGTTAAATCTTTCTTACATTTTCAACAAAGCCTCCATCTTTTTCCACTTTGGCACCGATGGCAATGGCGTAGGCGCAGACTCCGTTTTCTATTGGGATGATCTCACGTTTGGCGACAAAAACACCCTTGGAATGGTAACTGCGGCTGAATTGGGGCTTACTTTTTTTCCTAATCCCGCAACTGAGCGCGTGACTTTTCAATCAGCCGAACGCCTTCAAACTATTCAGCTTCTGAATCAATTGGGGCAGGAGATGAAGATGAGCACCGCCTCAGGATATGAAATGGTGCTCGATCTCAGCGGTCTGCCTGCTGGCCTCTACCTGGCCAAAGTCTGGACCGATAAAGGGTCCACGACCGTGAGGATTGTCAAAGAATAATGAGACAGGAAGCACAAGTCTTCCGACATCAAATACCTGGTGAGCAACCGGTTAATATCCGCAGCGTCTCGAAATCATCTTCGGGATGGTTGCGGATTTTTTTGTTAGCTAGCTCATGCAGTACCTTCACAATCTTGCGGATTTTTCTGATTTTCCCTTTTTGATATTCGAATGAAGTACCCCACAATTCTCCGAAAGTATTGCCTCAGCCTGTGCAGTTTGCTGCTGTGGACCACGCCGTTTCTGGCACAGGAGGGCTGGCTCGCGCCGCAGGGCTGGCAAGATTCTTCAGAGGTGGTGATGTCAGATGAGACGATGGCGCTGATCTTGATGTTTGACGGAGACTCTGCCAAGGTTCAAGCAATCAATCGCCAATTGTATGCTGCTCTGGCCGATACTGTGTTTCCTGATAATGCGGTGTTTGCGGTGATGAATGCCTTTCAGGTTGATCTCAACGGCGACAATGTGACGGAGCTGATTTGTCAGGTGGGCACAGACCCCGCTTATGGCTCGGTGGGGATATTTCGGCAAGAAGGCGGGCACTGGGTTTGCGTGTTTTTTGAGAATTTTGGCCATCATTACCACGGCGTGATGCTGTCAGTTCTCAATATTTCGGCCCGGGAAAAAGTCGTGGCGATTCCGGAGTTGGAGCTGCGCGGCTCGGGGGTTTACCAGGAGGTCACGCATTTTTTCAAATTCATTGCGGGCGATATCCATCATTGCCTCCGCTTACTTCACCGCAATCACATCATGGGATGGGGCCTTGCGTTGAATCAGCAAATCAGCACTACCTATGAATTTTCGGGCTACGCCGGGAGCGATCGGATCTGGGTGATATATTCTTATCACTACTTTCCCGGCCCGGTGCTGCAAGGAGACATGTACTGGGAGGGGCATCCCGAGCTGACGATCATCGAAGGGGAGGAGGGGATTACCTATGAGTGGAATGCTGAAAGCAAACAGTATGAGCCCTTTTTTTCAGAAAATGGGCTAAGCAGAGAGCAGATAGCTGTGATGGAGGAATTAGGGCAAGACCGTTTATTTCAGGACGCCTTTGCTGGAGAATTGGCAGAAGTGTTGAAAACGGGATCGAGGCAGCAAAAAGAGATGCTGAAAAACTATCTCGAAATGGCCGGACGGTGAATCCAGAATCCGACGATTGCCTCAATCAAAGGTTTTCGCAGAATGCTCCACGAGGCGATTGATCTCGGCCAATTCTGCTGCAGTAAGGTGGCGCCACTTGCCGGTAGGCAGGTCGAGCGACACATTCATGATGCGGGTGCGCTTGAGCGCAATGACCTCATAGCCAAGGTATTCACACATTCTTCTGATCTGCCGATTGAGACCCTGGGTGAGAATGATCTTGAACATGAACCTCCCGAGCTGCTCTACATGGCACTTGCGGGTCACGGTGTCGAGGATCGGGACACCATTGCCCATATCGTGAATGAAAGCCTTGGTGACAGGCTTGTCCACCGTGACGACATACTCTTTTTCGTGGTTGTTGCGGGCCCGCAAAATCTTGTTCACGATGTCGCCATCGTTGGTGAGGAAGATGAGCCCTTCGCTGGGCTTATCGAGTCGCCCGATGGGGAAGATCCGCGAGGGGTAGTTGAGGTAGTCGATGATGTTGTCGGGTTCCACACCTGTGTCGGTGGTGCAGACAATGCCCACCGGCTTGTTAAATGCCAGATAAACAGGCTTTTCGACTGGCGCGGCGATGCGCTTGCCATCCACCCTCACCTCATCGTCGGGAGCGATTTTGGTTCCCAGCTCAGGCACCTTGCCATTAATGGTGACGCGGCCCTGCTCAATGAGCTTGTCGGCAGCCCTGCGGGAGCAGTAGCCTGCCTCGGTGAGATATTTGTTGATTCTGGTCAATTGGTCGCCTTCCATCTGTTTTACAGCTTTGGCTGCAAAATTACGATAAAAGCAGGACTGCCACCAATCTCGATCAAGCATTTGCCGTAGGGGGATGAAAAAGTCATGGGGCTTGGAAGGGATCTGGAGATAATATTTGTCAATGATGAGATAAAGATGATAATTTGAAAGCTGTGGATGATCGTTTTTACATATCAAAATCTGTTCGAGACTAGAGTAGTATGGATTCACCCTATTTTTCGAAGCTCTTTGAAAAGAGCAAGGCCTTCTGGCTTGCTATCTCGAATTTAGGAGTCGAGACCGATGCGATTGGTCGGGAGGTAATCAAAGTCAGGCTCCTCAATCAGTTGATTTTTTTGGCGATGTGTACGTCATTGATGGCTCTGACGACTTATCTGATTTTTTTCCGGGGGATAGAGATCGTTTACACAACCATCGCCAACCTTACCATGGAGTCTATGGGGCTCTATGCGGCTTTTCGTCGAAAACACGATCTCTCCCGGTTCCTGGCAGCCTTTGCCTTCCCAACGTTAATCGCTGTCAATGTGGTCATTCTCGGGGGCAATTTTGGAGAAGCCAATATCTTCATGGCCCTCACTTTTTCTGCCTTCATCTTTTATGAAGGAAAACGCCTATATCAAGGGATTGCTATTCTTTACAATAGCTTTCTCTTTGCCATGTCTAAGCTATATGTGATTCATTTTGCCTCCGTTGTATCGTTGTCTCCAGAGCCCAACCCCTATGATGAAATTGTCACCTTTCCTATGCTCATGATTATTCTGGGGCTCATTGTGATTCTCTATCAACGAGAAATTATGCGCTTTGAAGAGCAGCGAACAGAGCTGATTCATGACCTCGAAGACAAGCATGCCGAGCTCGAAAGGTTTACCTACATTGCCTCCCATGACCTGAAATCGCCTGTACGCTCGGTGAGCAATTTTCTCGACCTTATGCTGCTTCATCTTCGTAGGAATGAACCCGTAAAACTCGAAAGAGATATCAAAATGGCGAAGGAGGGAACGACAAGAATGTATGCACTTCTTGTAGATATTCTGGAGGTGAACCACCTGAATAATCGTTCCGCCAATCCGGAAAAGGTGGATCTTACTCAGCTTTTTCAAGCGAATGTGCTGAAGATGAAGGAGAAATTTCCGGGGGTGAATTTTCGCCTTGCGGCTTCCAATCTGCCTCATTTAGAGGGTAATAAGGAGGATTTTGCCTTGTTGTTTCGACACCTCATCGATAACGGACTAACCTACAATATCTCTCCACAACCCATGGTGGAGGTGAACCACGTGCTCACCGAAGACTCGTTGTTTCTGCAGTTTCAAGACAATGGGATCGGGATCGATCAGGAGTATCATGAGAAAGTATTTTCTTTCTTTTATCGTCTCCACGGTGCTGAGGAATATCCCGGGACCGGAATGGGGTTAGGCGTATGTCAAAAAATTGTAAGGAAGTATCGGGGTGATATTCGGATTCATTCTTCTTCTGAAAATGGGACCATCTTTGAAGTGAGGTTTCCTCGCAGAATGTTGGATGCAGCCAGGCAGCTCATAAGGTAATTTCAGGATGCTCAGCCGGGGCTATTAACCAAAAAGAAGCAGGGCGCGATACCCTGCTTCTTTTGTTGGCTTGTAGCGAATGATTAGGCAGATCTTCGTGGGCTGCCGCCAGATCGCTTGGGTTTTCCACTGTAGTTGTTACCGCCAAAACCGCCACCCTTAGGTCGCTGAGGGGGGCTTGGGCGTCGATTGCGGGGGGGGCGCTGCGGCTGCGTTTTTTTTGCGGGTGGCAACTCAGGGCTGTCATCCACCCAGGGGTGTTCTGTCACCACAGGCACCATCTGGCCAATCAGCTTTTGAATATCACGAAGATATGCCCGCTCTTCCGCGTCGCAGAAGGAGAGAGCTACACCGCTTTCCTTGGCTCTGCCCGTGCGGCCAATGCGGTGCACATAGGTTTCCGGCACATTGGGCAGGTCGTAGTTGATCACCAACTCGAGCTTGTCCACATCAATGCCGCGAGCGGCAATATCGGTCGCGACAAGCACGCCCATGCTGCCATTTTTGAAATCGCCCAACGCCCGCTGACGGGCATTCTGGGATTTGTTGCCATGAATCGCCGCCGCTTCGATGCCTGATTTGGCCAGCTCCTTCACGATCCTGTCTGCTCCGTGCTTCGTTCTGGAAAATACCAGCGTCGAATAGGCATTTTCCTTCTGCAACAGATGAACCAGAAGTTTGGGTTTGCTGCTTTTGTCCACGAAATAAACTGCCTGTTCCACTTTGTCAGCCGTCGGCTTTTCTGGGGTAACAGATACTTTTTCGGGGTCACCCAATATTTTGGTCGAAAGCTCCACAATCGCAGGTGGCATTGTAGCTGAAAAAAACAGCGACTGACGCTTGGCCGGGAGTTTCGCGATGATCTTCTTGATGTCGTGGATAAAGCCCATGTCGAGCATTTGATCCGCTTCGTCGAGCACGGAGTACTGAATATCGCTCAGAGAAATGTAGCCTTGGCTCATCAAGTCGAGCAAGCGGCCGGGGGTGGCCACAAGCACATCCACACCGTTGCGAAGCGCATCGGTCTGAGAGCCTTGCTTCACTCCGCCAAAGATGACTGTGTTGCGAATGCCTGTGTATTTGCCATACACCGTGAAGCTGTCGGCAATCTGAATGGCCAACTCTCTCGTAGGGGTGATCACCAATGCCCGGATCTTTCGTGGGCCCTTTGCAGGACCTTTATCGAGATATAATTTCTGAAGAATGGGGATAGCAAAGGCGGCGGTTTTCCCAGTTCCTGTTTGTGCACAGCCCAATAAGTCTTTTCCGCGTAGCAGAATCGGGATGGATTGTTCCTGAATCGGGGTGGGATGGGTGTAGCCTTCTTCCTTGAGGGATCTCAGGATAGGCTCGATAATACCTAACTCGTTGAATGTCATAAATAGATTAGAAGCTACAAAGGTAGGAGAATTCCGGCGGGAGTCCGTGTTTCTACGATATTTTTTACAAAAGGGAGGGATGCGAGATGTTGAGAGGCGAGAGATTGAGAGGCGAGACTGGATCTTAAAGCCCCCTGCGCGATGGCCTATGAGCTGGCCGAGGGGGTTGGGGGTGAATTGAGAAGCCAGATGGGAAGGTGTCAGGGGTCAGACTGGAGAGATTTTGAGAGGCGAGAGATTGAGAGGCGAGATGTCGCTCCCCCGACCCTGGAAGGGTCGCACATTTGTAGCAGGGTACGGCCAATCAGGTTTCGACCTCAGCGAGGTCGCACATTTGTAGCAGGGCACTGGATCTTAAAGCCCCCTGCGCGATGGCCTATGAGCTGGCCGAGGGGGTTGGGGGTGAATTGAGAGGTCAGAAGGTCAGGTGTCAGAAGTCAGACAAGAGCGCAGAAGCATTCCTATAGCCCCCTGCGCGTCGGGATTGTGTGTTGGGGGTGAAATGAGAGATTTTGAGAGGCGAGACAAGAAGAAAAGAGTACGGTCCCCGAACCGCTCCGCCCGCTACACCACCAAAATCGGTGTCTTGATCCGGTGCCTCACGGCGCTCACCGTCGTGCCAAAAATCAAATCTTTCAGGCCCCTGTGGCCGTGCGCGGCCATGATCAGCAGGTCGATCTGCTTCTCCTTCACAATGTGGGCGATGCCCGTAGCCACAGCGCCAAACCCGATTTCTACATTCACCCGATACCCCATCTCCGTCAGTTGGGCCTGATATTGGCGAAGGCTTTCCTGGTCAAGCTGGGTCTCATAGTCCATGGTGTGAGAGCCGAGATACCTGGCTGCGGCACTTTCCACGATGTGAATGAAGGTATATTCGGCTGATTTGCCTCCTTGATTGATCGCATTGGTAATGAGGGCCTGGTCGAATCCCGAAAAGTCGGTCGCGATGCCGATGTGGGTGTAGGCGATGGGGCGAAATTGCTCCACAGCGCTCGCCTGCCCATGCGGAAGCTGGGAGGGATCTGCTTGGTTTTTTTGGATAAATGGATGGACAAAGACATAACCCAACAGCGCCACACAGCTCGCAACCACCGGAATCACCACCGCATAGATCACCACAGCCCACTCGCCAGCCTCCGCGATCCACCCGATGATTTCACCGATAACCAGCTGAATGTTCAGATAAACGATGATGGCAGCAGTAGCCCAGGCCAGCACCTTCACCCATAGCTTGATGGGGTGGCCCTTCATCAGGATCTTATTGGAGTTGAAGTGAATCAGGGGAATCACCGCAAATCCCAATTGGAGGCTGAGGACCACCTGGCTCAGGATCAACAATTTCCCCAGCCCTTCTTCTCCGGCATAGGTGATGGTGAGAATGGCAGGGATAATGGCCAGCGATCTGGTGATGAGACGGCGAACCCAGGGTCTGATCCGGAGGTTGAGGTGGCCTTCCATCACGATCTGCCCGGCAAGGGTGCCGGTAATGGTGGAGCTTTGTCCCGCAGCAATGAGGGCAATGGCAAAAAAAGTAGGGGCCGCTTTCCCAAATAGGTTCTCCAGCAATTTGGACGCATCCTGAATCTCGGCCACCTCGTAATACCCATTCACATAAAAAGCAGCCGCTGCCAACACAAGAATCGCCGCATTCACAAAAAAGGCCAGGTTAAGTGCGATGACGGTATCAATGAAGTTGAACTTAATGGCACTTTTCATGCCCGCCTCTGTTCGCTCAAATTTCCTCGTCTGAACCAAAGAAGAATGCAGATACAAATTGTGCGGCATCACCGTGGCCCCAATGATGCCGATGGCGATGTAGAGGGCGTTGTTATCCAGCTTCGAAGGAACAAAGCCCTTCATCACATCTGCATACACGGGTGACACAATGAACATTTCGAAGAGAAAGGAAATCCCGATGATGAACACGAGCGACACGATGAACGCCTCCATGAAGCGGATTCCTTTGTTGATCAGAAAAAGCAGAAGAATGGTATCAATAGCCGTGATAGCGATGCCCCAGAAGAGTGGTAGCCCAAACAGGAGGTTGAGGCCAATGGCCATCCCGATGATCTCGGCGAGGTCGCAAGCTGCAATGGCGATTTCCGCCAACAGGTAGAGCGGGATATTGGCCCACTTGGGATAGGCATTTTTGGAAGCCTGGGCCAGATCCATCCCGCCCAGAATACCCAGACGCGCACCCAGGGATTGCAGCAAGACTGCCATCAGGTTGGACATCAGCAACACCCAGATCAACTGATACCCAAACTGAGACCCGCCGGCCAGGTCAGTGGCCCAGTTGCCGGGGTCCATGTAGCCTACACTCACCAAATATGCTGGCCCGATGTAGGCCAGGATCTTTCTCCACCCTTTTTGATCGGTGCCAACGGAAGAATGAACCTCTGAGAGGGATTCTGATTTCATGTGTCGATGTTTTCGGGTCGGGCAAATGTACGATACTCGCTTCTTGCATGCATGGCTATTCTTAGCCGCGTTTTTTGCAGTGAGATGTTGATCCTGCAAGCGGGACTTCGTTGTGCTCCGTGGCGGCAAAGCCGTCCGGTTAAGGAAGGTGCCAGTCGCTACGCGCCTGGATGGAGCGCTTGGTCCTGCTATTTCTACCGAGGTGCCAGTCGCTACGCGCCTGAGCTGTGAGTTTGCATTTTCGGCCAAAAGGACGAAGCGCATAGCGATTCGAACCTCGGTAGAATCAGATGTGCCCATAGGATTGGCAGGCGCATAGCGACTGCCACCTTTCCCAGACCCTGCTACTCGAAGTTCCTCGCTTCATAGCAACAGCATCTTTGGTTTTACCCAGACGGCCATCGGATCGGGGCTGAAAATAAATGCCAAGAAGCGATCTATTGAAACTGACACCTCCGAACCGCGACCACCCCTCAGCGCATCAGCAACACAGGCAGATCACTGCCGTTCAGGCCTTCGAGCTCGATGCTGTTTTTGCCCAATTCAAAGGCGATTTCTACCTTTTTGCCTGCCCCGATGCCCTTGTAGAAGCCTGCACTAAAAGCAATCGAGCTCGCGTCAGGGACGGTCTCACTCATGCCGATCACATAGGGAATGTGCTTCGCAATTTCCTGGGCTTGATGCTGGGAATAACAGGAGTTGAGGAGCACACAGCTTATTTTGCCCGCCAAAATCCGAAACATCCCGCCAAGTGCCGCCGTGTTCACGAGTTGGTGGGTACCATCTTTCCCCTCCAAAGCAATACCCTCCGTGACTCCGTGCCCGGAAAAATGAACGAAATCTGGCTCATGGTCCAGCAGGGCTTGCTGCAATTCTCCGGGCGTAATGGCCCATTTTTGTACCAACTCCACGGAGTCCCGCATGCTGGCCAGCCTAAGCTGTTTGTCGATCTCGCGGATCTCGTGATCCAGTCTCAGCCTGCTGGTGCTTTCGGGATTAGCGGCCAAAAATAAGATGACCGTCTTTTTCACGGTCGAAGGCTGGTGCAGGTACAGATTGTTTTCAGCGATCCAGCTTCTCGCACCCTGGATGGAGCTACCCTGTGGAAAAAACCGTAAGTATTGCTGAAAAACCTCGTTGGAGGCGGCAAAGCGCTTGAGTTTGTGTAGGGCAAATCCTTTTTGGTAAAAGGCATCACTGATGAAAAAACTGCGCTCAAGGTCCTGGTTTTTAATAAATGCGTCGCATAGCCGGATGATCTCTTCATAGAGCCGAATGTCGGCTTCGATGAGGTGCTGATTGCCAGAAAGCTGCTGGTACAATCGATCGATCTCCTGCCATTCGCGGGCTTCTTCTCTCGGAATCGGAATACACTCCTGCCCCTTGGCCAGCGGAAACAGCTCCATGAACTCTACCTCTGGTCTGGCTTCCATCACTTTTTGTGGCAAAAAGCGATCAAAAAACAGCTGATAGCCAAAGCTTGTGATCTGCGCCACCGCATAGCGATCCTGCACCTCCATAATCGTGAGGAGGTTGTTGTCCTTTTCGATTCGCTGTGCCATCTCATTCCCCTCGCCATCTCGCAACACATGCCGATAAATGCTCTGACACATATCGCCAACTTCCACGCCGCTCTCTTTCCCGCCACTCAAGTAAATCACCGATGCCAGTGAGGCATCCAATACCCAGTCCTTAAAGAGCCCAGGATTGTCATGAAAGCGATGCGAATACGCAGGGTGGATGTCGATGCTGAGGATATTCATTGGGGGTGTTTTCAACAAATGTCAGAAAGGATTTGTGAATCTTCAACTTGAGAAGCGAGAGATTGAGAAGCGAGATGTTGAGATTGGAACCGGGCGAAAAATAAACGCTGACAGGGTTTGGAACTCTGTCAGCGTTTTCTCTAGATCGGCTTCGCCTCCTGCTCTGGCTTCTGACTTCCCATCCATTGTTGGTCGAAGACGCGGGTCTTGCGCCCGCGACGAAGGCCCTCGAAGCGGCTATCAACGCAAGACCTAACGCGGGCGCAAGACCCGTCGCGGGCACAAGCCGCAGCCGCGGGCGCAAGACCCGCGGCTACGGGTTCGGGCATCCCATCCATTTTTGGTGGACGCGGGTCTTGCACCCGCGAGGAGGGCCC
>JANQTF010000316.1 GCA_030731845.1 Bacteroidia bacterium | reverse complement strand
GGCTTCGGTGAGAAATGACGTTGTCTCTTCAGTCATCTGGAATATCTTCGTTGCTAAGGGTAAATATGGGCTAATTTTATGAAGCAAATGAGAAACGGCATCAAAGGCAACATGTTTTCCAATATTCACCGGTCTCTGCTTCTGATGATGGCGATGGCTGCTTCTGGCCTGCTCACGGCGCAGAATTTCCCCGCACGGTATGATACCCTCATCTCTTTGGTGCAGGATCAGCTACACAGCGAAGTGCTGGATTCCCTCAAGTTAAGTGGAAAAGGGGTGAAAATAGCGGTGCTCGATGCTGGGTTCAAGCATGCGAATCGTCACCCGGCGCTGGCTCACCTGTGGCAGAATGGTCAGATTCTCAGCACCTGGGATTTTGTGGATGATCAGGCGAATGTGTTGCACCATTCCGATCATGGCACGCAGGTGCTCAGCGCCCTTGCCGGGCGCTATGGCAATCGAAAGCTCGGCTATGCGCAGGATGCGCAGTTTTTTCTGTTTCGCACCGAGCATGAGCGCAAAGAAGAATTCTTCGAAGAAGAAAACTGGATCAAGGCGCTGCATTGGGCCGATTCGCTGGGTGCGGATATCCTCGTGTCGAGCGTGAATTTCACCTACGAGCGATATTCCCTTGCCGATCTCAATGGGGAGCGAATTCCGGTGAGCAAAGCCGCTGCCGAAGCGGTAGCCAAGGGCATGGTGATCATCGTGGCCATGGGCAACGAGGGCGACAGCCCATGGCGCTACATGGGCGCCCCGGCCGATGTGCCGGGTGTGATCTCTGTGGGCGGCAGCATGCCGAGTTTGCCGATGCGGATTCAGTTTTCGTCTATCGGGCCCAATGCTTTGGGCGTGCGCAAACCCGAAATTTCCGCCCCCGGCTATGTGCTTGGCCCCAAAGGCCGCAAAAGCTACACCGAAACCGCCGGAACCTCCTTCGCCGCGCCCATGATCGGCGGCATCGCCGCTTGCCTCCTTGAGCTGCACCCCGACTGGACCAACACCCAGGTCTATGACGAGATTTGCCGCCTCGGGCACACCTTTCCTTTTTATGACTACGAACTCGGCTACGGCATCCCGGACCTTCGCAAACTTCTGCCGAGCTATACGCCCGTGGATACGAGTAACTTTCGCGTTTTTTTTGTGGGAGACACGGTCTTCGTCCGCTTCGATTCGGCTCTTGTAGCCGATAGCGCCGCTTTTCCGTATGGTCGCATTCTGCATTACCACCTCCAAAGCGCCGACAGCACCCTCGCCGCTAATTACGAAGTGAGAATTCCCAATTCCACCAATGCCTACTATTTCATCCGCAGAAGATTATCGAGGGGAATTCTTCGGATCTGGTTCGCCGGCTACCTCTGGGAAGAGCGGATTGAGATGCTAGAGTAGGGGAGGCATCTGGTGAAGAAAGGTGCTACTCTCTCCGCGCCTGAGCTGAAAGCTTGCATTTGCAGTCAAAAGCCGAAGCGCATAGCGATTCGAACCTCGGTAGAATCAGGTGTACCCCTGGGATTTGCAGGCGCATAGCGACTGCCACCTTTCCCAGAACTTTCTACACGAAGTCCCTAACAACAGCGCCTTTGGCTCCTTTGTTCTTGCTTCTTCTCCTGAGAGAGAAGGCTGGGATGAGGGCATTCTCTCTCCTTCACCATACAGCTACGGTAGAAGAATGGAAAAGGGATTCAGATGGAATGAAAATTGTGTGGACCTTCACGATTCTGATCATATTGCCGACGGTTTCTAATTCACCAGCCCATGATTTCCCTGCAAGAAGAAAAAAAGATCAGCAAATTTTTGAGCCTCGTGCTTCGTCACAAACCTGAGGTAATTGGGGTTGAGCTGACTGATCAAGGCTGGGTCGATGTGGCGCTTTTGATTGCAAAAGTAAACGAATTTGGTCGAGCCCTGGATCTTGACACCCTTCGCTATGTCGTTCTAAATAACGCCAAGCAACGATTTGCCTTTAACGATACTGGCGATCAAATCAGAGCAAACCAAGGACATAGCATAGAGGTAGAGTTGGGGTATCAGGCTCAAGTGCCGCCGGAAATTCTTTATCATGGAACGGGAAGCAGCTCCGTGGAGGCAATTTTATCCGAGGGAATTCATAAAATGGTGCGGCATCATGTGCACCTGAGCGCTACCCGGACGACTGCCAAACAAGTAGGGCAACGGCACGGGATACCCGTGATCCTTGTGGTGAACTCAGCTGCTATGTCCGACGAGGGACACACCTTCTTTTTGTCTGACAACGGCGTGTGGCTGACGGATCACGTTCCTGCTGCCTACCTGTCGATCAAAGAAGGGGAGTCCGAAGCTTGATTATTCTCATGATTCAATCGACTCATTTTCCGCTGTCGCACAGCAACCCAATCAGCGAGCTGCCGCATTTTCCTTCATCTCCCGCACAAGCGCCTCACGCGTGAGATAGAAAGGAAACTCCCTTTCCAGTGCGGAGCCGGGGAGCAATTGCGCTGTGAGCGGGTCGCTGCTTCTGACGGAGGCGGAGCCATGAACTTCTTTCACGCCTGTGTGGGCCAGGAGCTGTCCGAGATTCTGCGG
>JANQTF010000315.1 GCA_030731845.1 Bacteroidia bacterium | reverse complement strand
TCGCCTCCGCGCCATCTGGATCGAGGAAGGGGAAATCCTGGACTTGCTTTTGCCCTCTCTGACCAGTATGCTCAGCGCAGCCTTCCCGACCGAACCGGTTGATGGGATACAGGCATTTACCACCATCGCCGCCTCTGATGTGCCCTTTGAGTTCTTGAGAAAAGGGCCTTTCACCTTCAACGGCCTCACCATTAAGCAGGCGATCAATCGCGCCGTGATCCATTCTCCCGCCTCCGAAACCACCTGATTATGTTCTTCAGAATCATTGTCCTTAGCCTCCTGATCGCAGGTGAACTCTCCCTATTTGGGCAACAAGGCGAACCCGCAGATCCTTATCTTCATGTCATTGAGGTGAGCACAACCTCTCGTTTTCGGGATACTATTTCTACTACCCGTGGCATCGTGGATCACCAAAGCGAGATCCTCATCCGGCTCGACCGGGCCGAGATTGAGCAACGGATGCTCGTCATGCAGGGGGCTTCCCGCAGCGACAGGCGCTTGCAGCAGCTTTATCGACTCAATAAGCTGCTCGACATGCAGACCGACATTCTCAAAAAAGTAAATGAGCTGGTAGAACTCGATCAAGCCGGACAGACCAAACCATTCGAAAAAATCAAGGAACTGGCGACTCTGGAGAATGTGGTGTTGGCGGAAGTACAGGCTGATACGGCCCTGGCACTCGAAGTCAATGACCGTATTGAAGAATACATCCTCAAAACGATCAGCGATCCGCAGTACACCTTCATCGAGTGGGTCTTTTCCTTTCTCACAGAAAAGTCGGAGATATTGAGGCAGTCATTTCTGGCGGATCTTGGGATCGATGCAAACGCTGACAGCAGCTTGCTCGTGTATTTCAGGCTGGGAGCATTTGTCCAAAACAAACAGGGCGGATATCCGATCCACGTCGAAAACTTTGATTCTTATTCGCCCGAAGAATACAGCCAATCTCTCTCGTTTTCTCAGCCCATTTCCTCCGAAGAAAAAGATGCGCTCGCTGCCAACACCCGGTCCGGACAGGCGTTGCAGCAGCAATTTCAGCTAAACAAGCTTCGGTTTCAGGATTTGCTCAAATCCAACGACGAGGTGCTGGCATCCAAAACCACTTACGACACCCTCAAACAGGTGATTTTCTCTCAACAGGCAGAACTCGCCTCTCTCACCCCCAAAGATACCCTCGCAGAGAAGATCTTACAGCGCGCCAGCATTGATCTCAAGCAGGTAGAGTTGGCCTATTCGCTCGTGGCGTCTTCCTATGAAGTGATGGCCGAGGGCTTTTCGCCGTCTTCTTCCACCATTGATCAGGTGAAGGAGATGCTTTTTCGTCTGGAAAAAATCGTGGACACGGCTTATTCGCGCTATGATCGTGGCCTTGCGAGCTACAAAGAAGAGCTGGGAAGCAGCACGAGTGGCGCGAGGCTGGAGATGCTCTCCGATGTGGATCTGCGCTTTGCCGATTATCGGCAAGCCGTGAAAAGCGATGCCAATGGCCTCAAGTCTTTTCTCTCACGGGCCCTTGGCATTCTCAATCCCCTGAAAAAGAACTCTCTGGCAAATGATAAATTTTCCGAGAAGGTCAAACGGTTTACCTTAGGGAATCTGCCCGGCGAAGGCATCATTACCCTGAAAACCAGCGGAACCCGACCTGGCGATGACATCATCATCAAGGCGGTGTTGCAACGCGGTCGCAGTCCACGAGATCGCTACTATGAGGAAGTTTCTCTCAGCCGCCGGGTGCTCAGGCTGGAGCGCGTCAGTGCCCATGTGAAGATGAGCGGTTCGCTCATCCTGGCCAATCCTTATGCCCCCACTGTCACAAGCGACACAGTCGCCCTGAAGAACAACTTCCAATTTGCGCCGAGCTACACCATCTTCATGAGCTGGGGGAGCCGGAAGAGCCATTTCTATAATCAATATCTGGGATTTGGTCTGGGGCTGGGCTTTAGCTCGCCAGACTTCAACCTTGACGGCACGCCCGAATTTGGCGTGAGCGTCATGGGTACCATGTTTCAAGACATCATCTCAGCTGGCTGGGGCTGGAACTTTGGTGTGGATACGCCTTATTGGTATGTCGGCTTCAACATTCCCTTCACAGTGGGTGGCATCCCTAATTTGGGCACGAGCCAGAGTGTGGATCGGTAGTGCCTACAAGCGAGGGAAACAGATGCAGATTGCCATCAGCTTCCTGGCTTTGTCAGCCTCATACATCTATGTCCATTTGTTCCGCGGCATTGTCATCGCTGGGGGCCTCGTCTTTCCGAGCACGCTCTTATTCCCTGAACTTCCCAAGTTCTCCAAGCCAATTACGCAACTCCTTCGTGCAGTCTGCCTGACAAGCAGGCGCGAGGGTAGTGGGTTTCCCTTCTTCGTCGTAGAGGAGATCTATGCGCAGGTAGCCATTCTCCGTCCGAAACCAGTATTCATCTTTTCCTTCTCTGAGGTAAAAATGGCTAAATCCCCAGTTGGCGTTGGCAGCTCTGGCTCGTATATGTTCATACCAAATTCTGCGAGGCCCTTCGGGTGGAATGCCCGGCACGGCATATAGCGGCTGCTCTTGTAGCAGGACTTCCACTATGCTGCGTAGCGATTTGTTGCCCCCCCGTGGCTTCATTGGCGCTTTGAGTCCATTTCGGCTATATGGCAGGCTCACCGTCACCTCATCGTTGTCGAGCAAGAAGGTATAATTCAAGCGAGAATTGCTTAGTGCCAACCGTAGGGTCAGGCCTGCGCTTCTGCTCAGATTACTGAGTTCCAAATGCCGAAATGCGAGAAAGGGATACCTCAAAAATTCCTCTGGATGATTGCCAGACAGCGGGAGGGTAGGGGTGTACCTCGCCTCGGTTCCTACCTCGCCCAGCATCGCGATAGCTGCTATATCTATCGGTGGCAATGGCTTGGCCAACTGAAGATCGAGGCCAAACAAGCGCATTTTGGCTCGCGTCACGGCTGTGTAGGCCCAGCGCCAGCGCTCGGGGGCGTGTTTGGGAAAGGAGGCGTTGAAATTCACAAACACATCGGGCCACTCTCCTCCTTGCGCCTTGTGTACGGTGATGGCATATCCGTAGCGTGCCTGCAAGGCATTCATGTAGGGGTCTTTGAGGAGGGTCTCCGTAGCACGCTCTGAGCCAGGGCTCCAGTTTGGATGCCGGATCTTGAAATCTACAAACAGCGCCCGCTGCTCGCTGCTATCGAGCCGCTTGTTGGCCACGATGGAGTTTTCCAGCAGTCTTATCGGCAGGGTAAACATCTGCGAGGTTTCCGGATGCGGGGCCTCGATCACGAGTTTTCGAAACCTGAGGGTCACGAAATGGCCGGGCTTCCCTTTCTTGCCCCGCAGGGTAATGCCGCGCTCTTCGAGCCGCTCATTAGATTCTAGCACCCGCACGTGGGTTCCGTTGTAGATGATGTGTTCATCCACATAAAAATTTCGGTCCACCATGAGCCAGTCTCCTTCTTGTATGCTCAGCTGCTGCTGCCCATATCGAGCTCTTCGAATCACCTCATTGAGCCGATAGGCCTGATCGTTGGTGTGGGTGAGCACAATGGCCGAAAGCGGATGCTGCTCCAGAGAGAGCATCGGAAAATTGGCAAAGAAGCCATTCCAGTTGATGGCCATCAAGCCCGGGCCTTCGGGCAGGCTCATGGTCGGGTTTTTCTGATTGTCGATGATGTCGCGCAGATACAAGCTCGCTTGCAGAATGCCGCTGCCTTCGCCTTGCCGCATGATCTCGGTGAGCTCTGCCTCCGCCACGCGCAACTGATACCTATCCCGAAGATAGGCTGCATCGAGGGCGGGAGAAAAATTGCTGTCGCCCACGGGTGGTAGCTGTGCCGGATCGCCCACAAAGAGCACCCTGTCGCTGCGGCGGGCTTTGAGATTTGCTGCGCGAATGAGATCATTCAGCAGGCTCCCACTGCCAAACTGCATGTACTCCGAGTCGGTGCGGGCATCGGTAAGCATCGAGGCTTCATCAATGATCCAGAGGGTGGGGCCGGGCGGGTCGTGGTGTTTGAGCGGAAAATGAAGAAAATACCCGTCGTCGTCTTGCTCTTCTATTTGTGGCGGGGCAAATAGCTGGGAGTGAATGGTGCGCGCATCGTAGCGCGTGACCCGGCGCAGCACCTCGGCTGCCCGCCCGGTTGGCGCCATCAGCACGGGCGTGAAGTCGCCTTCTTCCACCAAATGATCCACCAGTTTTCTCAACAAAAATGTCTTGCCCGTGCCCGCATAGCCCCGCAGAATGAACACATGCTCTCCTGACATCATGAGAAATTGCATGATTTTTTCCCAAACCTGGGTTTGGTGCTTGGTAAGGGATGGCACGATGGCGTTTTGCGACATATTTTCTTCTACCGGGCGGTTAATATCGCAGCTTTGAACCAATAATGATAGACTTTACCATTGCAAACCCAAAACTAAATCATTAGTTTCATGCCATGGATTCTCCTTTACTCACTCCGCAGGAGCTCAACATCATGAATATCCTCTGGTCGCTCGACAAAGGATTTGTCAATGATATTCTCGATCGGTGGACCGCCGAACCCAAGCCCGCCTACAATACTGTCTCCACAATTGTGAGAATTTTGGAGACCAAGGGCTTCGTATCTCATGAGGCATTTGGCCGCAGTCATCGGTATTTTCCTGTGGTGACCAAGAGGCAATATCAGTTTCGGGCATTACGCAACATGGTCGATCAGGTATTTGGCGGCTCCTCGCCGGTGATGGTGGCGCGCTTGCTCGAAGACGAAACCTTGTCTGAGAACGAAATGAGCGAATTAAAGAAGCTCTTGAATAATCACGAAGAACCATGATCAGCTATGGACTTACGGCCCTCTTGCTTCATCTCACGGGAGTGTGGCTATATTTGCTGGTGCGCAAAGGCTTGTCTCCTGCTATGAGGAGGCTTTCATTGCATCTTGTGCTCGCTGCCAGCCTGTTGATCCCCTTGGTCTTGCCCAATCATGTGCCTCAGGCCATGCCGATGGGCAGTACCTTTTTTCAGCGGATTCCAGATCACCAGATGACCGCGTTTTGCCGCTGTGAGTCGCCGCAGCTAGGCCACCGGGTCCTGTTCAGAACCTACGCTTTGGGTACCTGGCTCGTGGGTGCAAAGCCCATTTGGCTTCTGACGAGCCTCCTGATGGCGGCTTATTGGTCGATCCGGTTGATCAAAGACAGCTTCATCATGCATCGAATCATCAGAGGCGGAAAAAAAGAACTCCTCAAGCAAGGAATGTGGCGATTGCTTCCTTCTCATCCTTATCCTACCTCTGCTTTCTGGTGGGGAAAAAATTACCTCATTCTTGGCAAGGAATATGAGGCGCTGCCCAAGGCAGAGCAAAAGGCGGTTCTGGCCCATGAATTCTCCCACATTCGTCAACAAAACACCCTCGAACAACTGCTGCTCAGACTCCTCACCATTTGTTGGTGCTGGAATCCTGTTCTCTACTGGCTGAAAAAGGAGCTATCCTGGCTCGCTGAGTGCCAGGCCGATGATCAAGCTGCACAGATCTTGGGCAGAAAAGCCTACGGCCAACTTCTGCTCAGGCTACAAGAACAAAAGCAAGCGATTCCTTATTGGGGCAACGCCCTGGCAGGAAGTCAGCTTTACCGCAGAATTCACCGCTTGATGACCCAAGAGAATCCTTGCCGCGGTTCGGTTCCTCTCCTTCGCATGTCGGCCATTGTGTTGGTCCAGATCCTCCTCATGTCCCCGACCAACTTTCTCGTAAGCCAAACCATGAAAGGCTGGGACCTCTATCAGCAAGCTTCCGAACTTCCTGACCCCGGCCTGGAAGTTCTTTACTGCACCGATTGTGAAACGGTCTGTGTGCCGTAGAGAGAGGTCAGGTGTCAGAAGCGAGCAGTCAGACAAGAAAAAAACGCCGACAAAAAACCCTGTCAGCGTTTTCCAGTCTCGCCTCTCATAGCGAAGCGGTCTCACAATCTCGCAGCGCAAGCGGTCTCAAGAGCAGCGGTATCAAAGCTCCCACTTCCCTTGCATCGTTGGCTTTTCAAGTTCATCCTGTAGCCAGGCGATAAATTCCTCCCGGTCAATTTCTTCGGCACCCAGGCTTTCGAGATGCTCGGTATGGACCTGACAGTCGATGAGGGAGACACGGCGGGCCTTGAGCCATTGCACCAACGTGATGAATGCGGCTTTGCTGGAATTGGAGACATGGGCAAACATAGATTCGCCAAAAAACGCGCCTCCCATGCTGATGCCATACAATCCACCGACGAGCTGCCCGTTGAGCCAGGCTTCGGCGCTGTGGGCCAGACCTTTTTCGTGGAGTGTGATATAGGCCTGCTTCATCTCCTCGGTGATCCAGGTGCCCGCTTGTCCGGGGCGGGGTGTCCTGCCACAGGCTTCAATGACCTGGGCAAATGCGGTGTCGAAGCGAATGTCAAATTGCTGGCGGCGGAGCACCTGTTTCATGCTTTTGGAGATGTTGAGATCATCCACATGCATGACAAAGCGGGGGTCGGGCGACCACCAAAGGATAGGTTCATCGGGACTAAACCAAGGGAAAATACCGGATTGGTAGGCGAGGATCAGCCGATCGGGGCTGAGGTCGCCACCAATGGCGAGAAGCCCATCGGGCTCTGCATGTGATACAGGCGGGAAAATGAGTTGTGGAGGAAGGGAATAAATGGGCATGAAAGCACTAAACAGTGACCTCCTCTACTGTGGCACCAATGCCGCGATCGGAGAGTGCTTCGCGCATCGGAGAGATTTTCTTTCTGCTGCCTTTTTTGACAGGATATTTTCCTTTGTAATGGATGATCATGGCACACTGTTCTGCTTGTTCGCGGGTGTGGCCACACACCTCAATCAGAGATTCTATTACCCAATCGAAGGTATTGATCTCGTCGTTCCACACGATGAGTGTCACCGGATCATCAGTCCTCACTTTTTCAAGGACATCAACGAGCTCACGTGTCAAGATTTGGTTTCCGGTATTCATGGGATATATTCAATCCTGCTTAGATGGGATTTTCTCAACAAATATAGGCATTTTACCCGAATCTTGAAAGACCGATTTCATGCAATTTTCCTCAATCATTGATCTCTTGAGCAGGAATTTCTAGATTGAGGACCAGTTTTTACCTATCTGATTTCATATGAAGTCTCGCGCGTTTTTTTTGGTTTTGTTGGTTATAGGGCATTTGTCCAATGTGCATGGCTGGGGTTTTTGGGCACATCAGCGCATCAATCGTCTGGCGGTATTTACCCTTCCTCCGGAAATGCTGGTCGTTTACAAAGCTCATCTGGAATATCTCACCGATCACGCAGTGGACCCCGACAAGCGCCGATATGCAGTCGATGGCGAAGCCGCCCGACACTATATAGATGTGGATCATTGGGGGGAGTATCCTTTTCCAGATTTGCCAAGAGGCTGGAAGGAAGCGGTCGAAAAATATTCAGAGGACTCGCTCATGGCATTTGGCATATTGCCTTACCAACTTCCCTGGCGGTTATTTCAACTCAAAGAAGCGTTTGAACAAAAAGACCTCGCCGCCATTCTCAAAATATCAGCTGATCTGGGGCATTATGTCGGAGATGGTCACGTGCCTCTCCACACCACCGAAAACTACAACGGTCAAATGACCGGGCAGCGTGGCATCCATGGCTTTTGGGAGTCCCGCCTCCCCGAGTTATTCGCCGGAGACTATGATTTTTTTGTGGGGCGAGCCTATTATATCGACAATCTGGGAGAAGAGAGCTGGGCCACAGTGTTGTCTTCGCATGTGCTGCTCGACTCTGTTTTGGGATTTGAGCGAGAATTAAGCCGTAGTTTCCCCGCTGACCGGAAGTATGGCTACGAATCTCGCAACAATGTGGTGGTGAGGACCTACTCCCGTGAATATTCGGACGCCTATCACAAGCGGCTCAACGGCATGGTGGAGCGCCGGATGCGGCAGTCGATCAGGGCAGTGGGGGCTTGGTGGTACACCGCGTGGAAAATGGCTGGCTCGCCCGACTTGCGCGAGTTGGTGGGGCAATCGGTGGAAGATGCCCCCGTAAGGTTTGAAGAACATCTGAAAATCATAGATAGAGAAGCGATAGACTTGGGGCTTGGTTGGCTCAAAAAACCGCTGGACCTGTGTTGCACTCCCTCGCCAAAGATGGAAGCACGAGCTTTTGGGATGTTTCATAGCCCGATTCATAACAAAAAAACAGCCACTCCCTGGTGGAAGTGGCTGGCTGGAAAATTGATCAGGTAGGCTGAGACTCAGCAGGCCTCCACAATTTTTTGGAAGGTCAGTCCGTGGAATTCATCCGATAATTCTTGCCATAAAAGGCCGCATTCATCTTTGAGATCCTGATTGGTCATCTTGGATAGGACCAACGGCACTGAAAGGCAGGTATTCATCAAGGTCAGGGCTTTGACTTTGGTGTGCTCATTGCCAAGGTGATAGGCCACAATGGCACATTTCACTGAATAATCAGCCTGTGTTTCAGAAAAAAGCAGACTGATCAGATACCATGCAAATTCGCAGGTAGGCTTTTTTTGGAGATAGTTGAGCAATGGAAGAAGCACGCCGCTTTCTTCCCCCCCCAGTAGTAATACTTTGAGTCCCAGAAGAATGAGTTCTTTATCTCGATCTGTGGGGTCGCAGGCTTGCTGAGCTTCGGTGCTGTATCTGGCAGCATCTTTTGTGATTCCACCTTGCAGAATCACTTCGAAAAGGGATTTCAGGGAATAGTGACTTTCCGTGGCTTGGGCTTGTTTTTGGTTGTCTGGATGCATTGGGATTTGTTTTCGGTTGGTGTATGAAATATGATACCATTCTTACCATGTGGACAAACTGACTCCAAAGTCGCTTTTCTCACTGGTGTTTTTGTCAATTTTTGAGAACAGAGGTCAATATTTGACATGGCTACTCGCAAAATTGGGTATCAACAGGAATTAGGCTCGGTATGTCAAGGAACAGGTCGGGAAAAGCAATATTGACTGAAAGTTTAAATAAAAAATCGGCCCTTTACAAATCCATTGAACCAAAGAATGGGGAAGGTGTATGAAAAGATAGGTGGCCGAGGAAAGGAAAATCTTGATGTCACTCGTTCTTTTCGCGATTGTCAGCTATTTTAGCGGCTGTGTCAGTAGTACCTGTCAAATATCCTCAGTATTATCTTAGGCGTCGCTCCCGCAGTGCCTACCTCACCACGATGGTGAGTATGGCTCTGATGTTGTTCTTTTTGGGCTTGTTTGCCTCATATCTCCTCCTGGGGCAAAAATACGCCAAGCGGGTAGAGGAGGCAGTGAGACTAGACGTGCAGGTGCTTGATGGGGCAAGGCCAGAAGACCAGGATCGCCTGGCTCGAACTCTGAAAAACGCTTCATACACACGAGATGTAGAGTTTATCTCCAAAGAAGAAGCCTTGAAGGAGTATCAGGAGCGATTTGGATCTGATATTACCGAGCCACTCGGAGGGGTCAATCCTTTGCCATCTTCTTTTCGGGTGAAATTGCTGCCGCAGTTCATTCATCAGGATAGCCTGGAGCGGATTCGGGAAGGGTTGGAGCAGCAAGTGATCGTCACCTCGGTTGAATATCCGCTTGAGCAAATTCTTCAATTGAAGAAAAACCTCTTCGTGGTGGCCTGGCTCACCCTTGGCATTGGTATGATTCTCCTGGTGATCGCTTTTTATCTGATCTTCGCTACCATCCGGCTAGGGATCTATGCACAAAGACTCGCCATCAGAAGCATGCAGCTCATCGGTGCTACCGACTCCTTTATCAGAAGACCTTTTCTCCTCAAAGGATTGGTTCAAGGGGGCAGTGCCGGCATTTTGGCTTGCTTGCTGCTCTTGGCTGCTTGGTGGATGCTTGCCGTTTGGTCGCCTGCCCCTTTGCCCTTGTGGCACCTTCAAAGCCTTGGCTTTATTGGATTGATTGGGGGAATTGTGTTACTTGGCCTGCTGCTTGGCTGGGTCGGGAGCTATCTGGCCGTCAATCGCTTTTTAAACAAAAATCTGGACCAGCTCATGCAGGAATAGCCTGCAAGAATCACCTGTTGAATCATGGCAAAATCATCCAATCAGCCTAAAAAAATCGTTAAGACCTCTGCCAAGAAGATCGTCAATACGACCTCCGAGCAGACTGAAGTAAGCACCGAAAGAAAGCGCCCCATGCCTTCTACTGCCAAGGCCGAGCTTCATGTTGATGCCCTTCCTTTTACCCGAACCAATTATCTTTTGTTGCTCGCTGGCATTGGGGTGATTGTGCTGGGCTTCATCCTCATGGTAACAGATTCCTTTGTGGATGCGACACAGTTTTCTGTTCCTCTTCACATTGCTCCCTGGCTTGTGATCGGTGGATTTGTCGAAATCATCTTCGCGATCATGTATCGACCCAAGGTGGCCGATCCTTCTCAGGAAACGGAGGCCGTCTGATTTACTCCATTCAGGCAAAAATTCCGCCTGAATACCCCTTTTTGTGCGCATTTATGGCTCAATTTTCGACACTTTCGTGCCGACAATCCTGTGGTGCTCCTGAGCACAATAGGTTCTCTAGCTCTTTGCCCCTTTTTGTCTCTGCGTATGTCACAATTCTTCCAAGACGACACTCGCGATAATACACTTCCACCATCTGCAAATGAGCTTTTTCGAATCCATTATCCTGGGCATTATCCAGGGCCTCACAGAATTCTTGCCAGTATCTAGTAGCGGACACCTTGAGCTTGGAAAAGCCATCCTCGGGATTGAGCTCAAAGAAGATCCCGTTCTCTTTTCCGCTGTCGTGCACGCTGCAACCGATCTCAGTAAAGTTGTCGTTTACCGCAAAGACATTCTCCAAATCATCATGGATCTCTTCAAATTTGAATGGAATGACTCCACCAAATTTGCCGCCTACATCCTCGTTTCCATGATTCCTGCTGGGCTTGTCTATGTCTTCTTGGGTGACTATATGGACGAGTTGTTTTCTGGAAAAATCATGTTGGTGGGTTGCATGCTCCTGGTTACGGCAGGGCTGCTTTTTGCTTCTTCAAGGATCGTATCTAAGCCAGGTGACAATTCCTTTGGCAAAGCCTTTATCGTAGGTATTTCTCAGGCAGTGGCATTGCTACCTGGCGTGTCTCGTTCTGGTTCTACCATTTCTACAGCCCTGATGCTCGGCATCAGCCGCGAAAAAGCAGCGCGATTCTCTTTCCTGATGGTGATTCCTGTTATTTTGGGTGGCACCCTGCTGGAACTGAAAGGGTATTTCGAGCAGGACCTTACGAATCATGTGGTAGAAGTAACCAATGAAGTATTGGTTGCTGGATTTTTGGCAGCGTTTATCGCTGGGCTTGCAGCTTGTACCTGGATGATTCGCATCGTGAAGAAGGCAAAACTGGATTATTTTGCCATCTATTGCCTTATAGTTGGCTTAATTGCCATCGGCTACGGGGTTTTTGCCGGATAAAATAAGCCCATCAGCTTTCCCTTGTTAAGTCAGATTTGTGACCAATATCTCCCTCATTTTTGCCCGATCAGAGAATGATGTGATTGGGAAAGACAATGCACTCCCCTGGAGCTTGTCTGGCGACCTTCGTTTTTTTAAGCGAATTACCACCGGCCACACCATCATCATGGGGCGCAAAACATTCGATTCGCTCGGGAAGCCCCTGCCCAATCGTCGCCATATCGTGATTACACACAATCAGGACTGGCGTGCCGAGGGAGTGGAGGTGGTTCATTCTCTCGTAGATGCCATTGCCTTGGCTTCGGTTGATGAGCAAGCTTTTATTATTGGAGGCGCCACGATTTACCAACAAGCAATAGAATCCGGCATCGCCGACCACGTGTATGAAACCCTTGTCCACGCGGAGGTAGATGGCGATACATTTCTTCCCTTTGATACCAAACATGACTGGGAGCTCGAATCGGTAGAGGCTTGCCAGGCCGATGAGAAAAATGAATTCGCCTACACATTCCGGATCTGGAAGAGAAAGGAGTAGGGGTTGAGGGGAATGTGTGGATTGGGGTAGGTTGGTATAAGCAGAGGAGGGGGTAGCCACTTGGCTCAGGAAGAATGTATGCCGATTCTTGCCCTTAATCAGGGGAAGTAGCATTTCGCTTAGCCAGACCGGCATGGTATTACAGAACTTTTAGACATTTGGGCCCTAAAGGTTGGATCAAATTCCTGAAATTCCCTCATTCAACTTTTTAAAGAAAATCACCAACTCATCCACTTCCCCATGATTTGGAACATTCCTGCCTCAGAGTACCACCCATTTTATGATACCTATGTGCGGCATAGTCAGGGACAAGATCCCAGGGTAATGCTGATTGCTGGCCGAGATATGCTGATGCGATGGTATGAGCAATTGCCAGAAGACAAGCAAGAATACAGATATGCCGAAGGTAAATGGACACCCAAAGAAGTACTGGGCCACATCATGGATGCGGAGCGCCTGTTTGCCTATCGGGCTTTTCGGATTTCGAGAGGCGACAAAACCCCCATGGCGGGTTTTGATCAGGATCCTTATATACCTGCCGGGAAATTCAATGCAAGGTCACTCCACAGCTTGCTGGAAGAGTATCAGGATCTGCGTCGCTGCACGCTGTCCATGATCGCACCTTGGGAGGATGAGCAGTATCTGCTCGTCGGTAATGCCAATTTGGTGGATATTTCTCTGCGGGCCCAGGTAGCCGTAATAGCAGGGCATGAGCGTCACCACTTCCACATTCTGCAGGAAAGATATCTCTAGCCTGCCCTGGAGGTTGATGCCTGAGGGCGTAATGCTTATCTTTGAAGTTGAACAGTTGCCATGAGAACGTAAATTGGGAGCAAAGTCTTCGGCAAAGTCCCTTGCACTTTTCCTCTCGCCCGCCACCTTATTAATCTCCACAAATATGTTGTCAACAGGATACAAGATTAGTTCAGAAGAAGCCATTCGCCTCGAAGATCGCTATGGTGCGCACAACTATCACCCGCTGCCTGTTGTCTTGTCCAAAGGGGAAGGGGTGTTTGTGTGGAGCCCCGAAGGCAAAAAATTTTATGATTTTTTATCTGCATACAGCGCTGTAAACCAAGGCCATTGCCACCCACACATCCTGAAAGCCCTGGTGGATCAGGCGAGTCGGCTCACCCTGACATCCCGCGCGTTTTACAATGATGTGCTGGGCCCTTATGAGAAATATATCACGGAGCTCCTCGGCTATGACAAAGTCTTGCCGATGAATACAGGCGTGGAGGGGGGAGAAACGGCTATCAAACTGGCGCGCAAGTGGGCCTACAAGGTAAAAGGCATTGCAGAAAATCAGGCAAAAGTGATCTTTGCCGAGGGCAACTTTTGGGGAAGGACCATGGCAGCCATTTCTTCTTCTTCCGATCCGAGTAGCTATCAAGGCTTTGGGCCATATATGCCCGGCTTTGAATTGGTCCCTTATAATGATCTTGCTGCACTGGAGCAAGCCCTTCAAGACCCCAATGTGGCGGCGTTTATGGTAGAGCCGATCCAGGGGGAAGCAGGCGTGGTGGTGCCCGATGATGGCTACCTTTCTAGCGCATTTGCACTATGTAAGAAGCACAATGTGCTCTTGATTGCCGACGAGGTGCAAACCGGTCTGGCGCGCACAGGCAAAATGCTCGCCTGCGACCACGAGGGAGTTCGGCCCGATATCCTGATTTTGGGCAAAGCCCTCTCAGGCGGCGTTTTGCCCGTATCGGCAGTGTTGGCAGATGATGAAATCATGCTCTGCATCAAACCAGGTGAGCACGGCTCTACCTACGGTGGCAACCCCTTGGCCTGCATGGTGGCTGTAGCAGCGCTTCAGGTGCTCGTAGATGAGCAGCTTGCCGAGCGTTCGGAGCAAGCGGGTATCTATTTTCGCCAACGAATGGCCGATCTTCAAAAGCAGCGTCCCGAACTTGTGTCGCTGGTTCGTGGCAAAGGCTTGCTCAATGCCGTTGTCATTCATGACGATCCAGAAGGAGATTGTGCCTGGCGCATTTGCCTGGCCCTCGCCGAGAATGGGGTGCTGGCTAAGCCTACACACGGAAATATCATTCGATTTGCCCCCCCACTTGTGATCACCGACGAAGAATTGACGGACGCGTGTGACATAATTTCGCAAACGATTCTGGGCTTTCGCCAATAAATCCCGGTAAATTTGCGTTGTGTTCTATCGGTCAATGCTCTTCCTATCATGCTTCTTCGACTCGTTATATTCCTATATATCGCTGGCTGTTGGGTTCCCGTTTTGGGGCAAAACAACAGCCCCGAAGTGGTGGACCTTCTTCATCAGCCGATTCGTGTGAGTCCGGTGAAAAATGTGCTCTGGGAAATTAGTGGGCCGCGGCTTTCACGACCCTCCTATTTGTATGGGATCCTGTACAAAGTTCCTGCTGATGCGTTTTTCCTTGTGCCGGGACTTGATGTCGTTGTAAAAGAGGTGGATCGGCTTGTGATGGAAGTGCATCCCGTACAAATGGACAAGGACCACCTCTATAGGGGCACTGTGCCGATAGATTCTACCCTTGAAGAGCTCTTGACAAAAAGGGAATATGCTACCCTTCAGACCTTTGTGCGAGACAGCCTTTCTGCAGTATCGCTTTACAAGTTGATGGGGCGCTACCAACCCGCCCTGCTCTCCTGGCAATTTATGTGCGACTATTGCCTCGGCTACTCTGAGGCCAATCCTCCGATCAATTATGAGCAATATCTCTATCAGGTGACGAAGTTGCCGGTGACTCCGCTCACCAACGGGTGGGCACGGGAAGCCTGGCTTGAAGCTTATAGTTTTGGGGAGCAAACCAATATGCTCATGAATACCCTCGCACACAAGCGCAGGCTTTGTCTTAATTACCATGACTTGCTGCGCGAATATTGGAAGCAGGATCTGGAAATGGTATGGCTCTTATCCAAAAACATTCCTGAATTCGGAAGCAATACCAGTACCCTCATCGAAGCCAGAAATGCAGACTGGCTAGAACGGCTTCCTGGCCTCATGGAGCGAGAGCAGCTACTTATTGCCGTGCACGCTGTGCAGCTTCCGGGGGAATATGGCCTAATTCATCTGCTAAAAAAAGCAGGATATCAGCTCCATCCGGTGTTGCGTTAAGGTAGAATTCTGGTTCCTTACGCTATCGGATCTCCTCAATCTGGGTATGCTATTTCTAATTTTGGGAATTTCTTGGCCCTGGCATTCCTCGTTCTGAGGCTGCTTGCTGCGGTTTATCGTTAATTTTTCTTTGTCTTAGACAATTAGACTTTTTAGCGCCGTTTCTAGCCTTCTGCCATATCATTCGCTCAATGGTTTTTTTTCCTGCAACCTGATGTGAGGCAGAAAAGGCCGCCATCGTACAAAGTCTGCTTAATAGGGGCCCGATTTGATAGAAAAGGAAACAGGATCGAAAAGGGGGAGCGTAGCAAGGGATTTAGCTTGACTTTTCGCCCAGGGCAATGCAGAATTTATCAAATGTGGAACAGATCTTGCCCTGTTGAGATATCGATTTTGATGATTCGTTTCCTGCTTTTCCCAAGCAATTGTCTATGCCTAATCTTTCCAAGCAGCAAGATATCCTGGCTCCCGATTCTTTCTCCCTCCCCCCGGCTTCTTTCCACCCCTTGGAGCTGGAAAGGGTGCTCCGATCTTTTGACAGCCTGATCGATAAAATGTCACATGACCTAAACGGACCATTGGCAACGATCTCTGGCTTGGTGCAGTTGGCACAAATGTCAGATGATGTAGAGGAGGTTCGCATGCATTTGAGTCGAATCCATCAAGTTTCAAGCAAGCTGAGCGGTTTGTTGGGAGAATTGGTAGAGCTAAGCTCCTTACATGGGAGCGAAAGCAATCCTCGGATGATTGATGTGGCAGAGAGCATAGAAGACGCTGTCGCAGCGCTGAGTGAATGGCCAGAAGCCAAAACCACGCAGCTGATTGTGGAGGCGACTCCTTGCCGGGTATTACTAGATGGGGCAAGACTCAGGAGTATTGTGCAGCACCTGGTTTCAAATGCGTTGCTGCACCACGATTCGACCAAATCAGAAAAATGGGTGAAGGTGATCGTGGAGAAAGAAGATGATTTTCTCTCGATCCAGGTGAATGATAATGGGAAAGGAATGTCGAAAGCCTTTTTGGCTCGCGCTTTTGATTTATTTGCAAAAGAAAATCCTCACAGTAAAGGCTCTGGACTCGGGTTGTTTCTGGCCAATAAAGCTATTTACACCATGGGGGGATCGATGGAAATCGATTCTGTTCCCGGACAGGGTACGAGTATTTCTCTCCGGTTTCCGGTGCAGGGCTACTCCTGACCAATGATTCTGTTTCAAACAAAGCCCCAGCATGAAATATTATGATTAACCTTCCACGATTCACGAAGAAAAGTGGAAGGTGGTTGTCTTATAATAGGGGCTTCCGTCGCGGAAGCGTTCCTATATATTGATTCCTTGCAGGCTGCTTAAAATCCCAAATATTTGGAGCAACCACACAATTACCGCAATCACCACCACAATATTGAGGATCCTCTTGATCTTCGCATCCATGGGGATATAGGTATTCACGAGCCAAAGAATGACTCCTGCAGCAATTAAGAGAATTAATACATTCAGTAAAGGCATGGCCAAGGGGAGTGAAAGGTTGTTGTGGACATTCTCATCTTACAAGATGAGAATCAGAACCAAAATAATTACCAAAATTGCCCCGCCAGAGAGGTACACCCCGTTGCCTATGCTATTGATCTCCTTTTTGGTTTTGCGTACTTCCCTGCGAATTTCTTGTTTCTCTGGTGCGTTCATCTCAGACTTGTCTAGCCCTTTGAGCTCGTTGAGGCGGAGGGTCAGCACTTCCAGAGTCGTAGAGTCAGCACTGATTGGCTGTGAGGCAGGAGCAGTGGCAGCGGCCTGTATCTCCTGTGGATAAAAGGATAGCAGCAGGCAGATCGTGATCACAAAAAGAGGTAGCTTTTTCATATTTGAATAAGAGTTAGACGGATGGGTGTTTGAATATTGGATATAAAGGTCATGTGATAACCTTCGCTATGTGTTATATAATAGTTGAAAATAGTTACAGATATCACTGACCGACGAAACGCAGTCCTTGCGCATCATGTCTGCTCGCAACAGCTCGAAGGTCATTTATGACAGTTTGGGAGGGAATATTGTCTGATCGTTCAATATTTTCTACAAGGGTCTTTTAATCAGAAATCCATTTATTTAGATTGGCCCAAAATTAATTGTTTGTTAGCCCTGAATGAAGGGATTATTCACTTTTACCCGAACACAAAAAACCGGCTTGCTGGTTTTCGCTGCCCTACTTTTCTTGGTAGGCAGTTGCCTGTTGCTCGTGAATTGGTCCCCGCAGCCAAAGCCCCTCGACAGGCATGCCTTCGCATTGCTTGATTCAACCTTCGATCAGCCTGATCTACCCGTTCAAACTACCCTGCGCTTAGATATCAATCTTGCTGATTCAGCCGATTGGACCCAGCTCCCTGGAATTGGGAAGGTGTTGGCTGCCAGAATCATCAAATACCGAAATAGCCTTGGTGGCTTTCGCTCCGTAGATCAGTTATCCAAGGTTTTTAATCTTCCTCCAGAGACCTTGGCCAGCATTCGGGGCCAGTTATTTGTGGATAGCCTCACCATCCCTGTCAAGGAAAGTCGAGCCCATTTTGCCCATTCCACCAAAAAAGGATATACAGGACCCGATATTGACCTTAATCTCGCCACAGCCAAGGAATTGGAGCAGTTGCCAGGGATTGGGGGAGTCCTGAGCCAGCGGATCGTCAATTTTCGGGAGGCTAAAAGAGGATTTTCCTCCATCGAGGAACTCAGGAATCTGTATCATCTGTCTCCCGAAACATTCGAGGAAATCGCCCCGCATCTCACGCTCTCCGCGAGAAACCTGTCTGATTACCCACAGCAGTCTGCTCATGCGAGCCCGCAGGAACGTGGTCAAGGGGTAAGCAGAGGCGCGCCTGCGCCATCGGGTTCTGTAGAAAGTCGCTACGCTAGTCCTGTGCGCCCACCCCTCGGCTCGGTCAATATCAATGAAGCCGATACCACCTTGCTCATGTCTGTGCCAGGCATCGGCAGCGTACTCTCTCAACGAATTATTCGCTACCGAAAACTTCTTGGGTTTTTTACAGATCCAAGTCAATTGCAGCTTGTTTATGGACTCACCAAGGATCACTTTGACTTGTTGGAGCCATATATAACTGTTGGCGAACTGTCTCAGTATCCTAAGCGCGATCTTAACCGCGCCTACTCCAAGAGCCTGGCTTTTTATCCTTTTCTGGATCAGGCGCTTGCCGATGCCTTAGTGAGTTATCGCAAAGAACTGGGCCGTTTTGACAATTGGGAAGAGGTGGCCCAAGTTCCAGGCATCACCCCTGCGGCTCTCGAGGGATTGCAACTCTACTACCATCTCTGAAGAAGTTTTTCTTACCTTTATCTTGATCCCTTCCAGGTTTTTTCGAATCTGGCGGGATAGGTCTATTTCTCAAGTTGTCTAGCAATCACCCCATCGCATGTCCATTCAAGAAGAGCTTTCGGCCCACATCAGAGCGGTTCCTGATTTTCCGATTCCAGGCATTTTGTTTCGGGATATTAGCCCCATATTTCTGCAGCCACGCCTCGTAGAGCGCTGTTCCCAAGAACTTGCCACGCCCTGGATGCAAGACGGCATCACCAAGGTGGTGGGCGTAGATAGCCGTGGGTTTCTCCTCGGCCCACAGATCGCCGGCCTGCTCAACGCCGGGTTTGTGATGGTGAGAAAGGCCGGAAAGCTCCCTCCCGAAACTGTTTCGGTATCTTATGAGTTAGAGTATGGAAAGGCCGTATTGGAATCGGTCAAAGACTCGATTATACCAGGCGATGTGGTCTTGATCCACGACGATCTGTTGGCAACTGGTGGTACCTCTGCTGCTGCAGCGAACCTGGCTACCCAACTTGGGGCTCAGGTTGTTGGTTTTTGCTTTTTGGTAGGGCTTCCGGCCCTCTCTGGACAAAAAAACCTCCTTCCTTACTCCAACCGTATCCAATCTTTGATCGACTTTGGTCCGGCCATCTGAGTTTATTATCTTTCACAGTTTTTTATCTCAACCCAATTCCTAATATGGACCAAATACTGCAGGATACGCCCCCTCAGCTCGATTTTAGATTGAATGAAAACCAGCAAATGATTGCTGATATGATTCGCCGCTTTGGCGAAGACAAGCTCAAGGCCGTAGTGAGTCACTACGATGAAACACAGGAATTCCCGATCGAAATATTCAAAGAATTAGGAGAGATGGGCCTCCTGGGAGTTACGGTGCCTGAGGAATATGGCGGAGCAGGTTTTGGGTATATGGAATATGTCACAGCCATCGTAGAGCTAGGCAAAATATGTGGCGGGATTGGATTGTCAATGGCTGCACATAACTCTTTGTGTACTGGCCATATCCTGAAATTTGGGAATGAAGCCCAAAAAGAGCATTATCTACCCAAGCTCGCCACCGGCGAATGGATTGGTGCATGGGGCCTCACCGAGCCCAATACTGGCTCTGATGCCGGAAACATGAAAACCGTGGCCGTCAAAGATGGTGACTACTATGTGATCAACGGTGCTAAAAACTTCATTACACACGGAATATCGGGGAATGTGGCTGTGGTCGTATTGCGAACTGGCGAGCCGAATACCCGCAATAACTCCAGCGCCTTTATCCTTGAAAAAGGGATGCAGGGCTTCCGAAGTGGAAAAAAAGAAAACAAACTTGGCATGAGAGCTTCCGAAACGGCAGAACTCATTTTTGAAGATTGCCGGGTCCATAAGTCTCAGATGCTCGGCAAAGAAGGCGAAGGATTCAAGCAGGCTATGAAGGTTCTCGACGGAGGTCGCATCTCTATCGCTGCCCTTTCCCTCGGCATTGCCAAAGGCGCCTATGAAGCTGCGCTGCAATACGCACAGGAGCGCGAGCAATTTGGAAAACCCATTTATGAGTTTCAGGCAATCGCCTTCAAGCTCGCCGATATGTACACACGCATCGTGGCTGGCGAATTGCTCACCTTTCAGGCGGCTGACCTGATCAATAAGGGGCTGCCAGTTACGCAAGCTTCTGCCATGGCTAAGTACCATACCAGCGAAACGGCGGTTTACGCCGCCAATGAAGCCGTACAAATTTTCGGCGGCTATGGCTACATCAAAGAATTTCCGGTAGAAAAGTACTATCGCGATGCCAAGCTCTGTACCATTGGCGAAGGCACCAGCGAAATCCAGAAGCTCGTTATCGCCCGGTCGATCCTGGCCTGATTTGCCTCAAAACATTGACTTTATACGAACGGTTCGCCCTCACAGGTGAGCCGTTTTTTGTACCACTTGATCAATTAGTGCTATTTATGCATTTCGGAAACTGCTAAAAGTGTTACTTTCAGACTTGAAAAGAACTACTATACAAACCTTATGCGTACTTTTTTACTGGCATTCGCCTTTTGGGCATTTCCTGCCGCCTTGCTAGCTCAGTTCTCTACGCCTGCCCTCGATGCAACCCTCAGCGCAGGTGAATATGGTGTCCATTCCGATGGGCAAAACCAGCAAACCAGCAATGGCAATGTTTGGTATATGACCTGGGATGATACCTACCTCTACGTAGCAGTACAAGGTAGCTGGAATCCCAATGTGGATGCGATCAACCTCTTTCTTGATGTCAATCCTGTGGTGCCAGTCAATGGAACCAATTCTACGGATGGCTCCCTCACGGGGCCAGGATTTGATCAGGTTCAGGCGGAGTTGCCGTTCCGCGCAGATTATTTCTTGTTCATCAAATCCAACTATAACGAATGGCGAACGAGTAATGGGGCTGACGGCTGGAGTACCGGAACTGCCTTTTCGATTGCGTTCAGTGCCGGTGCAGGGATCTTGGAATGTCGTATTCCCTGGACAACCATCACTGGGGCTGGCAGGCCCGCTGCTTTCAACTGGACCGGCTACCTGTCTTATGATAACGGCGGGAATAACGGCGCATTTAGCCCGGTACCAACCGGTAATCCTGCCGTGGCTGGTGCTGGACCCCTCAGCTCTTGGATTCCTTATTACTATTCCATCACCAATACCAATGATGGCACGCCCACCAAAAGCTTTCTGTGGACCTCCCTCGCTTATCGGCAGGATAACTCTGCTGCTGGTACAGGTGGTTTTGTCCTGAATCCCGGTACCTATTGGGACCTCACGGTAAATGACAACAGCCCCGACAATACTGACAACACCTCCAATAGCTATATCTACAACAACGGGGAGTATTGCAATCGCGTGCTCTTGAACAGTGGCATATTTTCTTTGTATGGCGATATCTACATCGGACCAGGAAGCGCCCTGCTTCCTGCTGACAACACGAGCGGGAATGTCACGGCCATCATTCAGACTTACAACGAAGTCAATCTCACCAATTATGGTAGGTTGGACTGCGTGCCCGAGCTTGATGTGGCGGGGGATGAAGATAATCGCAGGTTGACCTTCACGGTGATCGACACATTGACCATCATGCCCAGCAATGGGCTTCCGGTTGGGTTGTACCGCTTTGGAGATGTGAATATTGCCATGAGCGGCGTCATGCAAGCCAGCTCGCTAGCCAACACCAATACCCCCATCGAATTTGAACTATGCACCATTGACAACAACGGGAAAATGGATTTTGTGGGTCCAAATGGCTCTACAGTTGATGTGTACACCCGTGGGTTTATGCCCGGACAAGACAACGTCGTCTATCTCACAAGCTCAAGTGCCACGGGTTCCTTTTTATTCCACAAACTCCTGATCGGAACTGATGTCGGTTATCTCAGACCTGTGGCCACGGCTGCTCCGTTGACCATCAACCTGATGGAAAACCTGGAGATTTACTCCAACCTCATCACAAGAGATGGCACTGGGATAATCAATTTTGCCTTCATTGGCGACGATGTGCAGTACATCCGCGGTTCTGTCGGTGAAACCTCTGAGCCCGTGGTCGGCATCCCAAACTTGCCCGTAGAGGTGGTCTTTCAAGACCTCACCATCCAAAATAATAATGGCCTCGGCAACAACAATGCCGGAGCCGATATTCTCTTCGAGAGTTACAACAATGCCGGGTATGGCAACATTGACTACCTCATCGAAGGAACCCTTACCATGCTCTCCGGCGATATCGTGACCCGGGACAGGACCGCGCCCAATGGACAGTATGCCGTTCACAACCTCACCCTGATGGAAGGAGGCGCGGTAGATGCGTCAGGCGCTGTTAGCGATGTCGGGGGGAATCCCAGTTGTTTTATTGACGGGCCTTTTCGGCGAGAAGTGGCAACTGCCGCTCTGAGCGCAGAGGTCTTTCCTATCGGAAAATCAGCCAATTTCTTTGGCGTGGATGTGGGCGATTATCGCCGCATGGTGCTACAAGTGGATCAGGCCGCAGCCACCAGCAATGTGTATGTCGCTGAGATGTTTTTGGGAGATCGGAGTGGCACCTATACCTGGCCTAATCCCACCCCTGAATTGATTGTGAATATCTCAAACATCAGATACTGGAACCTCATTTCCACGGATCCTGCCATGACCTATGACCAACTCGTGGTAAGCCTCGATTATAGCGATCAGGAGTATGACGATGCCGTGCCCGCTGCCGCTGGCTTGCGAATAGTCAAAGACGATGGGGCAGGGCAGTGGTACAACCTCCAGCAACTTGGGCCAGGCGGCACCGCTACCCCAAGCGGATCTATCACGAGTTTCGACATAACGGGGATGCCCATTAGCTTATTTGGTGACATGACACTGGCCAATATCGACGGATTTTTTAATCCACTCCAATCCAGCATGATCAATCTGGAGGCAGCCTTGGAAAATGGAAGTGCCAGGCTGAATTGGGAAACCTCATTCGCCCCTGAAACTGATTTTGACATTCTGAGAAGCAGGGGCGATGATTTTGAGGTGATCGGGCAAGTCAGCAATGCTGCCCATTCCAACGCATCCTTTGTTGATGCCGACCTGTTACAAGGGACGGTATGGTATCGCATTCGCACGAAAAATCTATTGGGACAAATGGTCTATTCGAATATCGTGGAGCTAAGCATACATTCCTTTGGGATAAAGCTAATTCAAGCAGATCATCATTGGACCCTGATCAGGACCATGGAAGGGGCAGACGCAGAGTTGTCTTTGTGGGATATGGCAGGTAAGAATCTCGGAAAATTTGCTTGGGATAGCGATGTTCAAATGATGAATATTTCCACTGAAAACATGGCTCCTGGAATGTATCTCATCCGTGTGAATGACGGAAAAGCATCCAAAACGATCAAAGCTTGGGTCAAATAGCCTGAGGTATCAAAGTTCTTCTTTGGATTTGTTTTACTTGTTTTTTATTTTCGTATGTTCCAATCGTTGTAAAATGTGAGCCATTTTTGTATATTTAGGACTAATCATCAACTACTTACCAATGAAACGATTTTACTTTTTCTCACTTTGTCTTCTGTTGGGGATGTTCTCCTCTCAAGCTCAAATCACGGTTGATGGGAACATTACCGAACCAGATTGGGGAACCCCTCTATCGCAGCGGACGCCTGCTTCAGCCGATCCAGCAGCAGGATTTGGGGCCGATTTTCAGCTCAATGCATTCTACGCTGATTATGATGGAAGCAACCTCTACTTTGGGCTTGCCGGGCAGGTGCTCGATGGGAATTCCATCTTGATCTTCGTCGATGCTGCTGCCGGAGGCTACAGCGATTGTAATTTCGGACGTGCTGCTGCCCCACAGGGTATCAATAACATCAACAGCGGGACCACCTTCGATGCTGGTTTTACGCCTGAGATTTGTATTTGCATTGAGAATTTCGGCGGGACATATTTTTGGAACAATTATGTGCTCTCTGGAACTGCCGGAAGTGGGGGCGGTCCAAGCTCCTATATGGGTGCTGGAAGCCTCGAATCGGGCATTGCACTCGGACTAGGAATCGAAATCGGAACCAATCCAGCGGCAGGCGGTAGCCTCACGCAAGGCTTTGAAATAGCAATTCCTGCCGGAATTTTGGCTTATACAAGCGGCGAGATCAAAGCCTTTGCGATGCTCATTGGAAATAGCGGATTCCTCTCCAACCAATTTCTCACCCCTGCTAATGCCGGAGAATCTAACTACGGAGGTGGACCCGTAACTTTTTCAGCAGCTGCTCCCAACCCCATTTCCTACACGCCGCCCACACTTCCGGTTGAGTTGCTCGACTTTCGCGCTAGCGTAGCGGGTGCCGATGTGGCATTGTCATGGGAAGCGGTCGAGAAATCCTTTTCCCACTATGAGGTAGAAAGAAAAACTGAAAATGGAGCATTTGAATTCATCGGAAAGGTCATGGCCGAAGGCAACAGCAGCACTCCGGTTACTTATGAGTTTTTGGATCGCAGAGCTTCTTCATTTGATCGCAACGCATATCGGCTTAAAATGGTCGATATCGACGGAAGTTTCCGCTACTCCAACCTCGTCTTGCTCAGCCTTGCAGGAAGCCAAATCTCAGTGAGCCCAAACCCGAGCCAGGGCCTCGTCCGAATTGTTTTGCCAGAGGCTCCTTTGCAACAAGCCAGTGTGCAGGTCTTCAATATCCAGGGGCAATTGCTACATGAGCAAGCACTCGCAGGGGAGGGACAGAATGAGTGGACCATTGATTTGGGCGCATTGCCAGCCGGCACCTATCAGGTGAGAACTCGCTGGGATGGGCAGCAGGAGCAAACCAGGATTAGCCTCTATTAATTTTCCCTTTGGAAAAGGCAGAGCTTGGTTTCCCTTTTTGAATCAAGGAGCCGTCGGATTTTCGGATCCGACGGCTTAGGTTTTCGTACATTCACCCTCGTCTTTCGAAATAACTGCTCTCAGTAGGCTAGATGGCATATTTTTCCGCATGAAACAACGAATCGCACATCTTGCCTTGGTCGTTCGTGACTACGACGAAGCCATCGCTTTCTACACAGAAACGCTCTCTTTTACGCTCGTCGAGGATACGCGGCTCAGTGAATCGAAGCGTTGGGTGCTCGTGGCTCCCCCCGGTGCTACAGAAACCTGCCTGCTGCTTGCCCAGGCTGCCAATGATAAGCAGAAGGCTAGCATCGGCAATCAGACGGGAGGTCGCGTATTCCTCTTTTTATACACCGACGATTTTTGGCGTGATTATCACGCCATGCTCTCCAAAGGAGTGGTGTTTGTGAGGCCCCCGGTGGAGGAAGAATACGGAACGGTTGCAGTCTTCGCAGACTTGTATGGCAATCTTTGGGATTTGTTGGAGCCTAAGGATAGGGGCTAAGTAAAACTTAGTGCTAATTTTTTAGTGGCATCGCCCTAAAACCCGCTTTTTGCTAAAAATATGGACTAAAAAATCAACTAATCTGGATTTTTTTTAGCAATTCAAAAATATTTGTAATATCTTTAGCATTCTTCCGTCTCTCACTGAGAAAAATCGTCTATACTTGGACTGCCTTTCTGGCCCGAACAATTTCTACCCCAGGTTGTGCCCTGATGATGAAACGAAGCTTTTTCCACCTGCTCAGAAACCTACTCATAGTGGTATTGAAAGTACTTTTGGTACTGTTCTTTATCATAGGGAAGGCGATTGCAAGGATATGGTCCTGGGCAAGGTCACCCAGGGTGCCATCGTTTTCCTTGAGATCCATTCGGTGGAAACTCTCAGGCATTCGTATCCCCACTTACCGACCATGGTGGGCCTATTCAGTGGCAGCTGCCCTGATGCTTGTGTTAATCGTTCGGCTAATGCCTGGTAGCATTGGAGAGATAAGGCCCGCCTACTTTGCTGCCGATCTCGTCATTCCGCCTGAATCGCATCGCTACATTGGAAACGACAGCCTCTTCCGTGCCGAGCTTGTGAACATGGGGCACCGACTCGAAGTGAATCCTTCCTGGATTCTTGCCGTCATGTATCATGAATCGCGGCTCAATCCCGCTGCGATTAACCACCGTGGGAGCGGCGCAACAGGGCTGATCCAGCTCATGCCTCCAGCACTCAAAGACCTCAACAAACGTCTGGGCACCCGCTACTATTTGTCTGACGTGAAAAGCATGAGCGCTATCCGTCAACTTCACCTCGTAGAGGCCTATTATCTCATGATCAAAGAGCGCTATGGCTCCATTGATAACTTTACGGATGCTTATCTAGCGGTCTTGTATCCACGAGCTGTAGGGAAGCCACAGTCGCACGTGCTGTTCGCACGTCCAAGTCTGCACTATCGCCAAAACTCTGGCCTCGACATGAATAAGGATGGAAAAGTCACAGTGGGGGATATTTCTGTTCGCCTCTATGGGATGTTTCCTGATCTCGGGAAAATCGACCTTGACCTTGCGCTCAGCAAGTAGTTATCGGTGGTTGAATGAAACAGCAGCACAGGCGACCGATGAGTAAAGGAAAAACTGTGAAAATCTGGATGCCCTATGGGTGAATGCAATAGCACGCTCTGATTAAAAAAGAGAGAGCTGCCCGTCTTCAGGTAGGCGAAATGCTTCTAAATTATAAGCAGGCATGCTTCTGTCAGCAAAAATCTTCTTGTGAAGCAACTTGAAGAACCTGGAAAATCCCTCTGCGAGTTCTCCTTCGCCTTTCATGCGGGTTCCGAACCTACTGTCGTTCAGCTGACCTCCATGAGCCTGTTTGATCTGTCCAAGCACTTTCTCCGCCCTGTCTGGATAGACCTTTCGAATCCAATTCTCGAAAATTTCTCCCACCGCACCATTGAGGCGGATGTAGGTGTAACCAGCATTCACCGCACCTGCATCGGCGCAGGCCTGCAAGATGTCCGGGGTCTCATGTTGATTGAGGCCAGGAATGATAGGACCCAGCATCACGCCGGTAGGGATTCCCGCTTCGGTCAACCTGCGAACCGTCTCCATTCGTTTTCTCCCGGAGGCGGTTCTGGGCTCCATGTTGCGTCGAAGCTCCTCGTTGAGTGTCGTCACAGTGAGCCTCACATGCACGAGCCCTCGCGAGGCAAGGCGCTGGAGAATGTCGATATCCCGCTCAATCAGGCTATTTTTGGTGATCAGCCCCACGGGGTGTGAAAATTTGTCGAATACCTCCAGACACTGACGGGTGATCTCGTACTTGCGCTCAAGGGGTTGGTAGCAATCAGTATTACCAGAAAACATGATCGGGCTGGGCTTCCAGTTTTTTCGCCGAAAAGTCTCTTCTAATCTCTGGGCTGCATTCACTTTGACCACGATCTTGCTTTCAAAATCCAGCCCCGCAGAAAAACCAGCATACTGGTGTGAATTGCGGGCATAGCAGTAAATGCAGCCATGCTCGCAGCCTTGATAGGGATTTAAAGAAAAATCGCCGGGCACATCCGGACTTTTGATAGGGTTGAGGATGTTTTTGGGGTGCTCCATGAACACCTGTGTTTTGGCTGGGTGTTCCCATGGCTCATCCAGACCTTCGGTATCGCCGGTCTCATAGCTGGCTTTCAAAAATGGGTTGCTCGTGTTGAGCTGGGCGCCACGGCCTCTGAGGTATTCTTGCGGCGATTGCATATTGAGGTCAATATGCTAATATAAATGGGTATTTACTATTTTTTATGACATAAATTTTGAAATTGCCTCTGCGATTGCGTCAAATTCTATTAAGAAGCCATCGTGGCCAAAGGGAGAGGAAAACTCGGCATATTGAGCGCCGGGAATGTGTTGTGCAAGTAGCTTCTGTTCGGAGGGGGGAAACAATCCGTCGGAATCCACCGCGATGGCGAGGGTTTTGGCCTTGATCTGGGCGAGTGCCTGCTCTACCCCGCCTCGTCCACGGCCCAGGTTGTGGCTGTCCATGGCTTTGGATAGGGTCCAGTAGGCGAAAGCGTCAAAGCGATTCACGAGTTTGTCTCCCTGATATTGCTGATAACTCGTGGCGCGGAAGTCGCTCAGCTTGCCTGAATCGGGCTCCTGCTGGGTCTGATGGTATGCATCATAGCTCCGGTAAGAAAGCAAGGCAATAGACCGCGCTGCGCGGAGGCCTGTTTTTCCTGCGTCGGGGTGGCTTTCGCGCCAGGTGATGTCTGCCTCAATGGCGAGTCTTTGAGATTCATTGAAGGCAATGCCCCATGGACTATGTTGTGCATTGGTGGCAATAGGGGCGAGGTGATGTAGCACACCTGGTTTCATGATGGCCCATTCCAACAATTGCTGTCCGCCAAGAGAGCCGCCTATGCCTAGATGGATGCGGTCAACCCCCAGAAATTCTCGAAGAAGGTCAAAACTTCTTGCGATGTCGCGGTTGGTGACGAGGGGAAAGTCGTGATACCAGGGCGATCCCGTTTCGGGATTGGTGCTGAGGGCATAGGTGGAGCCATAGCAGGAGCCGAGCATATTGGCGCAAACAATAAAATGCTTGGCCGGGTCGATGAGTTTGCCTGGTCCCACGAGACCGGGCCACCACTCCTCTGGGTGGCAATTGGCTGTGAGGGCATGGCAAATCCAGACAACGTTGCTTTTTGTGTCGTTGAGACTGCCGTATGCCGTATATGCCAGGTGAAATCCTGGCAGGGTAGCACCAGATTCCAACTGGAATGGGCCGGGGTAGTGAAATAGCGTTTCGCTCATCGGGGGAGAAAACGGAAAAACTGGCGGAGTGTTTCCCCGCCAGTTACAAACAAACTGAATTCCAGATAACAAGACAACGACTCATTCATGATCATGCTCTGGCATAAGCCGCTGTGCTCACAAAGAGCTCAACCGGCGTTTCACTCGAAAGGTTGTCACTCACAGGGCATCGGTCGGAGACCTCCCGAAGCCATGCATCAAGTTTGGCTTTGGGCAGTTGATTCCCGGGGATGAGTCTCACCGCAATGGCCTGAAAGCCAGAGCGATCGAGGCGAGAGTGGCCCAGGAATTTTGCCGGGTCGAGGTCGCCCTCAATGTCAATTTCCAGACCACCGAGGTCGAGGCCCTGCTCTTTGGCCACAAGGTGGCCCACCACGTTGAGGCAACCTGCATAGCCTGCGAGAACATATTCAACCGGGTTGGCGGCTTCGTCATTGCCTCCAAGCGAGGCCGGCTCGTCCACGATAAGCTCAAACTGACGGGCCTGCGCGACAAATTTTGTTGCATTTTCGCTGCGACCCTTGATGGAGAAGGTGAGTAAACTCATGATTGAGTATATTTGAAGTGGTTAATAAAAGAAGGAGGCACGGCAAGCGGATGTCCAGTCAGGCTTGTTGGCCTCCTTTGATTTTTGTCGTCAACAAGAACGGCTTTATGCCACCACAGGCGATTTGATTTTCTCAAAAGCCTGTTGAAAATCTTCCTTGAGGTCGTCAATGTGTTCAATGCCTGCCGAAATTCTCAGTCCGGTAGGAGAGACCCCGGCAGCACGCTGCTCCTCATCTGAGAGTTGCTGGTGCGTGGTAGATGCGGGGTGAATGATCAGCGTCTTGGCATCGCCTACGTTGGCTAGGTGGCTCACGAGGCCCAGACCATTGACAAAGTCCACGGTGCTCTCGCGGGTACCATGAAGTTCGACAGAGAACACGCCTCCAAACCCATTCTGAAGGTATTTCTGGGCTAATCCATGAGAAGGATGATCAGGCAGGCCCACATATTTTACTGCTTTGACCTGTGGCTGGGCTTTGAACCAATTGGCCAGGGCCAAGGCATTATCTGCGGTGCGCTGCACCCGAAGGGCGAGGGTTTCGAGTCCTTGGAGCAATTGGAATGCATTGAAAGGAGACAATGCCGGGCCAAAATCGCGAAGTCCTTCCACCCGCACACGAATGGCAAAGGCAATATTGGGGAGTCCAAGCGGATTATTGGGGCCAAATACGTCATTGAAAACCAAGCCATGGTAGCCTTCGGATGGCTCGGAGAACTGGCGAAACTTACCGTTTCCGTAGTCAAAATTTCCGCCATCAACGATCACACCACCCACGCTCGTGCCGTGGCCACCGATCCACTTGGTGGCAGAGTGGGTCACGATGTTGGCGCCATGTTTGAGTGGCTGTGCGAGGTAGCCACCTGCCCCAAAGGTATTGTCAACTACCAGAGGAATGCCGTATTTTTGGCCAATCTTGGCTAGCGCCTCGAAGTCAGGTACACTGAATTCGGGATTGCCGATGGTTTCGACATACAGGGCACGGGTGTTGTCGTCGATCAGGGCCTCAAAAGAAGCAGGATCTACGCCATTGGCAAATTTGACATCAATCCCAAGTCGCTTGAATGCGACCTTGAATTGGTTGTAGGTCCCCCCATAGAGGTGTGAGCTGGAGACGATATTTTGCCCGGCTTCCACGATGTTGTTGAGGGCCAAAAACTGGGCTGATTGGCCTGAGGCTGTGGCCACAGCCGCTACCCCGCCCTCGAGGGCTGCGATGCGCTTTTCAAACACATCGGTGGTGGGGTTCATGATGCGGGTGTAGATATTCCCAAATTCCTGGAGCGCGAAGAGCTTGGCGGCATGATCGCTGTCGCGGAAGGTGTAAGATGTGGTCTGGTAAATGGGGACCGCCCTGGATCGGGTGGTGCCTTCTACTTCTTCCTGACCTGCATGGAGTTGGAGCGTTTCGAAACGATACTTCTGGCTCATGGCAAAAATGATTGATGAAAGTGAATGTTGAATGAATAACAGAAACAAAAAATGGCTGACCCACTATGCCGGAGATTGACAGGTGCCGAGGTTGGGACGCAGAATGCGTCTTATGATTCGACTACCATGCCAAATGGCAGGATCAGCAACAGCAACACATACAATCGAGGCGATAGATGAGCCCGAGAGATGCTGCGGAATGTGAGATGTAGGAAGTGGCCGAGGTGGAGATAAATGTATTCATTGTAACGTACTTAAGGATCTGTCCCTTATGTGGGCTGGATGGGGCACCGTTTCCAGAGGAAGGTTGCCAGAGGGTCAAAGAGCCAGTTCTCTCGCCTCGTTCTTTATGCTAAAGTACCAGATAGCTGCATAGCTTTCGGCACAGCGTAAAGGTAGAATTGTTTTTTTGAGATTACCAAATTCAATGCTTCCTTTTCGATAGGGGATGGCATATTATTCGATAGGTTGAATTATGTGATATTTGCGAAGAGATTGATTTATTTTGTTGACTGTGAGTTTATTGTCAGAGAGTTTTTTATTGAAGTAGTAATCGAAAGATTCTCTAAAAAAAATATCATTTTTTTAGAGAAGGGAGGCTGGAAAATGTGGATTTCTACTCAGATTAGAAAATTTTGATATTTGAATGTATTTATGCTTCCTTTTGTAGCCAACCTAGATTGTGGAAAGAGATCAGTTTCTCTGAGACAAGTTTTTCTAAAATCCTTGAGGGCAAGAGTAGGGTGCTCTGAATGGCGGTTGTTTTAAGTTACGAGAATAATCCTCTAATTTGGGGTTTCTATCCATCCAAAACCTTCATCACGTTAATGAAAGCAAGTGATACTATGAGACAAACGTTGACGTTACTCGTAGCGATGCTGGCATCTTTCCCTATTTGGGCCCAGTCTTCGCGCATTCTTCCTGCAGGAGCTTCACAAAACCTTAGTCCGATCCAACGGAATCTGGTAGAGCCGCTCCGCAACACCTCAAATGTAACCGCACCAGGCACTAACCTGCCGGTTGGAACCATCACAACAGATGCAGTTACAGCTATCAAGGTTGGAGAATCCTCCAACGCTTTTACCTTCATAACTCCCGAACAAAACCAGATTTCAGCAATTAAGACTGCTGGTGGTGGTTCAATTGGCTTTATTTATCGTCAGAACATCGGGCAGTGTGGTGGCCAAACCCTCGAAAACGGTTTGTACCGTTATGCGATTTCTTCCAATGGGGGCACCGCTTGGAACGTAGGTTCTGCCGGAACCTCTACCGCTGCCAGCACACCCGCTGGCTGTTATGGTATCGGACCTATCAACCCTACCTACACCCAGGTGTCACGCTATCCAAACTTCCTACTTTCTCAACCAGGAACAAGCACTGCGGTGGCCGATATGATCGGTATTTATGCTGGGCCAGTTCTTGATCCAGGGTATCCTACTGTCGAGGGCTGGGACGGAGTAGTTGTTGGGGTTGTGTCTGATCCTGCTGGTGCTTGGTCTGTAACACACGAAGAATATCTCTTCCAAAATAACAACCAATATTCCGCCTACTCTCTTAATGAGCGTGTGCCTGGAGAATACTGGTATGCTGCCTGGGACTACAACGGACAGGGTGCCCCCGACGAAGTAGGAACCGAGTTGTTCCTCAACAAAGGAGTTTATGACGTAGGAACTGGCAAAATTGCCTGGACGGTAGTAAAGTCTTATGTCATGCCTTATGTTCGCTATTTCCCTACTGGTGGCACTGACTCTGTGAATGCAAGAGCTGGTTCACCTAACATGGCATTCAGCCCTGATGGAATGACTGGATATGTATCTTTGCTTGGTGATATCTATGACCGTGACTCCGTATTCCTTCCTATCCTGATCGAAACCACTGATGGTGGTTTGACATGGAGCGACCCTTATGAAATCAAAATGCGTCAGTTCCAGGAATTGGTTGACCTTCTGCAAACCTTCTGGATCGTTGTAGATACGACTACAGGGGATACCCTTCCTGCTGGTAATGGTGTGCCAACAACGGCTTTCGACCACGATCTCGTAGTTGACAAGTTTGGTGCTCCTCACTTCCTTGCAGTTGTAGCCAATGCTGGGAGCAACAATGCCGACGGCAGCAGAGACTTGCCAAGCTACTCAGTCTCTTCTGGTCTTCGTATGTTCATGTGTGACTTCACATTTGACTCTTATGGTGATCCCAACATGATCGTCCTCTATGCTCAAACCACTTTCCGTGGTACCTTTGGGTTGGCCGGAAGCTCTAATACATCTGACTTTACCACCGCAGATCCCTGGGTGCAAATGTCTCGTTCTACAGACGGTAGTAAGATTTTTTACTCCTGGACGGAGTCTGATACCACCGGTGACTTTGGTAACAATAATAACAGCAACCCCGACCTCTTCACCCGTTCACTGGATGTAGATAACATGAAGCTCACCCAAGTTACCAACTGGACTGGCGATGATGCTACCTGGGTGTCGCGTGCTGTTATGCCAAAATCTTCGCCTATTGCCCTGGATAACGGTGCTGGAACATATACCCTGCCTATCGTTATCATGGATGCTGGTACCAACATTACTCTGCTCAACCCAGTTTCTTTCTGGTATTTCTCCAACGTAAGCTATAGCCTAGCAGACTACACAGTTGATGCAGAATTCTTCTACAACTGTAAGCAAAATCCTTTCACCAACACCTTGACTCCTACAGCTCCTGGCTGTGGCTTGGCTACTGGTAGTATCATGCTGGCTGCTGGTGGGGGTATTGCTCCTTATACCTATGAGTGGAGCGCAAGTGCTGGTGGAGCTACAACTCCTATGGTTTCTGGGCTTGCTGCTGGCATTTATGAAGTAACCGTTACCGACGCTGCTGGTTGTGTTGATGTACTTCCTGTCACGCTCAATAATGCCGATGCTCCTGCTCTTGTAGTTGGTGCTGTTACCGACATTACCTGTGCCGGTCTTGGGAATGGTTCTGCTGCTGTAACTGCCACACCAGTAGGTGCTGCTACAATCAGCTCATATCTCTGGAGCAATGGAGAGACCACTGCTACTGCTGTTTCTCTTCCAAAGGGAGAAAACACCGTAACGGTAACGGATGACCAAAGCTGTGTCTCATTCGAATCTGTGATGATTGATGAGCCTTCTGCTATTTCTCTCAACACCAGTGCGGTAAATGCAAGATGCTTTGGTGATGCTACCGGAAGAGTTTCTGCTACCGCCTTCGGTGGAACTGGTACCCTCAGCTATGCCTGGGATAATGGTGCTACCACTTCCTCCCTTCAAAATCTGGTTGCTGGTTCTTACGCCGTAGTCGTGACCGATGCCAATGGATGTGTGAACTCCGCTACTGTAACCGTAACAGAGCCTGCTGAGCTTACGCTCCAGCTTTCTTCTAACGGTAACCTTGCAACATCTCCTCCCTACAACGGGTTTGCCACTGCAAACTACTCTGGTGGAACTGACCCTGTTACCTTCTCTTGGGCTGGCCCAGGTGGATTCACCGGGACCAACAACATCATCTTCGGCCTCAATGGTGGAACCTACGTGGTAACCGCCACCGATGGTAATGGTTGTGTGACTGTGGATTCAGTAGTGGTTACTGGTGAGGTTGTTAACGCAATCGCCGATGAGCTTTCAGCTGGTATCAGCACGATGAAGATCTTCCCTAACCCGAACAACGGTGTGTTTGCTGTGAGCCTTGAGCTCGACCGCGCCGAGAATGTGAAGGTAGAGATCGTCAACATCAATGGTCAGGTGGTGCAAACCATCAGCGAGCGCAACGCGATCGTAGTGGACCATAAGTTCAACCTCTCAAACATGGCTTCTGGAATCTATTTCGTGCAGGTTACCACTAGCCGTGGTACTGCCGGGCGTCGCATCGTGCTTCGCTAAGGATTCAGGAATTCCTGATATACCAAAGTCCCCACCGTCTCGGTGGGGACTTCTTAGTTTAATCCCTTTTCCATTCACCCAGCAAATCTGCCATGATATGGGCAAAAAATTCAGATCCGCGTAGATCTTTTCCATTTTGCTGCACCCTATTGAGTTTTCCGATTGTATGAAATTATTTTTTTCGCCTTTCATCGTTCTTGCATTCAGCTTGCAGATCCAACCCATTATGGCTCAATGTGGCGGCCCTTTTCGGGTCTTGCATTACACCGAAACGACGGGCTACGATCACAACACCCGCAACGTTTCTCTCGCCATGTTTCAGGCTCTGGGGCTCTCCAACGGTTTTGGAGTGACCCATGACAATTCTGGTGCCTATTTTTCCAGCCTCGATTCTTTGTCCGAGTTTGCAGTCATCATTTTTTCCAATACTTCTGGCCAAAATGGACTGGACTCGCTTCAACGGGCGAATTTGAGAAGCTATATCGAATCTGGCGGAAGCTACCTCGGTATCCATGCAGCGGGCGATACCTATCGCCACAGCAGCACCAATGGCAACAGCAAGGGAAGCTGGGATTGGTATGCAGAAAATCTCAGCGGTGCCAGTGTTCGCCAAGGTCCAAGTCACACACATTGGTCACTCGTGGATACCCTGTTTCATGCCATCCCCGCTCACCCGTCCGTGCAAAGCATCCCTGATCCCTGGGTGAAGCAGGAAGAATTTTACTATTGGCAAAATGGAGGATACCTCGACTCCGCTTTTGCAGCTGCGATGTTTGTTCAAAATACAGGCAATAATTCCTATGACTCTTCCCGCGTCATGGCCCATTACAAAGTCCATCCTTCTGGTGGAAGGTCTTTTTATACCGCCCTCGGTCACGCTCCTGTCAACTTCACTTCCGATACTACCTTCCGTAGGTTTATCCTCCAGGCACTTCTCTGGGCCGCAGAGCCTAACCTGCCTTCCTCCATCGCTGTGCAAACCAGTATCACTTCCGACTCCTGCGGATTGGCTACGGGTGCCATCTCCCTGGTTCCGCAAGATTCAACAAGCAAATATTCCTTCACATGGATGCACGGTGATAGCCTGGCCAGCATTTCTGGCCTCACAGCCGGAACCTACGTCGTTGAGATAGCCGATTCTGCGGGGTGTAGCGTCATTGATAGCTTTGAGGTGCAAGCAAGTGGATCGGGCCTTTTGGCGCAGCTACAAGTGGTCCAACCCATTTTGTGTGCAGGCGACTCTGCCGGCAGCTTGCAGGTTACAGTGTCTGGTGCCGCTTCTGCTTTTTCTATTGTATGGTCGAATGGGGAAACCGATTCTGTCATCACCCAGCTGAGCGCAGGTGTATATTCCGCCTTTATTTCCGACACAAGTGGTTGCGGAGCATCCGCTTCTATCACCTTGACGCAGCCTGCGGCGATTTCCTCCACCCTCACGATTTCCTCGGCCATCTCTTGTTTCGGGGCGAATGATGGAGCACTTGCCATTGCAGCGAGCGGCGGAATGGCTCCCTTCACGTTTCTCTGGTCAA
>JANQTF010000314.1 GCA_030731845.1 Bacteroidia bacterium | reverse complement strand
GGGCAAAAGCAAGTCCAGGATTTCCCCTTCCTCGATCCAGATGGCGCGGAGGCGAGGGTCAGCAGTAGGTTCTGAGCAAATGGCATTGAGCAACATCAGGATCAAGTCCTTTTTATCTGGTGTGCCGATGAGAACCAGAGAGATGTGCTCTTGGTTGAATGCATAGAAATCTTCGAGGGCTGTATCGGGCTTGTCGAGTCGATATACACGAGGCAATTCGGGCGAAATGGGAGGCAAAAGTGTTGGCATAAACAGGGGGGTAATGGAAAATAACAAACAGGGTGATGATCAAAAGGGGAAAGCCTACAACAACGAATTCTAACGGGAATCTAGCAGAAAAAATATGGACATGGCTATAGAATTGTCGGAAATAAGGAAGGTGAGAAAAATAACTTCCAGATTTTGCGCAGAGATCTTGTGCGAAGCCAAGGAAGGAAAACCGAGTTTGGCGAGCCAAATGAGGATTTTTCTGACGCCGGATTCGTGCAAGAGATCAAGTCAAAAGCGGATATTATTTTTTGAACCTTCCTAAGTTATTATCAGGCTAATAAGCGTAATCTATGGAAGCCAACTCCGTTTTGCATGATGCCGGATTTGGAGGCGGATGCTGAAACCGGAATTGCGCAGATAAACTCCATTTTCAAAATGGATTGCCAGGTGGTAGTCCATTTTTTTCAAAAAAAATGTATTATCCCAATATCAATCGTTTCCTCCTAAAAAATCTTAGGCGACTTATGCAGACACGAAACTCATAGCGCCTGAGGTGAAGGTAATCACCAACTAAATAATTCCATGCATCACCTAACCAAATTTTTGCCCTTTGTCCTGGCAGTGAGCTTGCTGCATGTTAGCTGTGAAAACGAGCCAGAGCCAGAGCCAGAACCAGACCTCGGTCAATGTGGAACCTTGTCTTCAGAGATTACCGACCCCCGGGACGGACAAACCTATCAGATCTTGGAGATCGGGACACAATGCTGGTTTGCGGAGAACCTGAATTACGCCTCCGACAATTCCTGGTGTTATGAAGATAAAGAGGGAAACTGCAATATTTACGGCCGTTTGTACACATGGGAAGCTGCGGTAAACGCTTGCCCCACAGGATGGCACTTGCCCACAAACGACGAATGGGGCTTTCTGGCTGAATCGCTTGGCGGTGCAGAAATCGCCGGAGGACAAATGAAGTCTGTTGACTCCAACCGCTGGGAGGCCCCCAATACCGGTGCTACCAATGAAAGTGGTTTTACTGGTTTACCAGGTGGGTATCGTGGGAGCGGTGGCTCTTATCACAACATGGGGCGGAATACTTATTTCTGGACCAATACCAGCAATTCGACCAATGCCAACTACGGGATCAATCGCGGATTGTCATTTACCCTGCCTATTCTAAGCGAGCCATCGACAGATAAAAGGTTTGGACTAGCTGTGCGCTGTGTGAGAGATTAGCGGTATGCGGCCCCGGGCGTAGATTAATTAACGTGACCTGGCAAATTCGGATCTTGATAAAGCGGCTGAAAAAGCGCAATTCGATTTATTCACAAGCCAATCTTCCAACAGCGGCGAGCCGATTAAGTCGCTTGCTCACCAAGGCTGTGCCACAGTGAAGATGCACGATATTTTCCTGGGTTTCGAGCTCGTCGAGAAAGAGTCGATGGCTCACCTCCACTTCACCAAGCGCGTTGATGCCACTGGCTTCGAGGTAGATCAGGGTCACGTCATTTTCCACTTCCTTGCCGAGCCAGTTCATGGTCACGGGCTGCCCGTTGAGTTTCCAGGTTACTACCTGATCCACATATCTTGCGAGGTAGCGATCGGCATCCGGATGTTCATCCACAGCACCCAATAACAACGGCTCTGCTCCGAGTGATTCCACGATATTTTCCAGGTCATCGGTAAATACTTTGATGGTGACGCCAACGAGTTTCTCCTGCTGAAAAAACTCTATATCGGTGATACTCAGATAGAAGGCGTGGCTCCCAAGTCCTGTGACTGTGAGGATCGCACCGCAAAATAGCAAAAGTACCCTCCTGTATTTGTTCACCCTTGATTCCTGCATTACCTTCATATTCGATTGTATCCTCACACAAAGATAACGCCCAGATCGCGGTTCTTGTACCATGATGCCCTCTCCACACGAAATATTGCAGCAATATTGGGGCTACGACGGCTTCCGGCCTATGCAGGAGGATATTGTGCGCTCTGTCGTGGAAGGCCGTGATACGTTGGCATTGCTGCCAACAGGCGGGGGCAAATCTATCTGCTTTCAGGTGCCCGCGCTCATGATGGGCGGGCTCACGATCGTGGTATCGCCCCTCATCTCCTTGATGAAAGACCAGGTGGAGCGCCTCAACCGGCTAGGTATTGCCGCGACGGCTGCCACGAGTGATCTCAACAGCTTCGAGCTCGACCAAAAACTACAACTCGCCATGGATGGCGGCTATCGCTTTTTGTATTTGTCGCCCGAGCGCCTCAAGTCAGATATGTTCAAGATGCGGCTAGCGAAGATGCCAGTGTCGCTTCTGGCGATAGACGAGGCGCACTGCATTTCGCAGTGGGGGCACGATTTTCGGCCAGCCTACCGCGACATCGCGGAGATCCGCGAGGTGCACCCCAAGGTGCCGATCATTGCCCTCACCGCCTCGGCCACCACGGCCGTGCAGGCCGACATCATGGAGCAGCTCAAGCTACGCAACCCAAGGCGTTTTGCTCAATCATTTGCCCGGCCCAATCTCCGCTATTTTGTGCTGGAAGAAACCCGCGTTACAGAGAGGATTTTGGAAATCGCCCGGCGGAGCAAAGGCTCGGGCATCGTGTATGCCCGCACGCGAAAGGCCACCGAAACCCTCGCCGAAAAACTCATCGAAGCAGGATTCTCCGCGGCTCCCTATCACGGAGGACTCACAAGCTCGCAGCGCCATCACACACAAGAAAACTGGCAGAAGGGAGTGACGAGGATCGTGACAGCGACCAATGCCTTCGGCATGGGAATCGACAAGCCTGATGTGCGCTTTGTGCTACATTATCACCTCCCCGCTGATCTGGAGAGCTACTATCAAGAAGCCGGTCGTGGTGGTCGTGATGGCAATACGGCCCTCGCCGTTGCCTTCCTCAATCCATCTGATCTCTACACGCTGGAGCGATGGGTAAACCAGCAATATCCGACCTGGGAAGAAGTGACACACACCTTTCAGATATTATGCAACCTCTTTCAAATCACAAGCGAATCGCCTTCGCAGCAGCCCTACCTGCTCAATCTCGGTGGCATTGCCAAGAAAACCAATCTTAGCCCCATTACCCTCTATCGGGCCTTGCAAGTGCTCAACAATGAGGCTGTAGTTGATATGTCAGACGATCGCGACGACTACGCTTATCTGCAAGTGCTCATGGCTCCCGGTGATTACTGGGCCTATAAACAGCGAAATCCCGGTCTGGAAAAATTCCTGGACTTTCTCTTGCGCAGCCTTGGAGGAGAAGTATATGGGCGCGAAGCCAGGCTATTGCCATACAGCTGGCAGGAGTCGCTTGGCATTCAACCATCCCAATGGGAGAGCATTGTGCAGCGGCTTGTGCAGCAGCAGGTGATTCGGTACCGGGCACCGAGAGCACAGCCTACGATCCGGTTTTTGCAGGCGAGACATCTGCTAAGCAAGCAGCAGCTGAATTGGGAGAAATATGAATTTTTGCGGGCGGAGGGCGAACGAAAGCTGACAGCCATGCTCGCCTATGCGAGGCGACAGGACCGCTGTCGTAGCCAGATGATCCAGGAATATTTTGGCGAAGAAGACGTGAAACCCTGCGGAGTATGCGATGTGTGCAGCGGGCGCTATAAGGCAGAAGTGAGCAAAGACGCTTATGACCCGATTGAGCAAAGCATTTTGGCCTTACTCAGCGGGGTGACGAGGAGTTATCGGGATCTGATCCGGCAAGGGAAAGAAGGCACACCTACCCAACGAGAGCAGGTGCTCAGGCACCTCATGGACAACAATCGCATAGTTTTGGGCGAGGATGGCATGTTGCGACTGCCAGACTGACCGCTCGGCCACGCTCAAAACTGCCATATAGGCATACTTTCCAGGCTGGCAAGGTTATGGAACCAACCTGAGAAATAGAATAAGCCATGCAACTAACAGAGTTTCGTTCACGACATCCGGAAGGAGCCGACCGTCTTGCAGAGAAATTGGATGAGCTGCTCCTGGATCTGCAGATATATCAGGAAAATGTGCGGCTGCTTCACTGGAATCGCCAACTTCGTCCATTTTTTGAACTTTCGCCCAAGCTCAATCTTTTAGACCGCGCTACCCATGACAATACCTACAAAGTAGCAGAACACATGCTCAGTATGGGATATACCCCTTCTCCAACTGAGCACGGTATGGGTCTGATGCTCAGTCGGGTAACACCGATGAATACCTCCCCAACAGATGTCAATCAGTCTCTAGAAGATTTGATAGACAGCTGTGCCGAGTTACTAGAGACCGTTCACGATGTTTGGCAGTTGGCTCATGAACTTCAGGAGCCCCATACGCTAGAATTCATGACCAAAATGAGTGCTCAGCTGAGGTATGCGATGTTTGTGTTTGGAAACACAAGGCTCGCGCTGAATAATTAAGGAATTGGAGAAAAATAACTTTCCGATTTTGCGTAGAGATCTTGTGCGAATACAAGGAAGGCAACCTGAGCCTTGCGAGCCAAATGAGGATTTTTCTGACGCTTCCTAATGAGGATTTGCTCTGCTTAGATCAGGGGAAGCTGTACCACGTTCATCCAATAAGAAAGAGATCGAAGGAGGCTATCCAACTGATCCGTAGAAGGCAATTCTACTACGGCAGAGATGGGTAGATCATACAACTTTTTGAGGCTCGCCTCGTCCCCCTTCTCCCTAACAAGGATGAGGGGGATTTTTTTTCCCCGGTCGGAGGATTTTACCTCCAAAAAAAACGCTGCATCAGTTTCTGGCTCCTTGCTCAAAAAATAAACCACTATATGCGGAGCGGGATGGTCGCGATGTTCGAAGGGAGCTACCATATTGAGATAGCTCATTAATGAGGCCTTATTGGGGAGAGATCTAAAGGCTGCCGCCCCAAGATTTTCTACTCCCCAAGTAGTTAAGGCATGTTCATGATCGGTGGAAAAGTTGAGAAGTAAAATCGTGGCTGTCATGTACCAGTTGATTAAAGCCGAGTCAGAAAAAAGCCGAAATAAAACTCAGCCCAGCGTAAGAAATCAGAGAGACACATTTCTCGAAATGATTAGGAACACACTTCAATAATATGGAATATTTTCACAAAAAAGCAATGTATTTTACATAAATCTATGACGTAAATCATCGATATACCCTAAACACTCACTCCGTACTCCCTTAATGCGTCATTCAATGATACCTTTTTATCTGTTGAAGACTTTCTCTCCCCAATAATTAGCGCACATGATACTTGAAAATCTCCCGCTGGGAAAGTTTTGGTATATGAACCCGGGATGACAACACTTCGCTCAGGAATGTAGCCCTTCCACTCTTTGGCTTCACTACCAGAAACATCAATGATTTTGGTAGAGGCGGTCAGGACTACATTCGCACCGAGCACTGCCTCTTTGCCCACGCGCACGCCTTCTACCACAATGGATCGACTGCCGATAAAAGCATCGTCTTCGATGATGACGGGAGCCGCCTGTACAGGCTCAAGCACGCCGCCAATGCCTACTCCACCGCTGAGGTGAACGTTTTTGCCGATTTGGGCACAAGATCCCACGGTAGCCCAGGTATCGACCATGGTTCCAGAATCCACATAAGCGCCAATATTCACATAACTAGGCATCATGATTACGCCTTTGGCGAGAAAGGATCCGTACCTCGCTGTAGCAGGAGGCACCACGCGCACTCCCTGACTGGCATAGTCGGTTTTGAGGGCCATTTTATCATGATACTCAAACGGTGCCAACTCGATGGTTTCCATCTGCCGGATGGGAAAATACAAGATCACCGCTTTTTTCACCCAATCATTCACTTTCCAGCCTTCTGAGGTAGGCTCTGCGCAGCGCAGACGCCCCTTGTCCAACTCTTCGATGATGTGGTTGATAGCAGACAGGGTTGGTGATTCCTTCAATAAGTCCCGGTTCTCCCAGGCTGCCTCAATGATCGACTGATATTCTTCCATATTTCGGATAACCTCAATTTAAGCACAAAGGTAACACTTTTTCACTCAATCGGATAATACTCCCATGCTCCGATATCAAATCCGTCATATCTCAGACTATCTATCCGGTTGCGAAAGTCATCCAGGTAGAAGCTTGACCCCAGAGGAAAATCCACCCCTGTATTGATCACCGGACTACCAGCCATGGGCCGATAATCTCTGGTAAAATAGTCATTGAACAAGGGGTCCACATTCATAAACCCATCAAAGAGATGAGGCAACACAAAAGGCTGATACTCTTCACTGGACTTGATCAGGCAGTGGTCAAAGCGGAGATTGTCGTAGGCGAGCACACTGTCGAGCACCACCTCATCGTCTTCACTTCCCCACACGATAGAATTAACCAACTCAATGTCAGTTGGATAGACGTCAATGCTTTCGCCGTCTTCGTTGTACCACCAATTGGTGAGCAGCAACTGAGGGGTTCTGCGAGAAAATCGGAACAGGCTAAAATTGGCAAAGGTACAATTGTAGAAACGGTAGTGTCCTCCTCCAAGGATGGCCAAGGTGCGCTGCTTGCAGGTGTTCACGATGCAGTTTTCCATGATAATAGAAGGCGGGCTGTTGAGGGCGGTTCCGGTTCGGTCAAAGCCGGTGCCAATGATGCCGTGGGCACCCATGTTTTTCACTTCACAATACTGCATGAGCAACTTGGGGCTGAGGTTGGTGCTGGGGCCATCTACCTGAACCCCGAGCAGTCCGTTTTTGATTTCGCAATGCTTCAATTTGCTATTGATGCTTCCCTCGCGAAACCACAAGCCGCGCCACTGTGCTGGATTTTCCAGATAGAGTGAGTCACGGCGGGTGCCTTGAAAAACAATAGGGAAGTCGCCGGTGCCCTCTGCCTTGAGCGTGCCATCCACAATCAACCATGAGTAGAGGGCAAATACGGGAGCGGAGTTGCTATCTCGAATCCCAAACTGATAAGGCGTGAAATAAATCTCCGTACCTGGCAAAATGGTCACGGTTATGCCCTCGGGAATAAAGATGGGCCCATCCATGATGATGGGCTTGTCGGGGGTGAGCGTGGTATCCTGCCGGAAGAAAAAGCCCGATACAGTGAGGAAATCCCCCTCCTGTGCCAGCCTTGCTGTGAGAAAATATGCATCAAGGATAAAAGCCTCCACGGGCACGCGTTGCACCTCGCCATTTATTTCAAAGGCGATCACATCACGGGCCAATTCATCTTTTTCTTTCGATTTGAGGTTGACAAACAAGTGAAGGCTATCGCCCGAAAGGATCGTGAGATCTTGCACATCATTTGCCTGAATACCATCTACAATCATATTGAACTCAGAATCGGCACCATCTTCGAGCCAAACCCTGTCAATACTTAGCGTTCTACCCGTTTCATTGAACACAATGAGACGCTCAGACGGGGTGAGGAAGGTGGTGAAAACGGTATCAAACATGACCGTATCGCGCGAAAAGGTCAGCAGCCCTTCTTCGCCGGGATTCACGGGTCTGTCACAGGAGGCAGACAAGCTGAGGAGGAACAAAGCCACAATTGGCAACCAACAAGATTTCATCTTGCGAAGATAAGGGTGAAAAACGGGGAATTCCAGCGCAAAAGCACGGTACTATTGGGGAGATTCCCTTTTATTCTTTCCCCAGGATTGGCCATTCCAGGAGTTATTCTGCTCCCTCACAGGCCCATTTCTTCTAAAAATCCATTCTTTCCGGTCTGGGAAGGCACTTATGTAACCTTCTACCCGCTCCTGCTCTCAGGGAGATGCTTTTTTCAGCCGTGCGTGGGGGCTGCAAGGAGCAGGCAATGGTTGTCCAATTCAACTGCCGGACGGGGGTTGTCCAACAACGTGGGTCGATTTTTTCTCACCGCCACAAAAGTGCTCGCGGGAGAGGCTGCTTTTTTGGTTTTTATCCTGGTCCATTTGTCCGAATTTATTATCCTTTTCGAATAGTTAAATAGTCCAGAATGATCTGCACTGCCCGATTGTCCGAACAACTGGCCGAAATGCCCATTATTTAAAATTCGTATTTTATACTTTTTCTAATCTATTCGCACAGATGTACATTCTGGTGTCAAAACCATGGTTCCTCTGCGACCTGGTTGCTACTCACATAATATTTTACCGATGCAATTTTCAGCTAGAATGTTAGCTCTCATGATCTTGATGAGCTTCACCGGGTTGTTACAGGCCCAAAATCCTCAGGTGGTAAATGGTGTTGCCACCTACACCAGCAACAAGACAATCGGTTCTCAATTTTTGGTTCCAAACAATTGGACCAAGATTGTCATCAAGGCTGGAGTTACCCTCACAGGTAGCTTCTACATGCCTACCCGAACCTCTCCCATTGAGATCATGGGCGAGAATTGGAATACTTCAGTTATTCAGGGTACTGGCGCTACCCAGTGGCATGCGCAGGGCAATACTACTGCCCGACAGCACTCGGCTATTCGCTGCGACAAGTCGCCGGATGTTTTTATCCATGATCTCAAAAGCTATAATCCTGACAAATTTCACATCAGCGCGGGGTTTGGCAATGTCACAGTGGATCATTGTCGGCTGATCGACGATCGTGAACGACACACCACCGATGGGGTCCACGGTGGGCGCCAGAAAACTGTGGTTAAGAACTGCTACATTGATACCCATGATGATGCTCTCTACCTCTCTGAGTGTAATCTGGTAGAAAACACGACCATCGTTCACAACAAAAACGGCTCTCCTCTCCAGGTATCCTGGGGCTATGATGACTTTGACGGCCACACGTGCATTGTGCGAAATGTGACGGTAATCGACGCCTACAACGGCAGCAACTATAACCAGGGAGTGGTGTCATGGGCCAGCCGAAACAACACCGGACCCGTGACCATCAATGTGGATTTTCAAGGCTCATTTACCCGACAAACACAAAATGGAGCCGTGCAGAGTCACATGTATCAACTTGGGCGAAATGCCGGGGGATTCAACAATTCTACCATCAAGGTATCCGGACTCTGCAACTGGCAAAACAGCATTATTAAATATGGCACAAACAACAACAGCCAGGTCCAGATCACAGGTTGTGGTGGGGGCGGGGGCAGCAGTGCTCCGATTGGGGCCACTATTGCCCTACAAGCTAAGGTCAACGGAAAATATGTCTGGATGCAACAAGACTACGGCGACCAACTGATTGCACAGGGTCCCGGCACTGGAAATAATGACAAGAAATTTGTGGTGGTGAATGCAGGCAATGGCTTGGTGGCCCTCAAATCGAAGAAAAACAACAGTTTCGTGACGGCTACAGACGCTGGCTCAGGCATCCTCAAAGCGACGGGTGGTAGCATTCAGGCCTGGGAAAAGTTTCAGTGGGTGCAAAACAGCGATGGTTCTATCTCCCTGAAGGCCGATATCAATGGCCAATATGTATCTGCTGAAAATGCAGGAAACTCCCCGCTGATCGCCAACCGCTCAAGTATCGGATTGTGGGAAAAATTTGATGTAATCACCATCAGCGCAGCACGACAAGAAGCGGATCCTGCCCCGCAAATCGGGCTATATCCGAATCCCGCTACCGATATTCTGATGGTCACGGGCATCACCGAACAAGTTCCTATCCAGATTCTCACTCTCCAGGGAGCGGTGGTGATGGAATCCATCGGCGGGCCCAAACTCAATATTTCTACCCTCGCATCTGGGATCTATGTTCTCCGCATAGAGGGCCAACATCTGACTTTTGTGAAGCAATAAATCAAAGATAAAAAGGGGCCAGGTTTGTCATGGCCCCTTTTTCTTCTTTTTTATACCAGCGCTGTGTGGCGCTTGCCTGGTTCATCTGTCTGGCTCACTTGCAGATCTCAAATCGGTGTAGCAAGTTTGCGTCCATGGAAGCCATTCTTTGGGTCGTATTGGGGTTTGCGGGCATTCGCTGGATCGTGGCACTGGGCAATCTCTTGAGTTGGCCCCTGTTCTCCAAGCCAGATTCTTCTGATGCGCCTCTCATATCCATTCTCATTCCGGCGCGCAACGAGGCACGAAATCTTCCCGTCCTGCTGGCCCAGCTCGATCGCCTGAGTCATCCAAATCTGGAGATTCTCATTCTCGACGACAACTCCGAAGACGACACCCCGCAGATCCTTGCCCAATGGGCTGCGCAACACCCCCGACACACCACCCTTTCAGGCAAAGCGCTGCCAAGCGGCTGGCTTGGCAAGCACTGGGCCTGCCATCAGTTGGCAGCGGCCGCTACCGGAGCCTATTTTCTCTATCTCGATGCCGACATTTCCTTCCTCCATCCCGATCTTCCCCAGGCTTTATACCAGGATTCACAGAAAAAATCGCTAGCTCTGGTCTCTCTCTTTCCGGAGCAGGAAATGAAATCCCTCGGCGAAAAAATCGTGGTGCCCATCATGCATGAGCTGCTGCTCACTTTGTTGCCCCTTCGATTTATCCGTGCCCTTCCTTTCCCTTCTATGGCGGCTGCAAACGGGCAGTGCATGTTTTTTGATGGAAACATCTACCGCCAACAGCAATGGCATAAGCAGGTGAAAAATGTCGTAGTAGAAGATATCGCCATCATGCGGCGCATCAAGGCGCAGAAACTCTCGGGTATGACCTATGTGGGTGGCGGATGGATTGGTTGCCGGATGTATCAGACTCTGGGCGAGGGGATCGCCGGATTTAGCAAAAACATTTTGGCAGGTTTTGGGGGCTCACTCATCGGTCTGAATGTGTACTTGCTGCTGATCAGCGCGGGATGGATCGCGGTAGCATGGCTCCTTCCATGGCCGCAAGTAGCACTCGCTTTGCTATTGGTGCTCAGCAGACGTGTATTCACTTCGATCCTCGCGGGGCAATCTGTGGGATGGAATTTGCTCCTTCACCCTGCACAAATCGCGGCAATGGTGTACATTGGGGCACTTTCAGTGATCAAATCATTTTCAGGAACGACAACATGGAAAGGACGCAACGTGGCGTAACTATCGCGGTTTTGATTTTGGTGATTTTTCATCAAGTAGGGTTAGTGGGGCTTCACCTCAGCAGTACCAAAGACGTGTTCATCCAACTTGTTCCGATGAACCTACTTCTGTCTGCATTACTTTTGAGTATTTTCCATCAAAAATGGAGCATCAGCTTTGGCATTGTGATCTTTGTGATTTTTTGGGCAGGATACCTCATTGAATTGGTAGGGGTAAAAACGGGACTCATATTTGGTGTGTATCAATATGGCACGGCATTGGGCCCCAAAATAGCAGGAGTACCTCCCATGATCGGGCTCAATTGGTTGCTTCTCACCTACTCCACTGGCGTGATCGCCCGCAAGGCCTTCAGGCCTCTGTGGGCAAGAATCCTCTTCGCTTGTGTCCTCATGGTACTCCTCGATCTGCTGATTGAGCCCATGGCCATTCGTTTCGACTTCTGGCACTGGGACTCCGGCGAAATCCCATTGCAAAATTTTGTGGCATGGTTCCTTACCGCTGCCTTGATGCAAACAGGTTTTCAGACACTAGACCAGGACATCAAAAACCCCCTTGCATACCCTTTCTACTTGGTACAAATTGGATTTTTTGCCGTGTTTTTCCTCGTTGAACACGCATTCTGACCCTATTAAAAAAACCCGACCTGAATGAACAGGCCGGGCGTTGCTTTTCCCTTTTTCGCAGCC
>JANQTF010000313.1 GCA_030731845.1 Bacteroidia bacterium | reverse complement strand
GAACAGTCCACATCCTGATACGATGAATGCCAGGACAGTGAGGGTGAAGAGTACCTTTTTCATATCTGCGCTCAATTTCAATAAGTATACTGTGCGATGAGGGTGAGATTGACAAGTAAAAGTTGCGCAACAAGTCTTGTAGTGAAAGCTACTGTTACTACACTCGCTACTATTACGCTAGTTTAGGAACTTTATTGAATGACACGAAAGTAAAAGCGTCTGTTTTTTTACAAGGGCTAAAACTTTTTTCGCGTATTCTCATTTTCCGATTGTTTAAAAGTCATTAGGGTTATCAAGTATGTCTAATCTTCTACCTCCTTGACTTCCGTTTGTTGGGAAGGTAAACGAGATTATAAGCTCATGAGACGAGATATCCCTTAGTGAATTCAACGAGTTGAGTGTGTAGTCATATGAATACGCAATAAAGGTGCGGTCTAGTACATTGACCCCTAAAATTGCTGAGAAAGAATCTGAGAAAAAGCGATAAGATGCACCAAAAACGACTGGTTTATAACGCCAGTACAATGAAGCATCTACCTGAGGGGGGAAGGTTCCGTCGGTTCTGACGAAGACCTGGGGCTCCAAAGAGGACTTATTACTGAGTTCATAGCTATAACCAGCTGTCAGAAAAAAGCTTCTTGGGACATTAGAATCTTCGCCTACCTGTGTTACCAACAGATCTTCGAGAGAAGGCTCCAGAAGATCCTGACCAGAAAGACCGATGAAGTAGGAATCCTTAGTGCCCCTTGCCACACCACCAAATTGAACGCCTGCTCCCAAACTAGGAACAATCGTACCTGCCTGAAACCCTCCTCTTGGAACAAGGGGATCTTCATCATCTGGATAAATCCAGGTGGCACTTACCGATTTCTGAAGGAAGCCTCCGTTCACCCCAATACTTAGTGTCTTGCCTTTTCCGAGATCCAGATGATAGGCATAGGCAGCATTCACCCCTGTGGTAGTCAAGGGTCCTATCTGGTCTGCAATAATATAAGCCCCGAGGCCGGAGCTTGCAGATTGGAGAGGACTATGAAATGCTACTGTCGACATATTGGGAGATCCTTCTACTCCGAGCCATTGGGCGCGACCTAAAAGGGTAAGATTCATTCCTTCTTCCATTCCCAGCTGCCCTAAACCAGCAGCCGCAGGATTGTAGATGAATCGATTGTAGTTGTACATAGTATTCTGAACGAATACCTGTCCAACACTAATGGAAAAGACCCCTGCAACGAGCAAGAGGGTCAGCGCAAGGTTTCTCATATTGACCACGTGACGGTGATTTCTGGACGTCTAAATGTCTGATTATTTTCCATATAAACCAAACAGTTCACTTGTTGGAAGTACAGTCGGGATGCCTCACGGCTTCCGTTTGTCTTGCGCTTTCATACCCTAATGCAGCTATTCAGAAAGGTTACTGACTCATTTCCTGGCCAGTCGTTTTCAGATAAGCTTCAATAGCGGCAGTCATAGATGGCTGTTCAGGCTGCGGCGCAACAACATCAAGCCTGAGTCCAGCTAGCTCAGCTTCGTCAGCAGTTGTTTTACCAAAGACCGCGATACGGGTATTATTCTGCTTAAAGTCGGGAAAGTTCTTATACAAAGACTGTATCCCTGTAGGAGAATAAAAACAAATCATGTCATAGAATATATTTTCCAGATCCGAAAGATCTGAAGCTACAGTCCGGTACATGACTGACTCTACCACCTCAATTCCCAGGCTTTCGATTTCTCCGGTTAATTGATTTCTGGTGACATCGCTACATGGAAAAAGATATTTCTCCTTTTTATATTTTTGGATCAAAGGGAGCAAATCCATCAGACGACGCTCTCCCACATGGAGTTTTCGCTTTCTGATAACAATATATTTCTGGAGATACTTAGCGGTGCTTTCGCCCACACAGAAATATCTCATCTCTGGTGGCATTTCTATCCTCATCTCCTCCAGCAAGCGAAAAAAATGATCTACGGCAACTTTGCTGGACAGAATGATTGCGGAAAAGTCCAACGGATTCACGCCTTGCTTACGAAACTCATTTACGGAAACGCCATCAACCTGAATGAATTTCCGAAAATCAATCTGTATTCCCCACCTGTCGGCGATGCGGGTATAGGGAGAATTAGCTGAATCGCTGGGAGCAGGTTGGGAGATCAGGATGCTTGTAACTGGCTTATTCACGACCTGTTCACTCATACCGGGTGTTAATTAGGGCTAATCTGTTGTTGTAGGGGTCTTTAAAATCTAATCTTCACTTCGATCAGACAAAATCATACATAAGTGATACGATAATCCTTCTGACAGAAATGTTACACTGAAGGAACTGATGAAGACTGCCAGCCCTACTTGGTTGAGGGTAATCATAGTTTTTAGCCGGTTCTTGGCTGGCTATGGCTACCACAACAGGAGGTAGGGTATCGCATTGAGGCTGCAAATATACAAAAAAATCGGGGCAGCAGAAAAGTTGAAAAATTGTTGTAGCCCTGCACCAGTAGCCAGACCCATTCTCAATAAATGAACAGCCATAAAAACAACTCCCAACCATACGCCCAGATTTCCATATTCAGGATATAGCATTGCTGCAGACCACGGAAT
>JANQTF010000312.1 GCA_030731845.1 Bacteroidia bacterium | reverse complement strand
GTGCGGGTGGAGCTTGTAGAGGCTTCTTTTTCTGTGGATACCACCTTTGGTTGCAATCCGGTTGTGGCCTCATTTACCGATCTTTCCTACAAGCCCTCTACCTGGTTTTGGCAATTTGGAAATGGGGTCACGAGCAATCAGTCAAATCCAACCCAGGTTTACAATACAACCGGACAGTTTGACGTGCGCCTCTTCGTGGTGAACTCTATCGGGTGTTTTGATGACACAATCATCAGCAAACAGATCTCAGTGTATGAACCGCAAGTGGCCTTTACCGCAGTGCCGGCTCAGGGTTGTGCGCCATTGTCGGTCACGTTTACCAACAATACCACCTCGCTTGCCCCGATTACCAACTGGCAATGGAGCTTTGGACCTGCGGGCGCCACCTCCACGCAGCAATCGCCCACTTTTGTGTATAACAATCCAGGCTCCTGGAATGTGGGCCTCACAGCTACCGATTCGATCGGTTGCCCAACCACCTTGATAAAACCAAATGCTGTCTTTGTTTCTCGGCCCATTGCAAATTTCGTCGCTCAATATCCCATTAACTGCCCCAATAACCCCATCACTTTCGCCAACTCTTCTACTGGCTCCGGACTCAGCTACTTGTGGGACTTTGGAGACAATACCACCTCCACCGCACTCAATCCAACACATACCTACACCGCTAATGGCAGCTACACGGTTTCTTTGACCGTGACTGACTTTCAGGGTTGCGACAGCACCTTGGTGATCCCCAATTATATCACCATTGCCGATCCACTTATTTCTCTCCTTGCTGACACCACCAACGCCGACTGCCCACCTTTGATTGTCAATTTTACTGGAAATGTGATTTCTCCTCACAGCTTCACAACGTGGAACTGGGATTTTGGAGACGGGGGAACCTCCATAGGCCAAAACCCATCGCACATATATGCCACGCCAGGAAGCTACACAGTCGGTGTCACAGCCAGCGCTCCTTCGGGTTGCAATGCCACGGCTACCATCCCAAACCTGATCAACATCAACGGACCTTCGGGATCCTTCACCATTTCCCCAACCGCGGTTTGCCCTGGCGTGCCGATCACCTTTACTGCAACCAGCCCAGATGCCACTATCTTTACCTGGGACTTTAATAACGGGAGCCTCGGCTTTGGCCAAACGACCACCTATATCTATCCAGCATCAGGGGTGTACCTGCCGCTGTTGATTCTCGAAGACAGCGTAGGCTGTGTCATTGTGGTACCTAATTCTCAACCGGTCAATATTCACCCCGTTCCGGTTGCCTCTTTCAACCAGTCACAAGCTGTTCTCTGCGATTCTGGCACGGTAGCATTTTCCAATACCAGCGTTTCGACGGCGCCGGTCAGCTCCATTAACTGGAATTTCGGATTGGGCCTTGGCACATCTCAGCAGAATAACCCAAGCTTTTTCTTTGGCCAGGTTGGCAACTACGATGTGAGGCTCATTGTGCAGAACAACTTTGGATGTCGCGACACCGCCCTTAAGCAAGGGCTCATCATTGTGGGCGCACCGCCAACTGCACAGCTCTCTTTGTCCGATACCACTGATTGTGCCCCTTTCTCGGTCCAGTTTACAGATCTCAGCCAGCCCGGTAGCAGCCCCCTCGCATCGCGACTTTGGACATTCAGCCAAAGTTCTCCTACCTTTTCTTCTCAAACTCAACCCACATTTGTCTATACCCAACCCGGCATTTACATGCCTGTGCTAGAGGTGACCGACCAAAACGGGTGTACAGACACCGATACCCTTACCCTGGAGGCCCTCGCGCCACCCGTGGCCAATTTCGCCGCCGATGATAGTTTTGGATGTGCACCCAAGCCCATTCAATTCCAGTCCCTCACCCCCAATGCCGTGGCCTGGGAATGGGATTTTGGCGACGGTAGTCCCAAAGACTTTATCGACGATCCTCTCCACGTGTATTTTGTAGATGGCACATACACCGTCTCTATGGCCGTCACCGATGTAGAAGGCTGCAAAGACACCCTTGTGAAGCCTCAATACATCCGGTTGGACCACCCGGTAGCCAACTTCACTGTCAGCGACAGCGTCATTTGTCCTGGCGTGCCGCTTCAATTTACCGACCTCAGCACATCAGATACCACTCTTAATGGCTGGAGCTGGAGATTTGGGAATGGAGATCAATCTGTCCAGCAGAACCCCAGTTATAGCTATCCCGCCTCCGGATTGTATAATGTTTTCCTCAAGGTTCGCGATGTATTTGGCTGCGAAGATTCTGTTACACAGCGCAATCGTGTAAGGGTTAAAGTGGATGAAATTCCCGTAGCACCACGCATTCACTATGTTTCCGTGTTCAGTGCAAGCGGAATCAGGATAGAATTTGCGCCCTATGTAAATTCTCTGAGAGACTTTGGCTCGTATCGCCTGCTCCGTGATGATGGAAGCGGTATATGGACCCCTGTATTTGTTTCTACCAACATCAACGATACAGTGTTTGTAGATCAGGGGCTTTCTACCATCACACAATCCTACTGCTATCGCCTCGAGGTGACCAACCACTGTGACCGCCCTTCTGAGCCGCGAGCAGCAAGTGATCACTGCTCCATCTTGCTGGAGAGCCAAAGCCTCGTGGATGCAGTTGAACTGAGTTGGAACGCCTACCAAGGATGGCCCGTGGATAGCTACTATGTGTATCGGGTAGCAGATTACAGCAGCACCCTAAGACTCATGACGGTGCTACCTGGCAGCACCACCACCTGGACAGATCTGGATATGTTCTGCTACGACGCCAATCTCTACCGCGTGCGTGCTACCCAACAAGACGGGCCCTGGGAGTCATGGAGCAACCTGCGACGAGAAGCACCACAACACTTTGGCCCTCCGTTTCCGCTCCACATGCAAACCGTGACCGTGGAGCAAGACAGCTTTCTCCTGGTGAAATGGAGCGATATTCCGCCCGGCGACAACCTTGTGCAGATGGTCGTGGAGAAGGATGCCGGAAATGGATTTCAATTTTGGCACAGCCAAACCATCAGCGATCCGATGCGGGAAAAACCCGACTTTGCGGTCAATGTGCATCTCAAACCCTATACTTATCAGGCCTTTGTGATAGACACCTGTGGCGATGTGACCCCGGCGGGCTATTTTGCTCGAAGCATATTCTTGCAGGCCACCAAGGTAGAAGGAAGCATTACCCTCGACTGGACCCCTTATGATCAGTGGGAAAATGGAATTGCCAGGTATGAAATTGAGCTCTACGACCAGTCCAATGGCCAGTTTATCCTGATTGCCACGGTGGATGGCGGCAAAACCGAATATCTCGATCAGCAGGTAGAATTGCCACAGGGCACCTACTGCTATCGCATTGTAGCCTACGAGCGTGGAGGCAATCGACAGACCAGCGTATCCAACGAATCTTGTGTCACGGTAGATCCTCTCTTGTATTTCCCCAACGCATTTTCTCCCAATGGCGACGGAAATAACGAGCAGTTCCTCATCAAAGGGGCCTATATCCAGAATTTCTACCTGGAGATTTACAATCGCTGGGGCGAAAAAGTGTTTGTCACAACAGACCAGGCAAGTGGCTGGAATGGCACGGTGAACAATGTGCCCGCACCGGAAGGGGTGTACGTGTTCTCTGTGGTGGGAACAGGGTTTGAGGGAGAAGAAATCCGCAGATCGGGCACGGTGACGCTGTTCAGGTAGGAGACACAGGGTTTATCTCACCAAAAGAGTCATTCCGATTGCTCGGAATGACTCTTTTGGCGTTGATGGCAAGGGCAGCATCAAGCCTTGGTGAGCTTTCGAAACCGATACATAAACGCAGCGGCAGCCATGCCGAGGCTCACCACAAACCCAATCCATACGCCAGCAACACCTAATTCCCACACAAATCCCGACACATAGCCCAAAGGAAGCGCCACGAGCCAGTAACAAACAAATGCAATGATCATCGGCTTCACCACATCCTGCAAGCCTCGCAATACCCCAAGACCTACGGCCTGCAAGCCATCAAAAATCTGAAAAAGCCCGGCCATGATCATCAGGTGGGGGGTAATGCGCAACACATCGGGATGGTTGTTGTAGAGGGTGGGAAGAAAATCCCGGCCAAAGAAAAAAACCAGTGCGGAGAAAAACATGAAGATTCCTCCCAACCAAAAACCTGCAAAGCCCGCTTGCCTTGCATTGAGCATATCCAGGCGCCCTCTGGCATTTCCCACGCGGATGGTACACCCAGCAGCAATACCAGTCACGACCATGTAGGTGACAGAGGACATATTCAACACAATTTGGTGTGCCGATCTCGGAGCTGCTCCCATCCACCCGATCATGATCACGGCCCCGCAGAAAGCACCTACTTCAAAAAATAGCTGCAAGCCCGAAGGCAGACCGATGCTGAGAATCTTCTTCATGGCTGGCCAATCTGGCTTCCAGGAACCAAGTGGCAAGCCAGGACCTCCTATTTTTTGCCCTTTATGAACGTACCAGCCAATCAATAGTAGCATCGCCATGCGACTCACGAATGTACCGATCCCGGCACCATCGAGCTCCATTCTTGGAAACCCGAGGTTCCCAAAAATCAGCAACCAGTTGACCAATCCATTGATGAGCAGGCCAGCAATGGTCACCATCATGGCCACACGCGTGCGCGAAAGGCCGTCTGTATATTGCTTGTAGGTGAGAAACAGCACCATCGGTGGCACTGAGACATACAACCATCGCAAGTAGCTCCCAGCCAGAAGCACATCTTGAGGGGGCTGATCCAGATAGGGAAGCACCCACACAGAGGCTTCAAGTAGCGCCATGGTGATAACTGAGCTCCCTACTCCTACCCAAAGCCCTTGCCGAAGATAGGTAGCACATAAGAGCTTGTTGTCAGCGGCATCGGCTTCCGCTACCAGCGGCGACACGGCATTTGTGATGCCCATCGAGATCACGACGATAATAAAAAAGAGGCTATTGGCCAGCGATGCAGCCGACAAATGCTCATAACTGAGCCAGCCAACCATCATGTTGTCCATCACCCCAGTGAGCACAATACCCAATTGCCCGATCATGACCGGGATCGAGAGGTTCACCGTTTCGCGCAGGTGCCTGTTGCTTGTCCCAGGAAGGGAAAAGGGTTTGCGCATCAAAAGCAACTGTTTCAAGGGGTGTAGAGATAAGGTGAGGGGCAAATATCCGAATAAGAATTGGGGAAACGGCAAATGAGCCAGAAGGGTTCAAACCAAGAGAAAAAACAAACGTAAAAGCAAGGGTACTTTCGCTCAAAAAATTGGCGTTGGAAGTTCATTCAAAAACCCTTACTTTTGTGACAAATCTATTTGGGTTTTCTTCTGGAAGGGGGATTTCTCCCTTATTTTTTTGCCATGCTGTCAGCAGAACTCCAAGGCCGGATTGAAGGCCTTATTCAGTCAACATTTCCGGAAGTCTTTGTCGTGGACATGAGCCTTTCCCACGGGAAACATTCGGCGCTCATTCTCCGAATCGACACAGACAAAGGGATCTCTATGGATGAAATAATGGAGGTGAGTCGGGCAGTAGGGTGGATGATTGAGGAAGAAGACCTTATCAAGTCTGCCTACAACCTTGAGGTTTCCTCACCGGGGGTAGGCAAACCACTAAAAGTTCTACGGCAATATTCTGCCAACATCGGGCGCTACCTCGCAGTACAAACCCTAGATGGCAAAGATCTCCGGGGGCAATTATTAACCGTGACTGAGCAGGGTATCTCCTTGGAGATACTGGCAAAGTCAAAGAAAAAGAAACCAAAGCCTGATCAGGAGGAAGAAGGACCACTTCACATTCCCTTTGACCAAATCCAGACGGCTAAGGTAATCATCATATAACCACGCACTACGCGCCAGTTTTTTTCGCAATGGCAAGACGGAAAGTAGCTGATCCAAAAATCAACCTTGTTGATGCTTTTGTCGAGTTTTCCCGGTATAAAAACATCGACCGCGCCACCCTCATGGGGGTGTTGGAAGAGGTGTTTCGCACCATGATCCGCAAGGAATATGGATCAGATGAAAACTTTGACATCATTGTCAACGTCGATAAAGGAGACATTCAGGGATTCAGAGAGAGATCTGTCGTAGAAGACTTTGAGCTCGAAGACGAGACACAGCAGATCCCTCTTAGTGAAGCCCTCGCCATCGACCCCGACTACGAGGTAGGTGACGATATCGCAGAAGAAATTAACTTCTTCCACTTCGGTCGCAAAATCGTGCAGACCGCCAAGCAGACCCTCACCCAAAAGATCCGTGACCTCGAAAAAGCTTCTATCGTGGAGCAATATCAGGACATGATCGGCACAGTGGTTGTGGGAGAAGTATATCAGGTATGGCGAAATGAAATTCTCATCATTCATGAAGGGAATGAGCTCTCTATGCCACGTCAGCAGCAGATCCCCAAAGACCGATTCAGAAAGGGTGATACCATCCGGGCAGTGATCCTTGAGGTTGCTTTGAAAAACAATAACCCACGCATCATCATCTCCCGATCCTCCCCACTTTTCCTTGAGAAGTTGTTTGAGCAGGAGGTGCCGGAAATCTTTGACGGCCTGATCAACATTCGCGGAATTGTGCGCGAGCCCGGTGAGCGTGCCAAAGTATCCGTAGAAAGCTACGATGATCGCATTGACCCCGTCGGTGCATGTGTGGGAATGAAAGGAAGTCGTATTCATGGAATCGTTCGCGAACTCCGCAATGAAAACATCGACGTAATTTCCTATACCAGTAACGACGTTCTTTATATACAACGGGCGCTGAGCCCTGCAAAAATCTCTTCTACCAAAATTGATGAAGAGACCCGCACCGCTCAGGTCTATCTTAAGCCCGATCAGATCTCCTTGGCAATCGGTAAAAATGGCTTGAACATCAAACTCGCCAGCAAACTGACCGACTACCAGATCGATGTCTATCGCGAATTGGATCCGAACGAAGAGGACATTGACCTCGACGAGTTCAACGACGAAATCGAACAGTGGGTAATTGACGAGCTCAAAGGTATCGGTTGCGATACTGCCAAAGCCGTGATGTCCCTGTCGATGGAAGAACTCGTGCGCCGTTCTGACCTTGATAAAGAAACCATCCTCAATGTGCTCAATGTCATCCAAGCTGAATTCGACGAAGAATCCAGTGAGGCCGAGACAGAAAGTACCGAGGACGTGATACCAGCCGAACCAGGCGAAGACGAAGCATAATGCACATGGTCATGTAATCATACAAGTCCAGGCATATCGTCTTTACCCGGTGCGAGCGTAAGTACTTGATCAGAAAAAGAGTACCTTCGTACCTCCCTGGGGGAGTATTAGCTACTCTCCCAGATTCTTTTTTCTGAGAACCAGAAATTTCAAATTGACAATTAGCTAATAATCAGCGAACTGATTATTTTTATGGCGGTTTAGCCTCACTCTATGGAGGGAAATACTAGAAATATTCGCCTTTTCAAGGTTGCAAAGGAGCTCAATGTAAGCACCTCCATGCTCGTTGAGCATTTGGGGGCAAAGGGGTTTTCCCTTGAAGACTCCCCCAACACCAAATTGGATGGTGCTCAATACAATCTGCTGCTGAAAGAATTTGCTTCTGATCAGATGATCAAAAAGCAAGCGGAGCAGCTCTCCGAAAAAAGACGGGAAGACTTCAAAACTGGCACTGCCAAATCGACGGAAGAGAACACCTCTACCTCTGAAGATGCTGAGCCTGAAAAGGACATTCTTTCTGCTGAACAAATCAGAGATAGAATCACACCGGGTGGCCCGATTGTGAGAAAGAGGATCCCTCCGGTTGAAAAACCAGCCGAGGCAGCTCCTGCGATTCCGCCCAAAGAGATTCCTGTAGCTAAGCAGGAAACCCCTGATGCTCCTCTGGTAGAGGAAAAACCAAAGGTGGTGACCCCACCCGAACCCCCTACCGGTTCAGTACTCAAAATTGTAGGAAGAATCGATCTCGATTCTCTCAAACCAGGAGCAAAAAAACCGCAGGCTGAGGCACCAAAGCAACCTGCAAAACCCGTCGAACCTGCCAAAAAGCCGGTCTTTACGCCCGCGCCTACAGCTCAAAAACCTGAAGCGCCTAAACCTGCCGAAAAGCAGCCTGAGCCGCCTAAGCCAGAAGTGAGCCCCGTAGCACAGGAAAGTAAAGCGGCGCAGAAAGAACCGACTCAAGATAAACCTGAGCCTCCCAAAAAAGACAAAGAGGATGATTCCGTCATTACCGTCGGATCCAACACGCCTCAACTTTCTGGACTTAAGGTCATGGGAAAGATTGAACTTCCAAGCTCAGGAAGAGGCAAAAAAGATAACTCCAAGTCCGCAGCTACTCCCGCAGCTAACAGCAACAATGCTGGCGGTGCTAACAATAGCACCAATGCTGCCGATAAAGATGACGACTCTGATGCAGCCAACAAAAAGCGCCGCAGAAGAAGAAGGAAGCGTAAAGGGCCAGCCGGAACCACACCCGGTACCGAAGGAGGAGCCGCCGATAAGGCAACTCCAGCTAAACCGCCTCTCGTCGCTCGTCCAAATCTCAAGCCCGGCAAAAAAGAGAAACCTACCCAAAAAGAAGTAGATCAGTCTATCCGTGACACCCTCTCTCAAATCGGAAAGGGTGCTTCTAAAAGCAGACAACGTCTCAGACGTGCCAAACGTGACTCTGATGCCGCTCGCCGGGATCAAGATGCCGCCATGGCCGAAGCAGAAGGCCGCATCCTCAGTGTGACGGAGTTTATCACCGCCAATGAGTTTGCCAACCTCCTCGAAGTGCACGTCAATGATATCATTCGCAAATCGTTTGAGCTCGGAATGATGGTCTCCATCAACCAGCGTCTCGATGCGGAGCTCATGACCATCATCGCGGAGGAATATGGATATATCATCAACTTCGTTGACGTAACCGACGACGAGTTTGAAATAGAGGAAGAAGAGGACGATCCAGCAGATCTCGAGATCCGTACCCCAATTGTGACCGTCATGGGCCATGTTGACCACGGAAAAACCACCCTCCTTGACCGCCTTCGCAAAGCCAATGTGGCCGCAGGTGAAGCAGGTGGTATCACCCAGCACATCGGGGCTTATGAGGTGAAGCTCGAAGATGACAAATACATCACCTTCCTCGATACCCCCGGTCACGAAGCCTTTACCGCCATGCGTGCCCGTGGTGCCAAAGTCACCGACGTAGCGATCATCGTGATCTCTGCCGATGATGCGGTCATGCCACAGACTCGTGAAGCCATCAACCACGCCGAAGCGGCTGGTGTCAAAATGGTATTCGCCATCAATAAGATCGACAAAGCGGGTGCTGATCCTGAGAGAATCAAAGGACAACTCGCCGAGATGAACTACCTCGTTGAAGATTGGGGTGGAAAATATCAGTCTCAGGAAATCTCGGCCCTCAAAGGTCAGGGAGTAGATGATCTCCTCGAAAAGGTGATCCTCGAAGCTGAATTGCTCGAGCTCAAAGCCAACGAGAATCGTACTGCAAGCGGTACTGTCATCGAGGCTCGCCTCGATAAGGGTCGTGGTAACGTGGCTACCGTTCTCGTGCAAAATGGTACTCTCCGTGTCGGTGACGACGTGGTGGCGGGTATCCACTATGGCAAGGTGCGAGCCATGATCGACCAAAACGGTAACCGTGTCAAAGAGGCTGGCCCTGCCAAGCCCGTACAGTTGCTCGGATTGGGTGGCTCTCCGCAAGCAGGTGACAAGTTCCATGTCTTCGAAGAAGACGGAAGGGCAAAAAGTCTCGCACAGCGCAGACAAGAGCTCTACCGCGAGCAGCAGTTCCGTCAGACCAAGCGTATTACCCTCGAAGAAATTGGTCGTCGTCGTGCCATCGGTAATTTCCGCGAACTCAATGTCATCATTCGTGGTGACGTGGATGGTTCTGTAGAAGCACTCTCCGGTTCGTTGATGAAGCTCTCCACCGAGGAAGTACAGGTGAATATCATCGCAAAAGGCAACGGTGCCATCACCGAGGCCGATGTGAACCTCGCCATCGCTTCTGATGCGGTTGTGATTGCCTTTAACGTGCGGCCAAACGCACTGGCAAGATCGCTCGCCGAGCGCGAAGAGGTCGATATCAGAACCTACTCCGTTATCTACAACGCCATCAACGATGTGCGCGACGCCCTCGAAGGCTTGCTTTCTCCGGAAATCAAGGAAGAGGAAATGGGTACAGCCGAGGTCCTCGAAGTCTTCCGTATCACCAAAGTGGGTCTCGTGGCCGGTGGTATGGTCAAGACCGGAAAGATCAAACGCGACGATCCGGTGCGCGTGATTCGCGACGGCATCGTGCTGCACGAATCCAAGTTGGGATCGCTCAAGCGATTTAAAGATGACGCCAAGGAGGTATTCGGTGGTCAGGAGTTTGGATTCACCATCGATAGCTTCCCTGATCTTCAGAAAGGGGATACCATCGAATCCTACACCGTGAAAGAAATTCGCAGAAAGCTCTAACAAGCATTCACCGAATGAGCATATTAAAAACAGCGGACCCTCGGGTCCGCTGTTTTTTTGTGCTAAACACGCTCTTTCTTCTCCCCCATATAAAAAGGCTATTCAACCTCGGTCAGATAGCCTTTTGGAGCATAGCTGTCCGGTTAAGGACAAAGGTGCTGTTGCTATGATGAAAGGAACTTTGAGTTGCAGGACCTGGGAAAGGTGGCAGTCGCTATGCGCCTGCAAACCTCACGGTCAGACCGGATTCTACCGAGGTTCGAATCGCTACGCGCTTCGACTGTTGGCCGGAAATGCAAACGCTAAGCCAAGGCGCGTAGCGACTGTCAGCTTTCTTAACCGGACGGTTTTTGGGGAGATAATCTTCCGGTTAAGGACAAACCCACTCAGCTTGGATGAGAAGTCGTCAATTGTGGTGATGGAACATGTTTTCCAGCCCGGCGGGAAACTACAAGAATCGATTCTTGATTCTTGCTCCTTCTCCCTCAGGGAGAAGGCTGGGATGAGGGAATTCTCCAGCTTAGCCTCGCTGCTTTTGGAACGCTCCTTCTCCCCCATAAAAAAAGGCTATCCAACCGGAGTCAGATAGCCTTTTGGGGTACAAGTACCCGGAGAGGTTACTTCGGAGACATGATCATGATCATTCTTCGGCCTTCCATTTTGGGTTGCATCTCTACTTTCCCTACCTCTTCCAGTTCCTCTGCGAGGCGATCCATCAGGTCGAGGCCGCGATCTTTGTAGATGATGTTTCTTCCGCGGAACTGGACAAACGTTTTGAGTTTGTTTCCTTCCTGCAGAAATTTTTCTGCGTGCTTCAACTTGAAGTTGAAGTCATGGTCGTCTGTGTTGGGGCCAAACCGGATCTCTTTGAGGGTGGTTTGGTGCTGCTTTGCCTTCTGCTCCTTTTTCTGCTTCTTCAGATCGTAGGCAAATTTAGAATAGTCGATCACCTTTACGACAGGTGGCGTTGCTTGTGCCGTGATTTCCACAAGGTCCATCCCTTGCTCATGGGCAAGAACATTGGCCTCTTTGGCTGACATAACCTCGTTAGCGGCTTCTCCCGCAATTTCAATGACACGGACTTGGTCGTACTTGATCTCCATGTTGATCTTATGCTCCCGGACTTCCCGGACACGCATGGGTCTGGATGGCTTCTTTCTTCTTCTCAAATGAATTGGATTTTGGTGAATGAATGACGGAACTACACAAAGTCCCCTTTAATGCTACGGGAGCCAACTTGATATAGTTGTGGAATTAGCCGAATTCTTCGGAATTAGAATAAGTCCCCTAAAGAATACGCAAAGAAGCTCCGGAAAAGATAGAGATCCCTTTGCGTTGGGTGACACTCTTTCCTGCCTCACAATCAACTGTGCGAAATAGCCCTGCATGAGGCAAGGTGGCCAAATAAGTCTCCGGGAGGGAGATTCCTACAAGATTTCCATAAAAATTCACCCCCACCACACGAGATGGGCCTTCATATCC
>JANQTF010000311.1 GCA_030731845.1 Bacteroidia bacterium | reverse complement strand
GCTTGTTCGCCCAGAAAATCCGGGATGCTGTAAGCTGCCATCACGCCATCAGGGTCGTACTTTCTGGGGTCGAGGATGAATGACAGGACACTGATGTTCTGGTTATTCATATAATACTCCCGAAAATCAAAGATCACGGTTTTGGGATCTTCCTCTACGGCTCTCACGTCGGTGAGGTATTCGAAGTATGCTTTTTGTGCGCGGTTGTCGGTGAGGGGGCACGCCATGGCCTTGATGGTAAAGATCACATCGTCAGCGGTGATGGGCGCGCCATCGGGCCAGGTAGCCTGAGGATGAATGGTAATGCTATAAGAATCGCCATTGTTGATGGGCACGGGAGCGCCCAGTGCCAACTCAGGGAAAATGCCTCCTGGGGTGACCACATCCAAAATATGGAGGCGCTGATGCACAAGGCCGAGAATTTGGTCGCGGTAGCTTGTGCGAGCGTTGGTGGGATGAAGGCTTGGAGGCTCTGATACGATCTGCACGGTGACCGTATCGCTGAGGTCACCGTTGTAGAGAACCTGCTCCCACGAGTCATCGGAAGGGGTGTAGAGAGCCGTCGTTTGGGGTGATTCTTTGCAGGCCCAGAGGACGGGGATCAGCAAACAATACAAGAAGCGTTTGGGCATCATGGATTTTGTAGATAATATTGGTTTGTGTGAGGGAAGAGACGGAGATGATTGAGACTTGAAATTACAAATTTTGCGCAACACTGGCTGGAGAATCGGCGTTTTCCTGACAACCTAATCAATCCTATGATCAGCGTTTCCCATTTAACCAAAGTCTATGGCGAGCAAAAAGCTGTAAACGACCTGAGTTTTTCGGTAGAAAAAGGCCAGATTCTTGGTTTTCTTGGCCCCAATGGTGCCGGGAAAAGTACCACGATGAAGATCCTGACAGGATTTATTTCCGCGACCGAAGGGCATGTGGAAGTTGCTGGCTTCTCGGTGGCAGAGCAGCCCCTCGAAGTGCGCAAGCGAGTGGGATATTTGCCAGAAAATAACCCGCTCTATCTCGATATGTATGTGCATGAATTTCTGGACTATTCGGCGCGCATGTACCGGATGGGAAGCAAAGAGCGCAAGCAGAGAATCGCAGAGGTCATCGAGCAAACGGGCCTGGGGCGCGAGCAGCACAAGCAAATCCGGATGCTCTCCAAAGGCTATCGGCAGCGGGTGGGGCTTTCGCAAGCCCTCATTCACAACCCCGAGGTGCTCATTCTCGATGAGCCGACCACCGGTCTCGATCCCAATCAGATTGTGGACATTCGCAGCCTGATCAGAGAAGTGGGAAAGGACAAAACGGTCATTTTTTCCTCCCACGTGCTCAGCGAAGTGGAGGCCATCTCTGACCGCATTGTGATCGTGAACCGCGGCCACCTTGTGGCCAATGCCAGCATGGCAGAGCTGCGCGAGTCCGCGCAGGAAGATACCCTCATCAGCCTCGAAGTAGAAAAGCCTGGCCTTGATCTCACTGCCCTGCACGAGCAGGAGCAAGTGCTCGTCAAGCAGCTCAATGAGCGGTCCTATTCTATCTTTTCTCCGAATCAGGTGGACCTCCGTCGCGAGATTTTCGATCTTTGCCAGAAGCAGGACAATGCCATCTTCTCCCTCAATAGAAAGGCTTCTTCGCTCGAAGATATATTCCGAAAACTCACCCAAACCCCCTCATGAATCCAGTTTTCACCATTTTTAGAAAAGAAGTCGCCGGCTTTTTCGACTCGCTGGTGGGCTACGTGTTTTTGGGGGTGTTCCTCATTGCCACGGGCATGTTTGTCTGGGTATTTGAGTATAATGTCCTGGAAACCAGGGTTGCCGAGCTTGATATCCTCTTCTTCATTGGTCCCTATCTCTTCATTTTCATGGTGCCAGCCATCACGATGCGGGCATTTTCGGAGGAAATCGGTCAAGGGACCATCGAGTTTCTGGTGACCAAACCCGTTACCGATTGGCAAATCATTTTGGGCAAATACCTGGCCTCGGTCTTTCTGGTGCTCGTCACCATTTTGCCCACCTTTATCTATGTGATCAGCCTTTATGCACTGGGCGACCCGCCGGGTAATCTGGACCTTGGGGCCACTTTTGGGGCATACATGGGCTTGTTTTTTCTGGGCAGCATCTTTGCCGGAATCGGGCTGTTCACCTCCGCCCTTGTCAACAACCAATTTGTGGCCTGGGTACTGGGGGCCTTCGTTTGCTTCTTCTTTTTTCTGGGCTTTGGTCTCCTCGCTTCCCTTCCCAATCTCGATGTCGCGAGCGGCGATGACCTCACTGCGGTTGGGTTCACCACCTTTTTCACCAAACTCGGCATCATGGAGCACTACACCTCCATCAGTCGGGGCGTGATCGACACCCGCGATGCGCTCTATTTTTTCAGCTTGGTGGCCTTTTCCCTAGCTTCTACCCACTACCTTCTCACGAGACGTCGTTAGTATATCCCTCTGGCATGAATCGCGTCAACCCATTTATCCGCCTTCTTCTTTTTGGAGTGATCCTGCTCCTGCTCAACCTGATCGGCGATCAGGTATTTCGCCGCTTCGACCTCACCAAAGAAGGCCGCTACTCGCTCAGCGAGATCACCACCCAAACCCTGGACAGCCTTGACTATCCTTTGTTTGTAACGGCCTATCTGGAGGGAGATTTTCCGGCAGAAATCCGCAATTTCCAGGAATCCCTCCGCACCTTTTTGCTCGAAATGAAGCAGTATGGAGGCTCCAATCTCCAGTTTTCCTTTGAAAATCCCAGCAACAACGTAGAGTTGATGCGCGAATTTCAGAACCGGGGCTTCACGGGCGTGCCAGTGGCCGAGCGCAAATCGGCAGTTGAGCAAACCCAGCAGATCATGTGGCCCCTCGTGGTGCTGCGCTATCGCGACCGCGAGGTGTATGTGGATCTCCTCAAAGGTTGCTCAGAAATGACCCCTATGGGCCCGCAGGCCAGTTTTGCCAAAGCCGAAGCCGATCTCGAATACAAACTCACGAGCGCCGCCCTCAGCCTTACTACGAGAACGCCAGGCGTGGTGGGCCTGCTGCGCGGCCACGGAGAGCTCAACAACGAGCAGATGCGCGAACTTGGTGCCGAACTCAGCAACCGATATTCTCTCGTGGACTACAACATGAGAACGACCTACGCCAATCGTTCTATCAGCAACGACATCAAAGTGCTTGTGGTGCTTCAGCCACAGATTCCCTTCACCGAGCGGGAAAAATATGAGTTGGACCAGTACATGATGCGCGGCGGAAGCATCTTTTGGGTGCTCGACCCGCAACGGATCGATATGGATATGTACAACAAGCAATCCACCGTCACGGAACTGTTGCGGCTCAATCTCGATGATTTTTTCATGAATCAGGGCTTTAAGGTGAATTATGACCTGATCCAGGATCTTAATTGTGGCAAAATCGAAGTGGCCATAGAAGGCGAGCGCGTGCAGTTCACCAGCCAACCCTGGATTTTTCACCCGGTGATCACCCAGTTTCCTGCCCATCCAGTCACCCGCAACATTGACCTCGCCATGCTGCGCTACGCCAGCAGCATCGATACGTTTTCGGTGCCGGGCATTCGCCATACGCCTTTTTTGCTCAGCTCCCCCACGAGTCGCACCATTCAGGGAAGCCAGTTTATCAGCATCCCAGAATATCTCAACAATCCCCCACCAGAAAACCTTTTTCGCAGCGGCCCAAAAATAGCTGGCCTCCTGGTAGAGGGAGAAATGACGTCCCTGTTCAATGGCCGTCCGGCTCCGGTGGATTCCCTGTTTCCAGAATTGCCGAGAGATGCTTTTGTGCCCAATTCTGTGGTGAGGCGAGAAGGCGAAACGCAGCAAGACTATCAGCAGCGCATCGCAACCCAGGTAGAAAACCCCCGCACGCGTGCCTACTTGCAAGGGCTCGACGACACCCGCAAGATGGCCATTATCTCCGATGGGGAGTTTCCCATGGGGGCGTTGTTTCGCGGAAATCGGCAATACATGCCCTACGACAACAAGATTTTGCTGCAAAATGTGGTGGACTACCTCGCTGGCGATGCTTCGCTCACAGGCATCAGATCCAAGGATGTGGTAGCCAGACCGCTGGATCAGCGTGAAATACAGGAGAGCGCCCTGTTTTGGCAGGCCCTCAATGTGGCCTTGCCTGTGTTGGTGATTATCTTGATTGGCGTCGGGAGATTTTGGTTGAGAAAACGAAGAAACGAACGGCTGCGGATAGAGGAGTAGGGACATAGAGAGGCTACCCTTTTTATTCCCCTGCGCCTGATTTTTTTTAGAAAAAAAACTCACGTTCCCTCCATAAAACCCAAGCTGATTTCAGTTACTTGCCCACAAGTCCAATTCTCCGATCTTATGGCTGCTATCAAAAGACTTCTCGTTGCCAACCGTGGCGAAATCGCCCTTCGTGTGATGCGCACCGCCCGCGAAATGGGCATCACCGTGATTGCCGTGTACTCTGAAGCGGACCGCAATGCCCCCCATGTGCAATATGCCGATGAAGCCTATCTGTTGGGGCCCGCGCCCTCTAATCAGTCATATCTCCGTGGCGACAAGATCCTCGAGCTGTGCAAAGATCAGCAGATTGATGCCATTCACCCTGGCTATGGGTTTTTGTCGGAAAATGCAGCCTTTGCCCGTCAGGTGCAGGATGCGGGCATCATCTTCGTGGGCCCTTCGGGCGACTCAATGGACCTGATGGGCGATAAACTATCGGCCAAGCAAGCGGTGAAGGACTTTGGTGTGCCCCTCGTGCCCGGGCTCGACGAGGCCATCACAGATATTGGGCAGGCGAAGGCCATCGCACAGCAAATCGGGTTTCCGGTGCTGGTGAAAGCTTCTGCCGGTGGGGGAGGAAAGGGAATGAGGTTGGTAGAGAATGAGGAGGAATTTGAGGAGCAAATGGAGTTGGCGGTATCGGAGGCCGAAAAAGCCTTCGGCAACGGAGCCGTTTTCATCGAAAAATTCGTCACCAAACCCCGGCATATCGAGATACAGGTGATGGGAGACAGTCATGGCAATGTAGCCTATCTCTTTGAGCGGGAATGTTCTATTCAGCGGCGCCACCAAAAAGTAGTCGAAGAAGCGCCTTCCTCTGTGCTCACACCCGAGCTGCGCAAGCGCATGGGCGAAGCCGCCGTGAAGGTTTGTCATGCCTGCAACTACGTGAATGCCGGAACCGTGGAGTTTCTCCTCGATGCCGACCTGAATTTCTATTTTCTGGAAATGAATACCCGCTTGCAAGTGGAGCACCCCGTGACCGAAATGATCACAGGCATCGACTTGGTGCGGGAGCAGATCCGCGTGGCGGAGGGTCATCCTTTGTCGTTTTCTCAGGAAGATCTCAGAATCAACGGGCACTCGATCGAAGTGCGGGTTTATGCCGAAGATCCCGCCAATAATTTCTTGCCCGACATTGGCAAGCTCGAGGTGTACCGCCGTCCGCAGGGCAGTGGTGTGCGGGTGGACGATGGCTTCGAAGAAGGCATGGAAGTGCCGATTTATTACGATCCGATGCTTGCCAAGCTGATCGTGCACGCCGACACGCGCGAGGCTGCCATGGATCGCATGATCCGGGCGATCGACGAATATCACATTGTGGGGGTGCAGACCACACTGGGCTTTTGCCGCTTTGTGATGGGGCATGAGGCCTTCCGCAGTGGCGATTTCGACACCAATTTTGTGAAGATGCACTTCACCCCCGCGCTTCTCGACCGCAAGCTCAGCCCCGAAGAAGCCGAAGTGGCCGCCCTCGTGGCCGTGATGGCCATGCAGCAATTACAAGGCCGGCAGTCCTCCAGCGACGCCTACCCGGTGCAGCCGATAAGTGCCTGGAAGCTGGGACGGAGGTAGGGGGTGGTCCTAAATTTCGCTGGCGATCTGCGCCATGGTTTCGGTTAAGATATTTTCCAGATGAATTCTTATGTTTTTCTCTTTGGGAGAGATCTCATCTGACACCGAAATAATGTGAGGTCGAAGATTCAAGGGAATCGTTTCGTTCGATTCGCCTTTGACTTTTTCAGTTGCTGCATCCCCTTTGTAGTCTAGAAATGCGCCAATAGCAATCGTGGAATCGTCATATCCATAATGATGAATAGAGATTCCGAGTTCATATTTTCTGCCATCAAGGAGGTCAATGACAAAAATCAAATAGGATTTAGGAAGATGTCGATTGAAGAAATAATGATGCTGAGAGGCATATGAAACAATTTGCTGATGGTAAAAATGTTGTTTCTCAGCGTCATCGGGTCGTCCACTTTTGATGCTAAACTTGACCGAATCATCAAAATCTGCATCAAGCTTGTCTTTGTATTCGTTTAGATAAGTGGAGCAGATGTGAAAAAGGGCGAATCTTTTCTCGGTAAGTAAGCGCTCATGTTTTTCCTCATTATCCTTTTTTCTGGCCTGGATTTTTTGTTTGAAGATGTTCGTTACCTCAGCAAGAGAGGAAGAGCTTACCTCCTTTAGGTTGAGGGCTTCTTCGATGTTTTTTCTTTGAATTTCGCCGAAGTAGGTCACAATGGCCTGTGGCTGCCCATTGTCAGCCGCTTCGAGGGCCATGATATATTTTTCCTTCGCTTCCTCCCTGAGCACTGTGATAGGAAAGAAGTTGTATTTGATCAGGATCAAACTGGCCAATAACCTGACTACCCGGCCATTCCCATCTTGAAATGGATGGATGGTCGTGAATGCATGATGCACCCAGGATGCAATGACAAGCGGATGCGTCCCTCTTTCTGTGAGCTTATTGTAGAGAATAATGAGTTGATCCATTTCTGCCTCTACATGCTCTGGAGGACAATAAAGGACGGTGGTGCCATCTTCTCGGGTCGGATTATTTTCCCTCTCTTTAAAACGGCCTTTTATGAGCTTGATTTTCGTTTTGTTTCCAAATTGGTCCCTGCCTTCAGCGTAGTCCTGATTTCGCGTAGTTAATTGATGAAGCTCTAGAATAAAGCCTTTCGTGAGTGGACGATTTTCGGTTACTACATCAAATATGAAATCTACTGCATCGAGATGGTCTTGAAGGTGCTGGAATAATTTCGTTTTGTCAATGTTTGTATCCGCATGGCTTACCAGGGATGAAACAAACCCTTCATTGATCAGCGTTTCGGTTACCCCTTTGTCCAGGTCGTACATTCTCTCTACGATTCCAGTCTCAATGGCATGCTTTCTCTTGAGCCGCCCTATGAAGGCTTCATATTCACTAGAGTTTTCAATGAGTGTTTTCCTCCTAAAAAACCAGGAGGAAGAAATCTCATCCAAAATGGATGTATCTAAGTTCTCCCAAGCAGGAGTAAACGAAATGTGATCCCAAATCCGATTTACTTGTTCCATAACGATCTCCAGAAAACACCATCCATCAAGGGAGGGCACGAATTGAATGCCTCTATGAAGTAGATGAAGGTACTCCTAAAAAGCAAAAGACTCGCCCTGGTACGCTGATCCTACGGGAAGCGTGGCGAGTATTGTTACTGCAAACATATACGGATCTTTCCACAAGTGGATAAGATCGCGCTATTTTTCGAAATGAGGGGACTCGACAAGAGGCCTTTTCCGGGTGATGCAGGCGGGCGTTTTCAGCGTAACTGCCTCCAATTACGGGTTCACTTCGCTCTGCTTCTTTATTTCCTTGAAAATGGCCTCAATGATGATGTGCGCCAATTCTTTTGTTGGCAGGCCATCCCGCAACAGGTGAGCGTAAGGGAATTCCCTCCTAAATATGTCGGTAAGACCAATCTTGAGTGAAATCGTTACGTTGGAGCGGAAAAACTGAAGATCAACGGTTGGGTTGATGCTGAAGGCGTGTTGGAGATCATATCGGTAGTCTCCATAAAGGAGACCAAGCTGATACGAGCATGAATCATTCCCGCATAGGTCCAGGATCTCTTCTCCGTCAATCTTGATACCGGGAGTCAGATTGGTATGATATGGCGCTGGAAGGATGTTGCCACGATCATTTTTTCTCTGAATGATTAATTCTAGTGTTTCTTCTTTCCCAAGAAACAAGGAGTCAAATTTTTGCGCTTTGATCCTGAGATCCTCCAAAAAAGGAAGGATGATATCCTTGGTCACTGTTTTGAACAATTCATGCGAATACACGACTAGCTCCCCCCCTCTCACCTTGGCCTCCTGCTGCTTCTGAAACAGCTCAATTTCTTTGTCCAAATCATCTGGTTCCTCAATATCTTCTCCGGCTAATGCCTGCAAAACCAACTCTTGAGACCGAATCAGGAGTCCCGACATAAACTCATCATACAGTTCTCTCCCAGCTCCATATCCCTGTATTTCGGCGATATAGCGTCCATAAGCTTCTTTATCCTCGTTTTTGACAATGATCGCAGGATATCCGAATGCGATCAGGATCAAATTGAGCAGGATACGGGCTGTGCGGCCATTGCCATCATAAAAGGGGTGGATGCTCAGGAACTCAAGATGAAAATCCAGCGCCATGAGGACGGGGTGCCGGGCGTCTTTGTCACTGCGATCTAGCTTATCCCAATTGGCATTGGTGCGGTTGAGCAAGTCGTGAATGGCATCTGGAACATCCGCTGGGGGCGTAAATTCACGCTTTTCCCCTTTATGATTACAGATTTCATTGGGCTGCGTTTTCCATTGGCCCAATAGCTTTCGCTTTTCCGGATCTTCCTCATGCATGATCGCAGCATGAATCTGCTTGATACGAGCTTCAGAAAGGCGCTTCTGCCCTTTGCCGATGGCCATGATCTCACGAATCACTTCGTCGTGCTGGGTCATTTCCAGCACGTCTTTCAAAGGTTTCCCTTGCACATTCACCTGACCGACCATGATGGTACGGGTTTCCCGACGGGTGAGGGTGCCGCCTTCAATCGACTGGGAGTAGTAGTTCCAATCCAGCCGAAACTTATAGGCTACCTTTTTCCGCAGGGTTTCGTCCCAGTCACCGTGGCTGGCAATTTGCTGCTGCCGGTTGTCGATAGACTGAAGGAAAGGTGGGAATTGGCTCATGGGCGATGAATGATGAATTCAATCAGGGAATTTACCCCTCAAGCTACTTGTCTGGGACATGACCTGCGAATGATTTCCTACGTGATCGCGAGAAAATACAAGTCAGGGGACTCTAGCAAAGGCGGGTTGATTGCCCAGATCCCTCTGAGTTCACCATTGAGCATGGGTGCTTACGCTCACAACCCAAAGGCCACCTTCACGCCTTCGATCACCATGTTGGTGCCGATGATGGCGATGATGAGTCCCATGATCTTGCCGATCACGGTGATGACGTTGTTGCCGACGCGCTTGACGATTCGGTCGCTGATGCTAAAGGCAGCGTAGGTGAGCAGGCACATGAGTCCAAACACGAGGATGACCAATCCGATATGAATGAAGTTGCCTTTGGAGGCGAAGTTCATGGCGGTAACGATGGTGCCCGGCCCAGAGAGGATGGGAATCCCCAGGGGTGAGATGGCGATATTTTCATCGAAATGGGGCTCTTTGAGGTGCTTCACACTCGATTTTTTGGACTGGAGCATTTCAAATCCCACGAAGAAAATGAGGATGCCTCCGGTAATTTTGAAGGCGGGGATGGTGATCCCAAATATTTCAAAAATAAAGGATCCCAGCAGTACAAAAAGCACCACAATAACAAAAGCGACTGCAAGGGCCCTCTTGCTGATTTTGCGTTTGGTGGCTTCGTCGGCTCCCTCGACCATGGCCGAAAAAATCGGCACATTGGCAATGGGGTTCATGATGGCAAAGAACCCGGTGAAAACGGTGAGGGTAAAGGTCAATAATTCGCTGATGCTATTCATCTTACGCTTTTCTGATCCCTGTGAGGAGATGTGATAGTCTTATGAAGCCGCAAGATAGGCAGGCAATCGGGGAGCACAGGGCGGAAGGCATGAATATTTTCTGTCAGGCGGAGAAATCAGGTGAGCCAGCCTTCGAGCCAGCCCTGCCGCGCGGCATAGACCACAAGTCCGGCAGTGTTGCGGGAGTGGGTTTTTTCGAGAAGACGGTTGCGGTAGCCTTCGATGGTACGAGGGCTGAGATGGATTTTGTCTGCGATTTCGGCGGTGGTAAATTCTTTGCAAATCAGCTCCAAGACCTCTTTTTCCCGATCTGCTAAGGGCTCCTCCGCTTGAAAGGTCGGGGTGATTTGCTTTTTCTGAACCAGCTTGGAGAGTAAGGCTTTGGACACCTGATCGTTGAAGTAGAAGCCACTTGTTTTGATCGCGTCTAGTGCCATTTCTACCTCGTCGAAATCGGCGTCTTTGAGCAGGTAGCCATTGGCCCCCAATTCCATCGCATGGGCGATAAACTGATCTTCCTGGTGCATGGAAACCACCACGACAAATGTGCCTGCCGCCTTCTTTTTGATCAACGGCAGTGCTGTGAGGCCATCCATCACGGGCATTTCCAAATCCAGGAGAATGAGCTCTACGGGATTTGTGTCAAGCAAGTCCAGCAATTCCTGCCCATGAGAAGCTTCAAATACCACCGTGGTGCCAGGGATATCCCGAAGCATGGAGGACATTCCTTTGCGAAATAAGGAGTGATCGTCAACGATGGCTATTCTCATAGGGCAAACTGATATAGAGGGAGGTGCCTGTTCCAGGTGCGCTTGAAAATTCCCAGGTTGCACCAATGGAGAGCAATCTACTCTCAATATTTTTCAATCCCAGCCCTGAGGAGGCAGATGACGCATCGTCAAGAATAAATCCTTTACCATCATCTTGAATTTGGAGGCTCGTTTCTACAGGCTCAAACGCCAATCGAACGCTGATCTTGTTGGCCTGGGCATATTTGATGGCGTTGTTGACTACCTCCATAGTGACCCGATAGAGGCCAAGTTCATGAGTTGGGGCCAGTCTCCTTTCCATGCCAGTATGAAGAAAAGAGATCTGCGGCCCCTCATCAGGCTGTGATTGCTCGATCAAACTCTTGAGGGTGGTGGAAAGCCCAAACTTGGATAGCATAGGCGGCAACAGTGCATGCGAAATTCTTCTTACACTTTGAATGCTGTCGGTGAGCATGACGGAGGTCTCTTCGAGCACAGGGGTGAGAACTTCGTCGTCTTTGGCTTTGCGCTTTGCCTGGCTCACCTTCATTTTCACTGCTGAGAGCATCGCCCCGATTTCGTCATGAAGGTCTCTGGCAATTCGTTGCCGCTCCTCTTCCTGGGTTTGGATGGAGGCAAAAAGCAACGCCTGCCGATGGGCTGATTCCCGCTCCAATATGAGCAATTGTTGCTTGCTGAGCCTGCGTTGATAGACCAGAACAAAGAAAATGATGAACCCAACCAACCCCAACATGATCAGGGTTGCGACAGCGAAAATTTGGGGATAGTCTTGGATTTCTGGCATAGCAAAGCAATGCTGTAAAGCGTGTACAGAAAGATATTCAACACATAATTTATAAATACGATCTGGAGCATCAGCTCTTTGGCTTTTGCAGATTGAGAGGCAATTTGCTGGAAGTGGTTGTAGTAAATAAACACCAGTAAATTGCCTCCAAAATAGACGAGCATGGCTACGCCTATCCAGAACAAAAACGTTTTTTCTGGATGAAGAATCTCCATGTGACGAAGCAAATCAAAAAAGTAGTACAAGGCGATCGCAATCAACAAGATGCTTTCCAGGCTTCTAATCACGGAGTGTCCTTTCCAAAGACTACCGTTTACAATCATATCAGTAAGTCCGGCCAGTACAAATCCGATCATGCCAGCCCAATAGATTTTCTTGGGAATGAGGCCCTTGCTGCCGTGATAAAACACTGACAGCAGCAAGCAAAACTCCACCAGGCAATACACATGAGCAATCGGCATATTATTGCCCCAGATCTTGATGGCCACCCGCATCGCTATTTCCGAGACGATGCCAAAGCAAATGGCAGCGAAAAGAAATTGCCGATCGCGGGTAAGCGACTTGATCTTGATC
>JANQTF010000310.1:6149-11919 GCA_030731845.1 Bacteroidia bacterium | reverse complement strand
GAGCAGCTCGTTCCGAGATGGCTTCATATCAGTTTCTCGATGTCTTCTTTTGACAGCCCGGTGAGTTTGGAAATCATATCGATGGGCAGCCCCTCTTGTAAGGCTATTTTTGCCATTTCAAGATTGCGTGCTGCTTTTCCCTCCTTGAAGTACGTTTCCATGGAGCTTTTTAAGTCCCAGTAGTCTTTCAGGCTGTCTTCGTAGAATGTTCTGTCTTTTGGCTTCATCTTGGCGATTTCTGCTAGTTGAAACAGTTTTTTAAAAATCCCTTCTTCGAGTTCTTTGGGCATTTCGCGAAGTCTGTGGAGGTTTTTAAATGCAAAAAGCCATTTCTCGTAATCGCTGGCTAATTCATCCAGCTTCTTGTCAAATTTAGGGATTTCCAGATAAATAAAGCTGAGTTTGTCGTAAAACACTTTCTGGGTCTCTTCTTCTATCAGTTTCACCCGGTGGTGAAATTTTTCCACGTCGCCGTCGGAGAATTCAAAGTCCAGCACTGCGATCATGTAAACCGCCTTGAGCTCATAATTCCATTTTTTGCCTTTGAGGGCTTGTTCCTGAATGGCAAAGGTGGAATAGTAAAGGCTTCGGTCTTTGAAAAATTCCTGCTTGACCCGCTGGATTTCCACAATAAATTTCTCCCCCTTTTCATTGGAACAGTACAAGTCATAGACTGCTTTTCGCTCCCCTTCGTTTTTACCCAGTCGCTCGCTTTTGAGGTAGGTCAAATCGGCAATGAGCTCTTTTCCCTCTAGCAAGCTATTCAAAAAGGAAATCAGCAAGTCTTTGTTTGGCTCCTCGCCAAACAGTTTTTTGAATCCGAAATCCGTGAAGAGATTGATGTATCTGTCGGTTGTTCCAGCCATTGTTGCAACGGTTTGACTCTGTTACTACGAAAGATACTCAAACCCGATTAAAGTTGTAGGGTGGAATGAATGGAATTGCTGGGGTTGGTCGTTGAATATAGGGGCTAGGGCGGGGGCGAAGCTCTACCCGTAACTTGTCGGCACTTATGTAATCCAATCCCTGGCGATGAAAACGTACCTAGTAGCTGACAAAAGGCATTTGCAGCAAAAACTGGTCGTCTTCTACCTGTTTTACAATAAAATCTGCCAAATCAGCTCTTCCAATTTGCGTGCTGGCATTCACGCCCACCCACCCAGTGCGGTAGCTGCCGAGTTTGGGGCCATTTGTCAATCTCGGTCCTCTCACAATGATCCACTTCAGATTGCTGGCCTTCAGAATTTCGTGATGTTCAATCGCATCATTCAAAATTTTGGGCACCGTAAGCTTCATGATCGTTCTGATCAGCTTGTCCGCAAATTGAGGGCGGTCCTTTTCGGGGTAGGGCAGGCCGCCCCCTGATAGCGATATAATCTTCTCCACGCCATGTTCTTTCATGGCCCACACGATGTTTTTGGTGCCGTTGGTTTGCAACCATTCAGGTGATCCTTTTACATGACCAAAGAGGCTCACTACCACCTCAGTCCCTTGAATGGCGCCAATCACGTCCTTTTGCTCAAGAACATCTCCCTCAAGGATCTCCAAATTTGCATGAGCGATCTTCACCTTTTGAGGCGATCTGACTAGCGCCTTCACTCGGTAGCCCCTGTCCAGGGCAATCTTTAAAAATTCGGTGCCTGTTTGGCCACTTCCTCCGAACAATGCGATGGTTTTCATACCCAGTATCTGTTTTTTGTTTTGAATCTTCCGTCAATATTATCTACTTGAGATGTACAATACTATTTTGGCAGTACTAACCTTTTTGTGGGTATGGAAAATGATAAGATCTATGTCACCCCGCGATGCCCCATTCGCACAACACTTGAACTCGTGGGGGGTAAATGGAAACTCCTGATCCTGCATCAACTACACAGCAGGACCTTGAGACTCAGCGAGCTCAAAGCCATTATTCCTGAGATTAGTGAGAAAATGCTCATCCAGGAGTTGAAAATCCTGGTGGATAGTGGACTCGTGCACCGGAAAAACTATGGGGAGGTGCCGCCAAAAGTGGAGTATTCTCTGACGGCAAAAGGGGAACTTGTACAACCTTTGATAGCGGAAATGAAAAACTTTGCGCATTTATATGAAGGGCGATCAGAGGAGCTATCTCAGCTCCCATCACAGCGATCTGACAAGTGAAGGCTTTCCGCAAATCTGACCGAAGAGCAGGCCCTACCTACCTTCTAAAATGAAATGATTTTGGTCTCGTGAGGGCCTCGTAGCCTACGCGGGAGAGCGTGCAACCGCGGCCACTGTCTTTGACGCCAGTCCAGGCGAGGGCGGGATCTAGGTAATCGCAGCGGTTGAGGAATACCGTGCCGGTCTCGATCTGATCTCCGAGCGACAAGGCGGCATCAGCATCGGTGGACCAAATGGAAGCTGTGAGGCCATAGCGGCTGTCGTTCATGAGGCGAACCGCCTCCTCATCGTCCTTAACGGACATGATGCCTACCACCGGCCCAAAGGTTTCTTCGCTCATGACTGCCATGGCGTGGGTCACACCTGTAAGCACCTGTGGGGCCATGTAGGGCGTGCCCGCCGCGTGGGCCGGGAACAGCGCCGGATCGATGTGGGCGGTAGCGCCCTGGGCCACGGCTTCGTCGATCTGCGCCTGTGCAAATGCCGCCGCCGAGGTGCGCACCATCGGGCCGAGGGTGGTCTCTGCATCCAACGGATTGCCAAGCACATACTGCTTGGTGAGCGCCACAAAGCCTTCCACGAAGGCCTCAAAAATGGACTCATGCACGTAGATCCGCTCAATGCCGCAGCAGGACTGTCCAGAGTTGAAAAAAGCGCCATCCACGAGATTTTCTACGGCAAAATCAAGATCAGCATCGGCACGCACATAGGCGGGATCTTTGCCGCCAAGCTCAAGCCCGGCGATGATAAATCGCCGGCTGAGGGCTTGCTGCACAGCGTGGCCGCCTTCTACGGAGCCTGTGAAGGCCACAAAATCGATCCGATTATCGGCGATGATGTCTGCCACTTGCTCGTGCGACACGTGGAGGTATTGAAAAAGGCCTGCCGGAGCTCCGGCCGCTTCGAAGGCAGCGGCAAATCGCTCTGCCACGAGGGGCGTTTGTTGGGCGTGTTTGAGGATCACAGCATTGCCAGCCATGATGGCCGGGATGATGGCGTTGACAGCCGTCAAAAAAGGATAATTCCACGGAGCGAGCACGAGCACCGTGCCGAGTGGCTCCCGCCTGATGAACCGATCGAACCCTTCGATTTCTGCCACTTTCACATCGGCCAGAGATTCCTGTGCAATGGAAATCATGTATTCGGCCCGTTCGCGAAGGCCTTTTCTGATCTCAAAAGGGGTGTAACGAAGCGGACGCCCCATTTGCCAGGTGAGCTCTTCTCCAATTTCCTGCGCATGATTGACCAGATACTCTACCACCCCTTGGCAAAGCGAGCTGCGCTCGGCCATGCTGCTCTTGCGCCAGCTTCGTTGGCTGTTATTGGCAGCTGTGAGCGCGGCATCAATGGCCGCAGCAGAAGCCAGGGCACGCTCTGCATACACGGAGCCGTCGATCGGAGAAATGGTCTGAAAAGTGGTCATAAGAAGTGAGAGGATACGGGCAAATGAGAGGAGAGGAAAGCTACGCGGATGTCAGTCTTCGTTTGGCAAAGTATCAACAAGTGAGAGAATCTTCAGCGCTAATTTATTCACATTTTTTTCAGAGATCCTTCCTGAAGCTGCAGCCAATATCGGTAGAGGATCCTTCGAGGTGCGAATGTTAGTCGGGTCTGGATCCCCGAAAATTATTTGCCTTTGGTTGTGGGCTTTGAGGGCCGTACCCCTCGCTTTTTCTCATAATTCCTTGATCTCTCCCGTGAAGTGTAGGATGCTACGAACATTCCCCTACCTTTTTTTGAAAAAAAATAGAGAAATTTCAGTACAGTAATCCCCAATCAAAACATGAAAAAATTCTTTCAAGATCTCCAGACTCGTATAGAAGCTACCAATCGATATGCTCTTCCGGCTTATTTGACAGAAGAGCCACTTGCATCCAAGACAAGTTGGGCTCCACTGAAGCCTGGAGGTTCCAGTTTTAAGACCCATCGCCTCAAGGAGGCCTCGGCACATCGGGTAGCATTTGTCTCCACGGTGGGTGCACGCATATTTGCGATGGTATTTGCAGTTGTAGGACTTGTAGCGATGGGGTTTGGGAGCGTCATCGGCCTGGCGGTGGCAGGATGGTTGGGGGCTCTGGGGGGGCTATGTTTTGGCGGGATTTTCTTGGGAGTTGGGATCTGGATGTATAGGGAGTTTGATCGTGAGATCGTCTTTGACCTTCAGGATGGGATGTTTTGGAGAAACAAAAGACCCAATCGGGCAGATAGCAGCATCGAGACGGAAAAGGAGTGGTGTCGAATCGAAGATATTGCTGCGATACAGCTCATTCGTGAACATGTGTCAGGGAAAGATAGTAGCTTCAACAGTTACGAGATCAATCTTGTGCTGAAAGACGGTTCTCGTCTCAATGTGGTGGACCACGGAGGGGTAAGTCAAGTGCTGGCTGACAGCGAGGTGCTCGGTCGTTTTCTGGGTGTGCCTGTTTGGGGCATCAAATAAAAAGAGGCTTGCCCCATTCAGCCTGAGGAAGGGCCAAAAAACAAGTATCCCTTTTGATTTGATCCATTCTAAAGACTTCCTGTTGCCGGGACTTGCAGCATCCAAGCTCTTGCACGAGTCCGAGGTCAGGAAAATCCTCATTTTCAACCACTCGTTGATCCTTCCTTGGCTTTGCACGAGTGCAAAATCTGGGAGGTGATTTCCTCCCGTTCCTAAGAACTTTCAACCGCATTTATGGAAGAATTTTTCAAAGACCTTAAGAATCGAGTAGAGGCAGAAGCTCGTGCAGGGCTTCCTGTAGATTTGGCTGATCATCCGGAGGCATCATCTGTGTCGTGGACATCATTAAAACCTGGCGGCACCAACTTCAAGACACATCGGCTGCAGATGGCTTCCTCTCATCGGGTAGAATTTGTCTCTACGCCGGGTGCCCGGCTTTTTTCGGTGGTGTTTGCGGTGGTGGGGCTCGGGGGCTTGGTGGTAGGTAGCATCATCGGTTTCGCCGTGGGTGGGGGACTTTTGGGGCTAGGAATGATGGCCTTTGGAGGGATTTTTTTGGCTGTGGGCGTGTATATGTTTCGGTCGTTTGATCGGGCAATTGTGTTTGATCTTCAGGATGGCATGTTTTGGAAAGGCAAACGACCCAACCGGGCAGATAGCAGCATCGAGACAGAAAAAGAGTGGTGCCGGATCGAGGACATCGTGGGCATTCAACTCCTTCGGGAGCGGGTATTGACTAGCAAAAGCAGTTACGACAGCTACGAGATCAACCTTGTTTTACAAGATAACTCCCGCCTCAACGTGGTGGACCATGGCAGCATGAAGCAATCCAGAACGGATGCCGATGCGCTTGGCCTGTTTTTAAATGTCCCTGTGTGGGGCACCTGAAGCAGCTTTACCCAACCCGCTCACCACGTTGTTACATATTGGTGACGGTAAATTCTACGCGGCGGTTGAGCCTCCTCCCTTCCTCTGTGTTGTTGGTGGCCCGTGGGCGATACATCCCATAGCCTTTCACGCTCATGCGGTAATGAGGAATGCCTTTTTGCTCCAGATATTCCTTCACGGCGGTGGCGCGGTTCACACTCAACTGGATTTTTTGGTCGCGATTACCGGTATTATCGGTGTGTCCAGAGATTTCGATTTTCACCCGGGGATTTAATTCGAGGAATGCGACCAGTCGGTTTA
>JANQTF010000310.1:0-6049 GCA_030731845.1 Bacteroidia bacterium | reverse complement strand
GAGATTTCGATTTTCACCCGGGGATTTAATTCGAGGAATGCGACCAGTCGGTTTAGCTCTGCATAAGACTCTTTGAGAACTTCCCATTTGGCCGTTTCGAAGTAGATATTCTCCAATACCAACGAGCTGCCTACGGTGATGGGCTGAAGCTTCACGAGCCGCTCGACGGAGGTTTTTTTGGAAAGAGAATCGGTCAGGATGTCTTGTCCATAAAACAGGTAGCCCTGTGCCAGCACGTTGATCGATACGAGGCCATAGGAGGGGAGAAGTAGGACAAAAGAGCCATCTCCTGCGTCGCTTTGTGTGGCGGTGAGGGAGTCGAGGGTGCGGTTATCAGTGAGGGTAATGGCAGATTCAAGTGGCAGATCGGTGTTGGCATCAATCACGGTTCCGATCATGATGGAAGGCGTGCGATAGGCCCGCACATCGAGGCCGCGGCCCGGGTCGCCGAAGTTGACGAGCCAGACATCATAAATTCCGTGGTGGCCGGGAATCTGAATGTCCTCTTTGAGTTTTTCCTGCACATTTCCTAGGGCCAAAAAGCCGCCTGAGGGAATCTCTACAATGTCGTTGAGGGCATCTTTGGCTTTGTAGCCGATGTTTCGCGACCAGAGGATCTGTCCGTCTTTGTTGGTTTTGAGAAACCAGCCGTCGTAGTAGCCCTCATTGCTCGACAAGTTGCCGTTGATGGAGAGGGTCATGCCGACCATGGCATAGCCCCCGTCATGGGTGGCTGTTAGGGCAGTGAAGCCTTCGTTGCGGGTGCCACCATAGGCATGACTCCAGAGATAGCGCCCTGCGGGGTCAAATTTCACGAGCCAACCATCGCCATTTCCGTGCTGATCACTGATGAAGCCATTGTTGGAAAACGTAGTGCCAGCCAGTATCAGGTTACCTTCTGCATCGATAAGGGAGCCATGGGTGTCGTCATTGTCCTGGCCTCCCACTGCCTGCTGATGGACAATTCCCCAGTTGCTGTCGATATTGAGAAGCCAGAGGTCTTTTTTTCCATAATTGATGTTCACATCCCCGCCAGCTGCGTCATTGGTGCAGATAAGCCAAAGGCCTTTACCATGTGGCTGAATGCTAGCGAGTCGATCATTTCCTGGGCCACCAAAGTGTTTTTCCATGAGCAGGTCGCCGTTGGCATCGAGCTTAGCGAGCCAGGCATCGAGGCTGCCATGGTGTGGCGAGCGCATGTCGCCATCGATGGAGCTGGATTCTCCGCCTACATAAATGCTGCCGTCTCGGTCCTGGAAGGCGCACCAACCATAGTCCTGACCACGACCTCCCAGGGTTGTGACCCATCGGAGCTTGCCTCCGGGGGAGATCTTGGCCACCCAGAGATCGTTTCCTCCGTGATTTCCTTCAAAGTCGCCATCGCGGGAGTCGGTAGATCCCACACAGATAAAACCGCCGTCGGAAGTCATAATCAGATTAGCGAGCTCGTCGCGCCCGCTGCCACCGATGGTTGTTTTCCAGAAAACTTTTTCCTGTGTAGCATATTTGAAGATTACCACATCGACATCTTCGCTGTGATTTCCCTTCCCGAGCCCGTCTTGGGAGCGGGTCTGCATACCAATGGCCATCGTGCCATCAGGCAGATAGAGCACTTTTTTGCCTGTATCGTAGTCGCTGCCCCCGAGCAATTTCTGCCAGTAGGCGATCTGTGCCTGGGCTTTTGGGGCAGTGATCAAGGTCAAGATCAGGCAGATCCAACACCGAAACGTATGTCCTTTCATCCTGGATGGAGATGCAACTCCCATGTAGTTAGTTCAGGCTTTGTGAGAATTCCTGTTCGAATAAATGACGAACTAAGGGATAGGTTTCGTCTGCAACATCCTGCCATTGTTGCTTATTCAACCAGGAAACTTCGTCTATTCCCTCTTCTGCTTGTGGTGTCAATGGTTGGCCTGAGTCGGCAGTCATTCTATACCAGTGGGTAGTTTTAAACACCCAGTATCGGCTTCTTCTGAAGGTGTGGTAGGTTTTGATTAAGGGTTCACCCAGCTGAATTTCCTGTAACCCGGTCTCTTCCTGCACTTCTCTCACAGCTGCTTCGGTCACGGGTTCGAGCCATTCCACCCTGCCCTTGGGTAAGGTCCACTTATTTCGGTTGAAAATGCAAAGATACTCTCCTTTTTCATTTTGGACCATTCCCCCGGCAGCATCTACGAGTTTGAACCGGTCGAGCCAAGGGCTTAGAAAATCTTCCTTGGCGCGTTGGCTGGCAAACACGACCTTTACCGTCGCGGGGATATCGCGAAAAACATCGTTCTTCTGGAGTTCAAATAAGTGGTCTGCGAACGTCTCGTTCTTCTCTGCTGCGACATAAAAAACCTGTCCAGGGAAATCTGTTCCCTTGAAAAAGTAGCCCATTAGTTCATCAAAACTCATGGGTGGAATGTCATAGCGCTGAGAAGGGTCATTCACCACAAACTCCAGGCAAAGATTCAGTGCAAAAATTTTCATAGTTTTGCTTACCAAAGACCCAAATTGCCTTGGAAAACTCCAAAATTGCAGAGTATCTGCTAAAGATCAAAGCCGTAGCGTTAAGACCGGATGAACCATTCACGTGGGCATCGGGTTGGAAATCGCCGATTTATTGCGACAATCGCAAGACATTGTCCTATCCAGAGATCCGAAGCGCCGTTCGGGACGCCTTCGTGACGAGAATCCACCAGGATTTTCCAGAAGCCACTGGCATTGCCGGCGTCGCCACGGGCGCCATCGCCCAGGCAGCCCTGGTAGCCGAAGCGCTCGACCTCCCCATGATTTACATCCGCGACAAGGCCAAAGGCCATGGCATGGAAAACCTCGTGGAAGGGCAGGTGGATGTGGATGGCAAATATGTCGTGATCGAAGACCTCGTTTCTACCGGTGGTTCCAGCGCCAAGGCTGTTAAAGCCCTTCAGGCTACAGGCGCCTCCGTGCTGGGAACCCTTTCGATTTTTAGCTACGGCTTCCCACAAGCCGAGGCCACCTTCGCCGAAACGGGTACCACCTATGCCCCCCTCGCTACCCTTGATGACCTGCTTGCCAAGGCCATTGAGATCAACTATCTCTCCCCTGAGCAAGAGGCGACCATCCTGGAGTGGCGCTTGGCGCCGGAGAAATGGCGCAGGTAATCGGGAAGGATGGAAAGGTATGAGGGAATAAGGTATAAGGGGCGTTTTTCTCTCATTCACCCAAGACAAGGTATAAGGGAAATACAGGTATAAGGTTCATATTTCTATCATTCACTACCTCAACGATTCATTAATTCAACCATTTCTCCTTTGCGTCTTAACCTTTGCGTCATTGCGGTTAAAGAAGATGGGTATAAGGGGAATGCAGGGATAAGGGGGATGCAGGTATAAGGGAAATACAGGTATAAGGGGAATGAACCTTCCCTGCTATTCGCCCTTTTTGTGATGCTTGATCACGAAAAGGGCGATTCTGTAGTGTAAAGCAACCGGTGTGGGGCTCGACATGAAAGGGGGGTGGTAGGGCATAGCTGTCCGGTTACGCGAAAGTCCTCTCATCTCAACCTTCTCCCAAAAGGTGAAGGAGTAAGAAAGAAGAGCTGTAGGCGGTCCATCACAGCCCGACCCGCGGGGTCGAACATAGAAAAGCAACCTACCTCCCTTCGTGCGACCCCGCTGTGGTCGGGGAGCAAGAGCAGCCAAGGGGCTATGGCTTCGCTTTCCAATGGCTGCGCTTTCTAATGGCTGCGCTTGCCGATTTTTCACCCGCAAGTTCTCTCTCGTCAGCGCACAACCCATCCCTGCAGGGGGACCGGGAAGGGGCACCTAAATAAATTGTTGAAGGAATCTGGTAAAGAGAAATTTCTGATTTTCTTTGCCGCTGTAATCTCACAAAAAAGCACATGACGAAAGGGACAACTCAGCTATCCAACAAAACCTATCTGCTCATTGGCCTGGCCTTGTTTTTGGTTGAAGTCCTGATCGCCTTGTTCGTTCGAGATAGGATCATCCGGCCTTATGGCGGAGATTTGCTGGTGGTAGTGATGCTCTATTTTTTGGTGAGAGGAATGGTAAATTGGTCGCCGCTGTGGGTGGCCTTGAGCGTGTTAGGTTTCGCCTTCGGTTAGGGAAAACAAACATCAGACCATCACTTTTTCTTTTTTCTTCAGATTTACAGGCAGATGAATTGAGAAGCAGGTGCCGGTTGGGCCAGTTGATTTGATTGAAATCTTCCCCTTGTGCTTTTCAATGATTTTCTGGCAAATACTCAAGCCCAGTCCACTTCCTTCGTAATCGTCGTAGGCATGAAATCGCTTGAATGGGATAAAAATATTTTCCTGAAACTCTTTAGAGATACCTATCCCATTGTCTGAAATCGATAAAACAACAAAATCCTCTTCCCTTTGAGCACTGATTTGAATATGAGGATAATGACCAACTACATCTTTAGGTTGGTACTTGATCGCGTTGGAGATCAGATTTTGGAACACAATAATGAGGGCCCTTTTGTTGGCAGATAGAATAGGTAATTCTTCATATTCAATCACGGCAGAAGTCGCCTCAATTTCACTCAGGAGATTTGCTTTGGCTTCAACAACTACAGCCTCTATTGAAGTGGGAGCCAGCAAAATGTTTTGTTGGTCTGCCTTGGCAAAAGTCATCAGGTCGTCGATTAGTGAGGACATTCTGTTGGAGGCTTGTAAGATGAAGTTTAAGTATTTGCTCCCTTTTTCATCTATCTGTATGCCGGGTTGTTCACTCAAGAGGTGCGAAAAGGACGAAATCGTTCTGGCAGATGCTTTTAAATCATGGCTCATTGAATTGGTAAAATCTGTCAACCGCTCGGTTTGCTCAGCCAACATAGCGTTGAATGTTAGCTTTTCGTTCTCCAGGGTTATCAGTTTCGTGTAGAAAAATGCCATCCCAATGAATGAGGGAATGAGACCAATGAGGAATAAATAATTGCTGAAAAGAGGCTTGCCGCACCAGTAGTTGCAGAGGAAATATAGCACAATACTCAGCCCCAGGATTCCCAGTTTGAGTCGCATGCTGTCGAACAAAACGATTGAGAGGAGTGGAGCCAGCAAAAGAATGAAATTGGCTTCATCTAGGTCCTGAAAATAGAACGCTTGCAGACCTGCAGTAGACAGAAAAGCGACCAGTGAAATGAAACTGGCAACCTTATGCTTTTTCCAGAAGATCAAAATGGTGGAAACCATCAACATCACCAGCAGGTATCCGGCAAGTAAGCTGTGGGACATTTGTCCCCATGAGAGCAGGAGGGTAAGCTGTATCGCTACCGTTACGATGAATCCGAAGTTCAGCACATTGATCGTTCGAATCTGCCTGATTTCGCGAGGGGTACAGGTATCGGATAGGCCGATAGAATAAAGGAACCGGAAGAAAGCCATGAAATGATGATGGACAGAAGTATAAGTCGTAAAAATCTAAAAGCGGGCTGAAAATGGGGGGCACTACTATTTCATTGGCTCACCAAAAATACTATGAATGGTGGTCAACAAGCAAGTGAGATATCCAGAATCTTTTCTCAATCGAACCGAAAATCGTATTATTCGGGTCGAAGACAGACATGATGTTGAGAATTTGCATTATTCCATCACATAATGCCGCAACTCCACATATCCATGTTTCCAGCTCTTCATGAGCTTGGTGGGAATGTCAGTCGGATTGTTCACGATCCCAGGAGGATCAATCGTGAGAATATGCTTCGTTCCTTCTCTCACTTCGTAATTGAGCATCTTGCTCATCGAGTCCGGCATGTAGCCGTATCGGTAATCCAACAGGGCAAAGTCCAGCGGGAATCCGACGTGGAAACCGCCTTCGTGCATCTTTTGCTCGAAGAAATAATCGATCGCCTGCTTCTGTGCCTGCACATAGGTGCGATAGGCCATGTCCTCGTCATATTTGAAGGTGCGTGACTCCAGAAATGTGAGCTGCACGATCACCAGGGCCAGCAGGGTAGGGAGCAGGACCACCATGGACTTGCTTCCCCATTGTGCCATGACTCTGAACCAGATTTCTCTTCCGAGTACCACCGCGATCAGAATGATCACCACCAGGAT
>JANQTF010000309.1 GCA_030731845.1 Bacteroidia bacterium | reverse complement strand
TATTCATTCCCGGGATTAAAAAGTCGGATTTCTGGGAATCTTATTCAAAAAAAAAAGCCAGCCGATTCCCATTTCAAGGGCTGCTCCTCACATCACGCCAAAATTAAACTCCCCCGACTCGAAGTTGCTCGAATCGGAGGAGTTAAGTACTCAATTTGCCGGCTAGCCTTGCCTTATCTCATCAGGGTAATTCCCCCTTTTTGGATAAATGGAGCCCCATTGTAGCTCGTGCCTCGGATCACATAGGTATAAACTCCTTCTCCCACAGGCTGTCCGCGATAGGTTCCGTCCCAGCCGATCTCAGGATCGTAGCTTTCGAATAACAGCATCCCCCATCGGCTGAAGATCTGTAGGTGGAAGGTTTGGATGTGAATTCCGCTGGCTTTCCATTCATCATTGATGCCGTCGAGGTTAGGCGTAAAGGCATTGGGCACCCGGATATTGCTCAGAATGTCGATACAGCTTTCGTTGGACATGCTCGTGGATCGGTTGCCTCCCTGCTCTTCGGCTATCACCCGGTAGCAATATTCCGGCTGGTCAAAGTTGGTCTGGGTATCGTAATATTCGTGAATATGCCCATCCACCCGGTCCACGATTCGCCATTGACCCACTGTGTCCACAAACACCTCAATGCGGTATCTGTCAACGCCATAGGTCCATTCTTCGTATGGTGTCCAGCGAATCAGCGGGGTAATGCCGTCTTTCTCCACCTTGGCCACGATGGTCTTGCCGATGTTGGAAAGTGGCGTGTAGTTGCCACAACTGTCCTGCGCAGATACCCGGTAGGAATAAGAGGTGGTTTGCACATTCGCATCCTGATCAAGGAATTTTAAGTTGTTAGGCGTCAATGTTGTGAGCACCGTCCATGGACCCGCTTCAAATTGTTTTTCTACATACAAAAACTCAGCACCAGGTAGCTCAAATGCCTTCCATTCGACCAGCACATCCCGGTTCTGCTCCACGGTGGCTCTCACAAGCTGTGTCGCTCTTCCCACCGTGCCATGGAAATTCACCGCCAATGCCGTATCAGACCAGGACTCCTGCAAGTCGCCGGGGCCAGTGGCCTTGATTCGGTAGAAGTAGTCATTGAAGCAATCTTCGATTTCTTCGCTGAACTGATTGATCGTGCCCGGCACAATGCCGATGAAGGTCACATCCTGCGGATTGTAGCTATTCACCCGATACACTTCATACTGTGCCACGGCGATCCACCCAATGTAGGGACTCCACTCCACCAGAATCTGGCCCGGAGTAGGCGTTGCCTCCACATTGATCGTGCAATGGGTTTTGGTCAGGTTCAGCTCAGACTCCGTCCCGCAGAAATTGGTTACCGTCACCCGGTAGCAATAGCTGTTGTCAGTCGTAAGTAGCCTGTCCTCAATCCATAGCGTATCGTTGACATAATAAGTCTCATAGACAGCAGAGAAGCCCTGGCCTGGATTTTCGCGATACACGGTGTATTTCAGGAAGTCGTCGTCGGCATGTGGCTGCCATTTCACCTCTACCTTGTCGTCATCCAGCACACTCACCGCATGAAGCTTGATCGGATCTGGGATTATGTCTCCCAACACCGACACAATGGCGGGTTTGGTGACGGTGCTCTGGCAACCAAGGGAGTCTGTTACTGTGAGGGTCACGTCATATTCGCCTGCTGCGGGGTAAGCATAAATGATGCTGTCTCGCAACGAGGTTGTCACTTTGCCATCTCCAAAGTCCCAGCGCCAGTTGGCAAAGCCAGCCAGGCCGCTTCCCGTGGTGCGGAAAGTAACAGGTAGAGGCGGACAACCCGCTTCGTAATCGACCGTGAAGTCAATTTCCGGATGATCCAGTTCGATATAGTTCACCTTGGTGATCTCGTTGAAACAACCGTTTTGGTCTGTGATTCGAAGCTTCACGGTATAGATCCCGTCATTCTGATAAGTATGAACGGGGTTCTGCTGATTGCTTGTGTTGCCATCTCCAAAGCTCCAATCCCAGATTCGCGGCGTTGGGAACGAGCGATCCAGGAAGCTGATGGCTTCGGGCGCACACCCAATCGTATCAGATGCGAAGAACGCCACCACCGGAATGCCATGACGATAGATCTTCTGGATCATCGAATCCTGACAGCCGTTGGCATCGGTCACGCGAAGTTTCACCTGATACACTCCAACTGTGTCGAAGAAGTAGCTGAAGTTTTGTGAAATGCTTCTTAACTGCCCATTCACCGACCATTCCCAGGTGCCTACCCCATAAGCACTCGATGAGAAATCATTGAAATTGGACTGAAAGGGGTAGCAGTCAGCCGTGTCTGTGCTCGCAAATGAGGCAATCGGTTTCTCGAAAATCTCAATCAAGTTGGATTTCCTTACCGTATCCCGACATCCCAATACATTGGTCACAATCAACGTGACATCATACTGAGCCGAGTTGAAGTAGGTGTAGGAAGGATTTTGAACTACCGTTTGTCCTCCGTCTCCAAAGTCCCAGAACCAGCCGGTGAGGGTGGTGTCTCCCACACTACGGTCAGTGAAGATGACCGTAGATCCGGCACATCCTTCCTGAATGTCGTTATCAAAGCCTGCCACAGGGTGGGAGAGTCTGATCAAATCCTCCTTCGTGAAGGTTTCCTGACAATTATTGTTGTCGAATACCGTGAGACTCACGGTGTAGATTCCATCAGTCAGATAGGTATGCGTAGGGTTTTTGACAGTGGAGGTGGTCCCATCTCCAAAATTCCACAACCAGCCTGTGATGGGGTAGCTCGCACGGGTCCGGTCAGTGAATTTGACAGTAAATGGCGAACAGCCCACGCTGTCGTTTTGCGAGAAAGAAGGCCTTGGTGCTTCTGTTGCGATGACGGTCTTCATCACAGAATCTGTGCATCCATTGGCATCTGTCACCCGGAACCGGATCTGGTAGCTGCCAGGGGTGTAATAGGTGTAGATGGGCTCCTGATCGTTGCTGTTGTCTCCGTTACCGAATGTCCAGTTCCAGGCTACAATTGGTGAAGAAACGGTGGTCGTATTGTCCGAAATGTCCAGTAGGAATGGCGTACAGGAGATCGAATCTGCCAGCAGGAAATCAGCCGTAGGAAGGGTTGCTACCGACACCGCATTAGGCAATGTGTAGGTCTTGGAACAACCGTTCACGTTGGTCACTGTGAGGCTCACCGTGTAGAGGCCCGGGTTGGGATATACCTTGCTCGGGTTTCGCACGATAGAGGTGCTGCCATCTCCAAATGTCCACAGCCAGCTCACGATGGTGGTATCTGCCAAGCTGAGGTCAGTAAACTTCACCAACATGCCAGGACAGCCGTTGGGCTGGCTGAGACTGAAGTTTGGCTGTGGATTGGACAGGCGAATGTATTCCACCCGCGTGGCGGTATCGCGACATCCGTTCTGATCTACCGCAATCAGCGATACCGTGAAGCGGCCATCATTGGCATAGGTGAGGGTTGGATTTTGGATGGTGCTTGTCATGCCGTTTCCAAAATTCCACCTCCAGCTCACAATCGGCGCAGGGCCTTTGCTAATGTCCACAAAGGAAACAGCCTGAGGCGCGCACCCGAGGGTGTCGTTGCTGAAAAACTTCGCATTCGGCAATTCCAACGATTCTACCTGACGAGTGAAGCTGCTCACACAACCGTTGTTGTCGGTGGTGGTCAGGGTCACGTCATAGATGCCCGGCACCAGGTAGGTGTGTGTTGGGTTTTGGGCTGTGGATACGCCACCGTCGCCAAAGGTCCAGCTCCACGCCACTACTGGGGATGTTGTGCCAGTAGATTGATCCGTGAAAGTAGGGCTAAATGGCGTACAACCTGCTGGGAGCGAGGGGCTAAACAGCGTGTTGGGCCCCGGTAACACACTCACAAATCCCGTCTTGGTGATTTGGTCACTACACCCAAAGATATTGGTGATCGTGAGGGTCACACTGTAGGTCCCGCCAGCACTATACACATGTGTGGGGTTCTTTTGGCCCGAGGTCGTGCCATCTCCGAAGTTCCACAACCAGGTTTGGATGGTCGTGTCAGCAGTAGATAGATCGGTGAAGCTCACCACGGTTCCCGTACAAATCTGATTGGCCGATTTGGCAAAGTCAGCCACCGGATGGCTCAGCTTGATATATCTTGGGCGGACCAGCGTGTTTTCGCATCCATTGGCATCCACCGTTCTGAGGGATACGTCATACTCGCCGTCATTCACATAGGTGTGCACGGGGAATTTGGCGTTGCTGCTGCCTCCGTCGCCAAAGGTCCAGTTCCAGCTCACAATCGGCGAGGAAGCCAATGATTGATCCACAAAGGTGATCGTTTTGGGGGCACAGCCAAGGCTGTCGCTTGCCGAGAAAGCCGGGGTAGGCAGGGCCAGCGCCGTGATGTTGTGCACCACTGTATCTCTACAGCCATTGCCGTCGATGGCAATCAAGCGCACCCCAAACACGCCGCTTTGCGTGAAGGTGTGCCCAGGATTGGGCAGGGTGGAGGTGCTTCCATCTCCAAAGTTCCACCTGTAGGCCGTCAAAGGTGCATCGGTCTGTGTAGAAGTATTGAAAAATGGCAGACTGAATGGCGTACAAGCGGAAGAATCGGTCGGAACAAATGCCGCGTTGGGGCGCTGGAAGATCCGGATGATATTGGTCTTGGTCACCATGTGGGTACATCCCAAAACGTTGGTTACTTCCAGGGTCACGGTGTAGGTTCCGGAATTTTGGTAAGCATGTGCCGGATTTTTAATGGTGGAAGTGTTTCCATCCCCAAAATTCCACAACCAGCTCACCAGGGTAGTATCGGGCGTGCTCGTGTCGGTAAACGTGATGTTTTGACCAGGGCAACCGACTGCTGGGGTGTAGGTGAAATTCGCCACAGGATGACGCATCCGGATGAAGGAAGGCTTGGTCAGCGTTTTCACACAGCCGTAAATGTCTGTTACCGTGAGGGTCACGTCATAGATCCCGTCGGTGGCGTAGGTGTGCACAGGATTGGGCAAGGTGGAGGTAGTTCCATCGCCAAAATTCCAGAGGTAGCCCACGATCGGATTGGTGCCGGTAGCCATTTGGGTAAATTTCACCGGCTGTGGCGCGCAACCCACGGTAATATCAGCGGTAAAGGCCGCTATCGGTAGGGGGCGCACGATTACGGTCATGGAGGTGTCGTCAACACAACCATTTCCATCCATTACCTCCAAAATCACCGTGTAGGTGCCTGGGGCTGTGTATTCATTCTGTGGATTGATGGCATTGGAAAAATTCCCATCACCAAAACTCCACTGGTAGAAAATAATCCCCGCAGAGAATCCCGCTGAGCCGTTGGTGAAGTCCACCGTCAACGGATTACAGCCGTCATTGCTGCTCGCGGCAAAGCTCGCCACAGGAGGCGTGTGCACCGTCACAATGCCCAACTCAGAATCCTGGCATCCTTTGGAGTTGGTGATGGTAAGCTTCACAGTGTAGATCCCCGGAACGGTGTAGGCATGGGTCACTTTAGGGCCCGTAGCAGTATTTCCATCTCCAAAATCCCAGAACCAATTCACGATGGGGAAATCTGGCGTAGAGGCGTCGAAGAATTGCACAAACGTGCCTGGACAGACCTCGTCGTTGTCTTGTGCGAAGGCCGCCTGCGGCCTGGTCAGGTTGATGTAGTTGGGCTTGGTGAGCATGTCGGTACAACCGTATTCATCTGTCACCATCAAAGAGACCGTATAGACTCCCGTGCCTGGATAGCTATGAACAGGATTCTGAAGCAGAGAGCTGTCTCCATCGCCAAAGCGCCATTTCCAGGACACAAGTGCACCTGAGCTGCTCGACAAATCAAAGAAGCTGATCTGTTCTTCACAGCCTACTGAATCTGGAGTGAAGAATTTTGCAATCGGAGGCGTCACAGATCGAATACTTCTGCTTGAGGTAGCCGTACATCCTTTGTTGTCGCGCACGGTGAGACTCACCAGATAGGTCCCCGGATTTTTGTACAGGACCGAAGGGTTCTGCACGATGGAACTATCTCCGTTTCCAAATTGCCACTTCCAGGCCACAACCGGATCAGGATTTCCCCCTGACAAATCCTGGAAACTCACGGAGAAGGGATTACAACCTACCGTATCGGAGGCCAGGAAGGTAGAAGTGGGAGGAGTAAGTACCCGGATGAAAGCCGTTTTTGTTTCGCTGTCACTACAATTCAGGACATTGGTCACGGTAAGTGTTACCGCATACAGCCCGGGCGTTGTATAGGTTTTGAATGGGTTCTGAACTGAGGAGCTGCTTCCATCTCCAAAGTTCCAGCTCCAGCTCATCAAGGTGGTGTCAGGAACAGAAAGATCGTAGAATTGTAGCTCTGTGCCTGGACAAATTTCATTTTCCGACACATCAAAGTTTGCCACAGGATGTCTCAGACGAATGTATTGCGGCTTTACCAGCGTATCTCTACATCCATTCACATCCCCTACGATGAGCGAGACGGAGTAGCTGCCATCCACTGGATAGGTGGTCACGGGCACCGGCGAAGAAGACACATTGCCATTACCAAAGTTCCAGCTCCAGAAATTGAGGGGAGCACTGCCTTTGGTTTTGTCGAAGAAGGTAACCGTGGCAGGCGCGCATCCGCTGCTATCGTTGGCTACAAAATTGGCTTGTGGTGGAGCGAAGGCGGTGATGATCCGCGTGGCGGTATCCGTACACCCGAGGGCATCCGTGGCGATCAGCCTAACCGTGTAGTTTCCAGAATTTTGGAAGGTGGTGTTTCGCTGAATCAGCGATGAGGTCACCCCGTTTCCAAAATTCCATGCCCAGTTCACCACGGGCTGTGAGTTGATCGTGGTGGTATTGGTAAATGACACGAAAAACGGCGCACAATCGGCATCGTCTGATACGGTAAATGAGGCATCCGGCTTGGTATTCACGCTGATCACATTGGGCTTAATGAGGGTATCCACACAACCCAGTACATTGGTCACAACCAATCTCACGGTGTAATTCCCTGAGTTGGCGTAGATGTGCACAGGATTTTGTACCGATGAGGTAGCGCCATCTCCAAAATTCCAGGCCCATGAGCTGATCGTGGTGTCAGCCACAGAGAGATCGGTGAAGCTCACCTGCGCGCCTGGGCAGATCGTGGTCGCAGACATGCTGAACTCCGCCTCTGGGTCGCGCATCTTGATGTACTGGGTTTTGGTGAGGCTGCTCACACATCCGTTGGCATCAGTCACAGTGAGGGTGACGTCGTAGGCCCCATTGCTCACATAGCTGTGCTGCGGGGAGCGAAGAGTAGAGGTCGTGCCGTCGCCAAAGTTCCATAGCCAGGCTACTGGCAGCGCGCTTCCCGTGCTGATGTCGGTAAATCGGATGATGCTTGGCGGACAACCCACCGTGCGGTTGGCAAAGAAATCAACCGTTGGCAGGTCATTGACGATGACCGTGGTAATAGCGGTGTCCTTACACCCAAACGCATCGCCTACGATCATCCGAATGGCGTAGCTACCCGGAGTGGCATAGGTCTGTGCAGGTGGATTGGCCAGGGTGGAGGTGTTGCCATTGGCAAAGTTCCAGGTCCAGCCTGTGAGAGCAAAGTTGCCCGGTGTGGAGTTGTCCTGGAAGTCAATGAAGAATGGCGCACAATGACTGCTGTCGCCGGGCAGCGTGGCTGCTGTCGGCGGTGTGTACACCCGAATGTTGGTTGGAAGCACAAATACGTCGCTACATCCATAGATATTGGTCACGGTCAGCGACACAGTGTAGGTGCCAGCTGTGTGATACACATAGACAGGGTTCTGCTGCGCAGAGGTAGATCCGTCTCCGAAGTTCCACTGCCAGCTCGTGAGCGGATGATCCGCGATCGAGAGGTCCTGGAAGGTCACGGCTGTGCCGGGGCAGAGCTGTGTAATCGAGGCCGAGAGGTTGGCAATGGGGTGAGTCAGCTGAATGTACTCAGGCTTTGTGAGGCTGTGTGTGCAGCCATTCACATCGGTCACGCTGAGTGTAACGGTGTAAGAACCGTCTGCGGCATAGGTGTGTGTAGGATTTTTGAGCGAGGAAGTGCCTCCGTCGCCAAAATCCCAGAGCCAGCCGTTGATGGCTGCAGGTCCGGTCGATAAATCGCTGAAGGTGATGCTCTTGGGCGCGCACCCAAAGGTGTCGGCCGTGGCAAAATTCACTACAGGGTTTTCAAAGGCCCGGATGGTTTTGCTTCTGGTGGTGGCGCAGCCGTTGGCATCGGTAGCAGTGAGGCTGGCTACATAAGTGCCGGGTGTGACGTAGGTGTGGCTGGGGCTGGCAACCATGCTGGTATTGCCATTGCCAAAGGTCCAGTTCCAGGCCACGATCGCGGCAGCGCCCGGCGTAGAAGTATTGGTAAATACCACACTATGCGGCGCACAATCTGCCGAATCCGATACCGTGAAGGAGGTGTTGGGCGGACTGAGGACCGTGATATTATTCCCTGAAATAACGGTGTCCTTACATCCCAGAATGTTGGTCACAATCAATTGGATGGTGTAAACGCCCGGAGTAGAGTAGGAATGCGTAGGATTCTGGAGGGTCGAAATGGTTCCATCTCCCAGGCTCCAGCGCCAGTTGGTGAGCGTGGTGTCTGGGATCGAGGTATCGGTGAAGGTGACGCCAACTGGCACGCCCGGACACACGAGGCTCAGGTCGGTAGTGAAGGCTGCCACCGGGTGAGACAATCGAATGTAGTTGCTTCTCACCAAGGTATCGCGACATCCAAAAACGTCGCCAACAATCAGCGTCACATCATAGCTGCCATCTGCTGTGTAGCTATGCACAGGGTTGGATACCATCATGGCGCTGTCTCCATCGCCAAAGTGCCATTTCCAATAATTGAGGCTTGCCGCTGCGGTAGAGGTATTGGTAAACCGAACGGTGCGTGGGGCACACCCAACTGTATCAGGCGAGAAGAAATTCGCTACAGGAATTTCTCGGGCTCTCACGGTCTTGCTCGTGCTGGCGATACAGCCATTGGCATCGGTCGTGGTGAGGGTCACGGTGTAAATGCCGGGTGTGGTCCATGTGTAAGATGGGTTTTGTGCCAGGTCAGTAGCGCCATTGCCAAAGGTCCAGTTCCAGCCCACGACAGTTCCGCCACCAGCTACGGTGTTGTCAGTGAAGGCAATGCTGAGCGGCGTACAATTGGCCGAATCGCTCATAGCAAAAGCAGGAGCAGGCGGGACCCGCACAGAAATCACATTGGTCTTGGTCTCGGTATCCGTACAGCCCAGAATATTCGTCACAGTCAGGCGCACGGTGTAGGAGCCAGGAGCTGAGTAAGAATGACTCGGGTTTTGAGCGCTAGAGGTCGATCCGTCCCCAAAATCCCAGGCCCAGGCGATGATCGTGGTGTCAGGGATGGAGGTATCGGTGAATGTGACCCCAATTGGCTCGTTGGGACACACAATGCTGTTGTTGTAGGTGAAAGCAGCTTGTGGATGTGTGAGGCGAATATAGGAAGCCTTAGAAGTAGAATCCTTACAGCCGTTTTGGTCTGTCACCACGAGCTTCACGCTGTAGGTGCCATCGGCGGCATAAGTGTGCACCGGATTGGGAGAAGTGGAGGTGCTTCCGTCTCCAAAATCCCATCGCCAGGCTACTTTTACATAAGGGGAGGTGGTGAGATCATTGAAGGTAATGGCCAATGGGGCACAACCCACACGCTGATTGGCGATAAAGTTCACCGTTGGAATTTCAAACACTCTCACCTGATCGGTGTAGGTGTCAGTGCAACCGTTGTTGTCCGTCACCGTGAGGGTCACGGTGTAGAGTCCTGGGGTTGAATACACATAATTGGGATTGGGAAGTACGGAGCTGCCGCCATCGCCAAAGCTCCATGCATAGTTGACAATGTTGCCCGTTCCGTTTGAGCTGGTTTGGGTAAAGGAAACGGTGAGAGGATCGCAACCCGTGCCCGGAGCGCGGGTAAATGCGGCGGTAGGCGGCGTATAGACAGAAATAAAGGTGCTTTTGACGATGGTGTCACTACAGGTGATTCCATCAGTCACGATCAACTTCACGTTGTAGCTACCAGGCATGGCATAGGAATGCGAGGGATTCTGCGCATAGCTTAGGGGAGTCCCGTCACCAAAATCCCAGATCCAATTCACCATCGGGAAGTTGCCCGTAGATTGGTCGGTGAAAAATGCCGTCGTGCCTGGGCAGAGAATGGTCTGGCTCACGCCGAAATTGGCTGTGGGGTGGTCCAGAACGATGTAATTGGTCTTCGTCAGCGAATCCTTACAGCCATTGATATCGGTTGCCACGAGCTTCACAGTATAGGTTCCGTCGTTGAGATAGGTATGGTTGGGATTTTTGGAAGTGCCGATGTTGCCATCGCCAAATGTCCATTTCCAAGACACTGGCGCATTCACACCAGTAGTCAAATCCACAAAGTTGATGCTTGTGATGGCACAGCCCACGGTGTCTCCAGCAATGAAGTTCACGTTTGGGTTGGGATTGATATACACCTGCCGGTAGGCCGTGTCTCTACATCCGTTGCTGTCTGTAATTCGGAGGCTGATGGTGTAGGTTCCGGCATTCACATATAAAAAGCTTGCCGTCGGGCTTGTCGTTCCTGAGCCTGTTCCAAAATCCCAGAGGTAGCCAGTGAGTGCTGCGCCACTTGGCGTGGAGGTGCTGCTGACCTGTATATTGGCTGGCAAACACACGCTCGTGTCATTCACCGCAAAGCTCGCACTCGGTCTGGGGTAGGTGATCACATGCTGTGGTCGGATCATGGTGTCGCGACATCCGAAAATGTTGGTCACGATGAGCCGCACATCAAAGGTGTCCGAATTGTAGTAAGTATGTATCGGGTTTCTGGCAGTTCCTGTGGGGCTTCCATCGCCAAAATCCCATGCCCAGGTAGAAGTAGTGTCTATCACCGACAGGTTGGTGAAACGCACTCGCTGTGGGGGGCAGGTGATGCCCGCGTTGGAGGTGAAGTTGGCCGATGGATGCTCCAATTTGATATAATCTACCCGGGTAAGGGTGTTCACACACCCTTTGGCGTCCGTCACGGTGAGTGACACGGTGTAGTTGCCGTCGGCAGTGTAAGTATGACTGGGGTTTTTGACGGTGGCAGTGCCGCCGTCTCCGAAGTTCCAGAGCCAGGCCACCGCCGGGCTTGCGCCCAGAGTCTGGTCCGTAAACGCGACCGTGATGGGCGCACAACCATATTGGAAAGCACTGAAATTCACCGGAGGAAGCGGATTCACCACCACGGTTTTGGTGGAGTTGCCCGTACATCCCTGATTATCCGTCACAGTCAAAGAAGCGGTGTAGATTCCCGCGGTGGTATAAAGGTGTGGCGAAATAATCTGGCCCGTGGCCATAGCCCCATTGCCAAAATTCCAGTCCCAATTCACCAATGGAAAAGCACTTGTAGAGCTTTCTGTGAAGGCAACAGCCGATGGCACACAATCTTCGGGATTATCAATGGCAAAAATGGCAGTCGGTGGCGCCGTGACTTCAATGTTGATGGGCGTACTTGAGGTATCCACACAACCATCTGAAGTCGTGACGATCAAATTCACCGTGTAATTGCCTGTGTTGAGATAGGTGTGGGTTGGATTCACCGAGGTGGAGGTGTTTCCATCTCCAAATTCCCACAAAAAGCCTGTAATGCTGGACTTAGAGGTGGAAGTATTGGTGAATTGGACGCTTTGTCCGAGGCAGATCTTGGTTTGATTTACATTGAATCTCACCCTGGGCAACGGCAGGACCTCGATGCTATCCATGCTGCTAATGGCTACGCGGCAACCAAATTCATCTTCCACGACCATGAGCGGAACGGCGGTGGTGTCGTTCAGATAGGTGTGCATCACGGTGGTGCCAGCGGCGGCGCCTCCATCCCCGAAGAAAAATTCGTAGGTCCAGTTGGGATTTGGGCTGGTAGTCTGAAAGATGACGTCGAGCGGCTGACAGCCCGTGAGGGGTGAGAAGGT
>JANQTF010000308.1 GCA_030731845.1 Bacteroidia bacterium | reverse complement strand
GGCTGCTACAACTTCCATCAGCGGGCAGTGAAAGTAGGAAATCTCTCTCCAGAAGAGCGAGTAGCGCTCGCGATGGATCAGGGAGGAAAAATACACCCTCAATATGCTACGCATTTGCAAAGTGCCTTCACCCTCGCCTGGCAAAAAACGCCATTTTCTGAAGGAGGTTGGGCCACTTATGGCCAAGCAGAGCGAGAAGAGCACTACCCCACCCTTCTCAAACCCGAAGGGCGGATTCACTTTGCCGGAGAGCATGTGAGCCATCTCAATGCCTGGATGGCAGGTGCCTTTGTTTCCGCTCGCTTGGTCGTAGAGCAAGTGGCCCAGAAAATTGGGGGATGAGGAATGGTTGAGTTGTTGAGTTGTTGAATGAGGGAAAAATTAACCTTATACCTCTCCATTTCCTTATACCCTTCCCCTATTTCTTTATTTCCCTTATACCTTCCCCTACTCCCCCTCCAATCTTTTTCCCTGCCCCATGCAGCGAATCGCCACAGACTTCCGTTTGAAAGCCAAATATGGGTCACACAATCAATGCTAACAAGGGTGCCCTGAACTGATGCCAATAGACTTGCCTCACATTATCGATGGATGCCGGAAGGGAGACAAGATGTCTCAGCGACGGTTCTACGAGCATTTTTCTCCAAAAATGCTCGCTGTTTGCCATCGCTATGCGAGACAAGAGGGCGACGCGCATGATATGCTTCAGGATGCATTCATCAAGGTATTTCAGAATTTCAGCAAATACGATGATCGGGGTTCTGTGGAAGGTTGGGTGCGCCGGGTGGTCGTGAACACCGCCATCGACCACCTTCGAAAGCATAAGTATCAGCTCCAGCAAACAGAGGTGAATGAAGCGATTCATGAGACCACCAACGCCGAAGATGCCCTCGACCACATGGAATTGAGCTTTCTCTATGACGTGATTCAAAGTCTGCCGGAAGGGTATCGCATGATCTTCAATCTATATGCCATCGAAGGATTTTCTCATGCGGAGATTGGCGAAAAGCTTGGGATCAACGAAAGCACTTCCAGATCGCAATATACCCGTGCACGGAGCCAACTGAAAAAAAGGATAGAGCAGGTTTACATGGAAGAAAAGATTTACAAGGATGTCATCTGAACTGTTTGAACGAAAACTTCGGGAGCGCTTTGCGCAAGCCGAAATCCAGCCCCCTGCTGAGCTCTGGGACCGGATCGAGGCCGGTATTGCCCCGGATTCGGGTAAGAAACGGCGCTTGATCTGGCTATGGTGGCCCCTGACCGCCTTGCTCTTGGTCAGCTCTGGCCTGGCCTGGGTATTTTACCCTGCTAATACCGCTGGTCTTGCCCAAGGCCCACAGAATCAGACTGGGGTTGCAGCTGCTCCCGACATGATCGCAGATAAAGACTCTTGCCTCCTGAGCCTGGAGGAATCTTCCATGGGCATCGGTCACGCTAAAAATGACCATGTGATTTCTGAAACAGAAGTTAAACACGCTACATTTTCCTCCGCAGAAATCAACAGCACTCGCTCATCTCGCTCCACACAGTCAAGCATCCACATTCCTCAATCTGAGAGAGAACCATTACTCACCGTTTCCAGCCCTCCACAGAATCAAGAGGCTGAGATCCCACCGCATGAGAACGTAGCTATCGACCAGGCCTATATGCCTTCTGCCAAGCTACAGCCATTCTGGAAAAACTTTTCTACCAAGGCAGACCTGGAAGAATCTCTGGCATCTATCCATCTAAATAAGGTGAAACGACATGGCAAATGGAGCCTCGATCTATTGGCAAGAAGCCAGTATGCCACTGGATTTCAACCATCCTTTGCCCTGAGCAACTTGTCCAATGCTGATTATGCAGGATATGCCAACCGTTCGGATTTTAGCACAGTAGGTTCAAGCCAGGTAGCGGCAGTAGCGTTCCCACGCTGGCATCAAACCCTGGGGCTGGAAGTTGGCCATTCGATCGCGAGTAGATGGAGGATGAGCCTGGGGCTGGAAGGCAAAATTGGTTGGGGCGGAATGGCAACCCTGGGGAGTTTTGCCGGAGGCCTTTCCCCCATCAATTCCCCACAGGATGGCGCCATTGTAGTGGAAGCCAATAGCATCACCTTTGATGAGCCCATGGCTTTTCAGCACGTCACCCTCAGTGCCCCTTTGCGCATGAGCTACCTGATACAAGCAGGGCGAGGCACCCTCGAAAACAGTGCAGGAATCAGCCTCAACCGAAGCTGGACCCGAATAGATACCCTGAACCCGGTAGAGGCCCTCGCATTTCTGGTAGATGAAAGGCCTCAGACAGGCACTTTGCAAATGCAGCCTACCCCTGTTTTGGAGACAGTGCTTTGGCATAGCGACCTTCGACTAAGAAGTCGCTACCTTTTTCCAAGCCGTTCAACCCAGCAGGTGTTTATTGGATTAGAATGCCAGACCCAAGTCTCCGCGGCGTTTCGGGGAGAGGCAGGCGTGCGTCAACGGCCTTTTTCTGTAGGAATTGAGGCCGGAATACGATTCCATTAACAATTGCAATTTTTCCTGCCTATCTTCGACATTCATGTAAAAACAGAGACGAGAGATTGAAATACGTTTCGTATTTCTTCTACTTTCTCTACTTTTACCGGAACATCATCAAGCAGAAGAAATATTCATGGCAGAAGTCATCAAAATGCCACGCCTGAGCGACACCATGACCGAAGGGGTGATCGCCGCCTGGCACGTAAAAGTTGGAGATAGCGTGAAAAACGGAGATTTGCTCGCAGAAGTGGAGACCGATAAGGCCACCATGGATGTCGAGTCTGATTTCGACGGCACTGTCCTTTTCATTGGTACCACAGAAGGGAAAGCCATCAATGTAGGTGACCTGATGGTCATCATTGGGGCAAAAGGAGAAGACATCTCCGGCATTACTGCTGAAGCCAAGGCAACGCCCGCAGCAGAAGCACCCGCTGCCTCTGCACCAGCACCAGTTGTTGCTGCTCCTTCGGCATCAGCTCCGACTCAGGCTCCAGTAGTTGCTGCACCTGCCGCTCCTTTGCCCATGAGCAATGGAGATAGCCGCGTCAAAGCTTCTCCCCTTGCCAAGGCTTTGGCCAAAGACAAAGGCATCGACATTGCCATGGTCAGTGGCTCAGGCGACCACGGGCGCATCATCAAAAAAGATGTGGAAGGCTATGTGCCATCCGCTGCCAGTGCTCCAGCCACTTCTTCCTTTGCTTTTCCTACGGTGGTAGGCGAGGAAAAATATGAGGAGAAGCCTGTCTCTCAAATGCGCAAAACAATTGCTCGCCGCCTCAGCGAAAGCAAGTTCACTGCGCCTCACTTCTACCTCACCATGGAGATCGACATGGACAAAGCCGTTGAAGCGCGCGCCGCGATCAATACGGTCTCTCCTGTCAAAATCTCCTTCAATGATATGGTCATCAAAGCTGTAGCAACTGCCCTCAAGCAGCATCCTGCCGTGAATTCCTCGTGGCTCGATGACAAAATCCGCTACAATCAGCACGTGCATATCGGCATGGCTGTCGCCATCGACGAAGGCTTGCTCGTGCCGGTGATCAGATTTGCCGACAGCAAAGGCCTTGCAGCCATCTCTGCTGAAGCCAAAGACCTCGCTGGCAAAGCCCGCGATCGCAAGCTCCAGCCCAAAGACTGGGAAGGCAATACCTTCACCGTGTCTAACCTCGGTATGTTTGGCATTGAAGAATTCACCGCCATTATCAACCCGCCTGACGCGTGTATTCTCGCCATCGGCGGAATCCTCGACAAGCCGGTCGTGAAAAATGGTCAGGTTGTACCCGGAAAAGTCATGAAGGTGACCCTCTCTTGCGACCACCGCGTGGTGGATGGCATGAAAGGATCTGAATTCCTTGTGACCCTCAAGCAATTGCTCGAAAATCCAGTCAGGATGCTCATGTAGTCCTGATCTGTCTTATACAAACCAGGCTGACGGTGAATTTCACTGTCAGCCTGGTTTTTTTTGTCGGAATTTTTATAGAAAAACGGGGTTTCTCGCCATTCACGTTTTATTTGCCTATCCCTCCAAATCACGAAGACGCGCACGCATCGCCTCCAACTCCGCTTCAGCACGATTGGCTCGTTCGGTTTCTATGTCTAACCCTCTCATGATCTCTGTGAAAGATCGAAATGCACTTCCATCTGGAAAAAAAATCTGAAGCTTCCCGTCTTCTACCCTGAACCGAAATCCAAGTCGGGGACTTGTCCACTCAACTGGAGCGAAGGGGGAGGCCACCATCTCCTCGCCCTGACGGAGGCATGGGAAGAAGCTTTCAGGATCACCTTCCTTTTTGCCTGGATCAATCACAATCAGCTCCTCCACCCCGTGAGCAAAATAGAATGCTTGCTTGGAGAGCATCTCCATGGGCGTATTGGAGGGGGATAACACCTCAAAAACTACCTGCGGGGCCACATTGTCCTCCAACCATTGCAAGTAAGACGCGCGATCTCCATCGGGGCGGCCAAAAGCCAGCATGACATCAGGAGCCACTACTGTGCGAGGATCTCCCTGCACCGGATACCACAACAGATCTGCGGCAATGAAGACTTCTTGCCCGGCAAAATAACTGTGAACGTTGTTATACAAGTGGATGATCCATTCAGCCTATCTGGTATTATCAGCCAACGGCTTTCCATCGGAAGATGGATAGTTGATCAGGCTTTCCATAGGAGGTTCATATTCCGCTGGGCTCATTTTGAAATGATTTAGCGAGAATATAGGAAAAATAGCCGAACGTTTATGGTGTGAGCAAGCTGAACATCATGGTAAATACCAGCTCAAGCGGCTGGGAATCGCGACTGGCCTTCATGCGGGCAAATGCGCCAAAAAAAGCCGTGTGCAGAAACTCTGCCAACTGATCTGCCGGAAACCGATCAGAGATTTCGCCCAGTTCCTGGCCTTCTTCTATGCAGGCGGTGACCTCGTCTATCCAAAGATTGAATTGCCGATCGGCTTCTGCGGCAAGCAGATCACTGCCACCGGCTACCTCAATGCTGAGATTGTTTACCAGACAGCCCTGGAGGAAATCTTCTTCGGCATTGCCGGTGATCAGCAGGCCATAAAATTTCTTCAGGCGCTGGAGTGGGGTGAATTGCTGTTGCGCAAAAATGCCCTTCATCGCGCGCTGAAGCCTGTGCCCGTACCACTGGAGCGCCTCGCGACCAAAGTCTTCTTTCGTAGAAAAAAAATTATAGAAAGACCCTTTGGGGATTCCGGCCTCCTTGAGGATGTCGTTGATACCGGTGGCATGGTATCCTTTCTCGCGAATGAGCTCGGCCCCCAGGGCCACGACATCTTCTTTGCGGTATTTTTTATTCATACAAACGCGCTGACGAATCACTTGATAGCAATACAAAACTGGCAAACGAAGCCGAACTAGACCAACCAGTTTAAACGCAAGATCTCTCTTTTGATCCAGTCCTGCAAATAGGTAGGTCAATATTTCCCATTCACAGGCTTGCCTTTCCCTCAATCCCGCCCTTCGAAAGGCCAATCATTTAAGTTTCGAGGAATATGTCCCAGAAAGAATCAGGAAAAAGTAAGCCGGAAAATCGTACTAAAAAGGTTCTCCACATTTGAAAACAGCTTTTCCCGACGAAAAACGCTGTCAGCCAGGAATTACATTCTGTAACAAATCCCAATATTCAGGTTTTCCAATTTATCGAAACAATTGCAGGTTTGTATCGGAAACAGAATCAACCTCTCAGCCAAATATGAAATACAGATTTCTTCCTATATTTTCTCTGGCCCTGCTCTCAAGTGTAAATATATGGGCACAAACCTTCAAAGTGGCCATTGAATTTCCCGATCACAACCCGGGCCTTCATCTTCAATCAAGACAAGTGATGGAGATACCGGGAACCAATAACTTCGCCATCGTAGGCGACCTCAAAGGACCTGGGCCCAATTTTGAGAATCACGCTTTTCTCGTGAGGACCGATAAAAACGGTGATCCCACCTTGTCCCGATCCTTGTATTCAAACTTGTCAACCAGTACCAATGGCATTCGCGGAGCCTCACTCACCATGGACAGCGAAGGCAACTATTATGTGGGAGGAGCAAGTGTGCAGACCTTTACCGGAGTGGGCCGCGGTAGCGAAAGGACCATCACCTCCTTCGACGGAACTGGCATTGTCAATTGGACCACGATGGACTCTAATTGGTCCTTTGAAGCGGTGGATTACAATTTTGACCAAAAGGAGATCTTCGCATTTTCTGGCCCAGACAACAGCAACTACCCAGCTGATCTCATGATCAGCCGATATGGCACTGACGGTCGCTACCTTGATGGCGTTTATCTCCCAACCCCGACCGAAGACGAGGCTGTGGCCATGCAGTATGATCAACAAGGAAACTATTATGTGGTTGGCATTGGCTCGGCAGATATTGCGCCCATGGTATTTGTGGCCAAAGTGGATACCAATCTGACGGTTAGGTGGTCTGGCATGTATGAACAAGCTGGATTTACCTACGAGGCACAAGACGCCTCCTGGCATGCGGATGGATATCTTTTGGTGACAGGAAGTGCTCAAAACACGAGTTCAGGGAGAATCCTGGGCTTCGTCCTGGCTCTAAATCCTGATGGATCACAGCGCTACTTACAGCACTATTCGATCAACAACTATGATCAACTCACCCTCTCAGGCGTGGCATCTGTCACGAGCATTCGCCACCCAGAATATTCTGGAGCCGTTCTCGCCGGCACAACCAAAAACAATGGTACGGTGGCTTCGAGCAACGTGATCATTGCAGTAGATTCCATTGGAAACATCAGATGGGTGCAAGGATACTCAGACTTTCCGCCTTCAGATGTAGATTTTTCTGATGGGTTTTCGGATGTGATTGCTTTGAGCTATGCAGACGAATTTGTAGCGACAGGTCAATTCAACACCTATGCCTACGGCGCCCTTCTGATTGAGCAGAGAGCAACCATCGTTCGGGCACCGCTCTCAGACGGCCAACTCGATGACAACGGCAACTGTCTCAACAAGTTGGAAGCGGCAAGTGATACCTACATCGCCAATGTGACACCCCTTGCTGGTGCGAGTGCACATGGTGGAAAAGGGCTTTCCTTCACCTACCAATCTGGCTTTCTCCTGACTGATCGCACATGGTGCACCCTACAGTTTGCCGGCAGCGGCGGCACAGGTCAGGTAGGATCAGGCGGGCTGAGAAGAATACACCCTTACGCAGATGAATTTGATCGCTTTCAGCTTGGTCCGCAGCAGTCGCTGGGATCTGTGCTGAGCGTAGGAGTCAGCAACCCTGGTCAGCTCAGCGGCCTAAGCGTCACGGTCATGGACCTCCAGGGAAGAATCATTTCACGGCAGCCCTTGCTGCCAACCGATCAGTTGATTACCGTCAACACCGAATCCTGGTCTCGCAGCCTGTACTTGCTCCGCGTGGAGCAAGGAGGCAACACGATTGCGAGTCGCATGATTCAACCCGGCCCTTTTACTCAATAGGCATTGGCTGCAAAGCCACTCGGAGTACGCTCTTGTGCGGATGTGGCAGGTAACCGTGGGTTATCTGCCCATTCGCTTTTTTGGTCGAAACGTCTCACTTTCTTCCGAATCAGCAACATGGAGGTATCGCTGAGTTTCTCTACCCGATATTTGGCTTTGTAGGAAAACTGATCCTGCACCATGTGCCCACCCTTTAAGGCAAGAATCAACACCTCCCGGTTTTTCCGAAAACGAAAGCTTGAGTTGTCCAGGTAGAGCAGACCATTTCCGCAAATCATCATGTCCTTAGGCATAATCGTGCGGTGGGCCACAGTGTTGTTATCAGAAAAAGTCAACACATCAATATAGGCAAGATCGGCTTCGTCGATTAACAAGGTCAGCTCCAGGGTATCTTCCTGTAGAAGATAGCCCTCTACGGCATATTCACCGGGAAAGGGAGCAGACTTACTGGCCGTTTGACCAAAAGAAGCGGAAGCGAGAAAAAGGAAGGGCAAAAACAGGAAGTTGCGCATGAAATGAGGAATAAAATTCTGAATAGTGGCTGATGAATCTATTCATAAATAGCAGAAAGCCTGCCAACTTAAGCCAAACAACTGGTCAAGGGGTCAATGACTACCGGAGAAAGAGAGGGCAGTAAAGGAAATTCCATATCCCATGTTAGCAGTGTGGAGAATGTCAAAGCGAGGTAGATGACAAAAAGATCATGTTTGGAGTATTGGGAACAAACACTTACCTTTAAAGCGTTCATTTCAATAGAAGCTAGTAGTGATCTCATTTTCAAGGCCATGAGTGATCAAAAAAACAACATTCCCCTTCAAATTGTTCGCCATTTCTGGTCAAATATTGTCAGAGGTGTGGGAACGAAGTATTTTATTGTCCTGACATTCGCAGCCGTTTGGATGCTGATGTTTGACCGATATAATGTACCTGCTCAGCTCAATATGTCGAAGCAAATACAGCAAGAGAAGCGCAATGAGCAATGGTATCTTCAAGCAAATGAGGGCCTCGATGCACAGCGCGTTCGTCTGGAAACTAACGAAGAAGAGCTTGAAAGAATTGCCCGTGAGCAGTTTCTTATGAGCAAAAAGGGAGAGGTCGTGTATCTCATTGACGAAGGAGCCGCCGCTCAACCTTGAGCGATTGCCCCCGGTCAACTCTTTACTTTTATCTCATATTTCAGCCCTTTTTCTTGAAGGGCTGTTTTTTTGTGTCGACTATTTCCCATCGAAGGGCAGGGACGCAATCAATTTCTAGAAATCGTGAATCTAGCACTTGTTTCTCCCGATAGAGAAGGGCAATTTTACGCCCCGAAACACCCATTCAACCGGGCGGAGATTGATCCTAAATTTTTCCTGCCTTTTATTCAGATTTTTCAACATGAACCATTCACCGATCAAACAATTGCTAGAGATGGTGCCACAAGAGCAAGAAGTGCTCCTGCGTGGCTGGGTCAAAACTTTCAGAGCGCGCAGATTTATCGCCCTGAATGATGGCTCTACCATCAATAATGTGCAGGTGGTGGTTGACTTTGAGCAATACGACGAAGAGTTTCTCAAGAAAATCCACACAGGCGCTGCCATTGAGGTAAGAGGAGTCCTGATGCCCTCACAAGGCTCTGGTCAAACCATGGAAGTCGTGGCTACAGCGCTTCACGTGTATGGCGAAGCCGACCCAGGCAGCTTCCCCATTCAACCCAAAAAGCACTCGCTCGAGTTTTTGCGGGAAAAAGCTCACCTGCGTCTGCGCACCAATACTTTTTCTGCGGTGTTCAGAATTCGCCACGCGGTGTCGTATGCCATCCATAAATATTTTCATGAGCATGGCTTTTTCTACCTGCACACGCCCATCATCACAGGCAGCGATGCCGAGGGCGCAGGAGAAATGTTTCGTGTGACGACCCTCTCCCCTACCCAACCGCCGCTCAACGACGAGGGCAAGGTGGATTTTAAGGAGGATTTCTTTGGTAAAGAGACCAACCTCACAGTGTCAGGTCAGCTCGAAGCCGAAGTAGGCGCCATGGCCCTGGGCAAGGTTTACACATTTGGCCCAACCTTCCGGGCCGAAAACTCCAACACTACCCGCCACCTCGCCGAGTTCTGGATGATTGAGCCTGAAATGGCGTTTTATGACATCTGGGACAACATGACCATGGCCGAGGACTTCATCAAGTTTATCGTGCAGTTTGTCATGGACAATTTCTCTGACGACCTCGAATTCCTGCACCAACGAATCGAAGAAGAGGAGAAAAATATGAAGGCTGAGCTTCGTCGTCCCATGCCGCTGATCGACACGCTGAAATTCGTCTTGGAGAACAAGTTCGAACGCATCACCTATACCGAAGCCGTAGAATTGCTCCGCAACTCCAAGCCCTACAAGAACGGCAAGTTCGAATTTCCTGTGGAGTGGGGTCGCGACCTGCAAGCCGAGCACGAGCGTTGGCTCGTAGAGAAGCACTTCAAGTGCCCGGTCATCGTGACTGGCTACCCCAAAGACATCAAGGCATTTTACATGCGGATGAATGAAGACGGCAAGACCGTAGCAGCGATGGATATTCTGTTCCCCGGCATTGGCGAGGTGATTGGCGGCTCTCAGCGCGAGGAGCGAATGGATTACCTCCTCAAGCGGATGGAGGAAATGGAGATTTCAGAAGAAGAGCTATGGTGGTATCTGGAGCTGCGCAAGTTTGGCTCCGCGCCACACGCAGGCTTTGGCCTGGGGCTTGAGCGCCTCGTGCTATTCGTGACCGGCATGAGCAACATCCGCGACGTGACCCTGTTTCCAAGAACGCCCAAAAGCGCGGCGTTTTAGGGGAGGTTTGGAGAGAATTTAATATGGCAAACATGAGCTAGCCCGGCAAGGAAATCTTTTTCTTGTCGGGCTGCCTTTTCTGAGCCACCTGCAAGGCTCCTCACTTCCCCGCCCCAATCTTGCGCATCACCTCGGCGATGTTGGTTTCGCTCACGGGGATCTCGGCAGTGCCGATAGAAATTTGATTACCACGAATGGCATCTACTCGTGTGAGGTCGGCGATGTAGGACTTGTGTACCCGCATGAAGCGCGATGAGGGCAGCTTTTCCTCAATACTCTTGAGAGTAGCTTTGGTGAGAACAGGCTTTTTCTCGCCTTCGAGGTAGATTTTCACGTAGTCTTTCATTCCTTCCACATAGCAAACTCTGCCCACCATGATTTTCACCAATGCATATTCCACATTCACAAAAAAATAATCTGAGGAACTTCCAGTCTCAGTCGCCTCATCAATGGAGGACATCTTGGGACTGTCATCTTTGGCTTGCGTGGCAAGGGCCTTGAGAGCATCAAACAGCTCTTTGGCTTTGAGCACAGAACGGGTAAAGCGCTCCATGCTCACGGGCTTCATGAGGTAATCGACCACCTCAAGCTCGTAGCTTTCGAGGGCAAAATTGGCATACGCCGTGACAAAAATTACCAGGGGTTTTTCCCGCAGGCTCTGCAAAAACTTGGTGCCCATCATGCCGGGCATCTGTATGTCGAGAAACATGAGATCTACCTGCTCCCGCTGCAACAGCTCGATGGCCTCGAACGCATTGCGCGCCGATCCCACATATTCCAAAAAAGGAATCTGCCGGATGTTTTCTTCTATCAACTTTCGGGCGGGACTTTCGTCATCTACGGTGATGCAGCGAAGGGACATGAGAAGGTGGGTAAATGGCGGTGAAGGGTGGAAATCTGACTAGCTACAAATAAATACAATATCTCTGAAAGCTCTCGGAAAGATATGATCACTTGATTTTGATGGTACACTTCTCCTGAAATCCTCAAAGCTTGGATCCCGGCCATCTATAACAAATCAGGCCACCTGTGAAAAGGCAGCCTGATAGCTCAAGGATAACTCTTCCGAGTAATAGACAAAGGGCTACAAAATATTCCCTGCTAATCCGAATAATCCCACGACCAATATTAATCCGTAAAGGCTTAAGATAATGATCGTCATGATTCCAAAGAACCTGAAAGTTGCCTTCAAAAACCTCAAGGATTCCTCGAACGATTCAGAATCGCCAAGGTCAACCGAGTCTTTCCCAAACTTCGCAAATTGAAAGAGGTAGTAAGTTGGGATAGCGTAGATCCCGATAAAGACGAGATACAAGAGGCCCATTCCGACTCCCATTCCACCCATATAACTCGAACCAAAAAGAAGGAAGAGGGCTGCGACCACAGCTAACCCGAGTCCGATAAACCCTACTATTGCCAGAAAACGGGCCCAGTAGGCGGCTTGTTCCAAAAAGTCTTTTGCATTTTTGCTTATTGGTAAGCTTACAAATTCGTCGAAGGGTGATTCGTTGGTTTCCATGAATCGTGAAGATTTAGGTGAATGAAAAGTAGTTATAAACAAGGAAAAACACAGTCTTTGGCTGCATCCATACCTACAAGATATAAAAAACCAACTTCCTCACACATCAATTCACCAGGAAATCCTGATTCCTAGTTGATTTCTCT
>JANQTF010000307.1 GCA_030731845.1 Bacteroidia bacterium | reverse complement strand
TTTTCGAGAAAAAGCATTCCTCAGAGCTCCCCTGGGAGGAGCGCATCCGCAAGGAGATTCGCCAGGTGCAGGACCGCGAAATTGTGGTATGGTGGATGTGAGGGGATTTCAAGAAAATATGCCCACATTCGCTAGCATTTTGTTTTTCCCTGCATGAAATCCTATCTCACGCCACGTACCCTCGCATTTTTGGCCTCTGTGGTCCTTGTGATCGGGCTGAGCACTGGCAAAGCCTTGCTAAGCATCTCCACGGTGGCGTTGGCGTTTGCCGCTGCATGGAATTGCGTCCTAAATGGCTTCCCTCGCCTTCGCACCAAAGAAACCAAAACGGTGATCTGGTTGATCGGGATTTTGCTGGTTGCTTTGCTAAGTGGCATTTGGACGGAGAACAGTGCCCTGTGGGCCAAGGATGTTTATGGCAAAATTCCGTTTCTTCTGATTCCACTGGCGATTTATCTTCTTCCGAAATTTGCTCAAGTCGAATGGCGCTGGCTGAAGCTCCTCTTCCTGGCAACCCAAAGTTTTGTAGCCATTGTCACACTGGTGAAGTTCATTTTTACTTACAAAGAGCAAATGACGAGGGTTGCGGAGAACTCTTATATCGACGTAGTAGGAAGTATCAGTCATATATACTTTGGATTGCTGCTCGGTTGGTCCGTGCTGATTGGGCTCTCCCTGTGGGAGAAATCGGTGGGGAAATGGAGCCTTGTGCTGCGCTGGATCATTCTTGCGATGGTAATTGTGAATGCGATAGCCATTCACATCCTGGTATCACGCACCGGGCTGTTGAGCTTCTATGCAGGAATTGCGAGCTATGGATTTGTGTGGCTATGGCAGCGTGGCCATCGCTGGGTGCTCATCGGGCTATCAGCCCTGCTGATGCTGGGGCCGGTCATGGCTTTTTATACGGTTCCTTCCTTTCGGCTACGAATGGAAGTCACCCTGTGGGATTGGCAGCAATACCAACAATCGGAAGCTGATCTCACGGACAATTCTCTCTCTTTGCGCTTATTAGCCTGGAAATCGAGTTGGGGAATTGTGAAGGAACACCCGCTACTCGGTGTAGGAATCGAGGATGTAGGAGACGAAATGCTCCAACAATATGAAGCCCAGGGGCTCGATAGCCGTGCGGAGGGATTGCTCACCAATCCTCACAATCAATACCTGAAACAGTGGGCAGGCGCCGGACTTGCTGGCTTGCTCGTGCTTCTTCTGGCAATAGGCCAACCAATCTGGGAAACCCGCAAAAAAGTGCCGCCTTTGGTTCTGGCTTTTGCCATGACGATGCTGGTTGCCATGTGTTTTGAAAGTATGCTGGAGAGGCAAATTGGTATGACCTTTTTTGCCGCCTTTACGATGTGGCTTTTGCGCGAAGAAGAGTTGTGATCATTATGTTGGGATTTTTTGCTGAAAAATATAGCAGAAAATAGTATTTTTCGTCCCAATCTTAGGCTTTCTTTCTGTTTTTGGATGAAGGAAGGCCCAGAATCACCCACCTTCATGCGCAACGAAATGCTCGATCCTTCTCTGCAAAACCCAAACGACGAAGAAAAAATGCTTCGTCCAAAGGAATTGGAGGATTTTACGGGGCAAAAAAAACTGACCGACAACCTGAAGATCTTTATCCAGGCAGCTAAAATGCGAGGTGATGCCCTGGATCACGTGCTGCTGCATGGCCCGCCGGGATTGGGAAAAACGACGCTCTCGTTTATCATCGCCCAAGAGCTTGGTGCAGGAATTACGACCACCTCAGGTCCTGTGCTGGAAAAACCCGGAGATCTTGCCGGTCTGCTCACCAACCTTGGTGAAGGGGATGTCTTATTTATCGACGAAATCCACCGATTGTCGCCCGTGATTGAGGAATACCTCTACTCGGCTATGGAGGACTTCAAGATCGACATCATGGTGGAGACCGGGCCCAATGCCCGTAGCATTGAGATTGGCCTGAGCCCTTTTACCCTGGTGGGAGCCACCACACGGGCCGGTCTGCTCACTTCGCCCATGTTGGCAAGATTTGGGATCAACGCCAGGCTGGAATATTATGACGCCGAGACCCTGGCGCGGATCGTGACACGCTCTGCCGGGGTGCTCAATGTGGAAATTGTGAGGGAAGCTTCCTTTGAAATTGCGCGGCGCAGCCGCGGCACTCCACGCATCGCCAATCGCTTGCTACGACGAACCCGCGACTTTGCCCAGGTCAAAGGAGAGGGGATCATCACCATGGACATTGCCAAAATGACCCTCAAAGCCCTCGAAGTAGATGAGGCTGGCCTTGATGACATGGACAATAAAATTCTCCTGACGCTGATCGATAAATTCAAAGGCGGCCCTGTGGGCCTCAACAGCCTTGCCGCGGCGGTGGGCGAAGAGGCCGAAACCATCGAAGAGGTATATGAGCCATACCTTGTGATGGAGGCCTTCCTCACACGCACAGCACGTGGGCGCATGGCCACAGAGCGGGCATACAAGCACTATGGCCGTTTTCCAGAAGGGAAGGATCCCGGTCAGGCTGCGCTTTTTTAAGGAGCTCGGTCCTCTTGTTTTACTCCGCTCTGCTATCATCTTTTCGCCATGTTTTCACTGAGACAAGCGAAAGAGGAAGCGCGGTGTGGGCAATTGCCCTATTTCCCATTCAATCTCCAATCATATTCCTTGAAGGAAATGCTGGCAGAGCTGGAAATGGGGGTCTGAGAATATTTGTTGAGATAGTCGATCAAGCTTCCGCTTTGTTCGAAATCACTTCGGTACCAATTAAATATATTGGAGAGAGCCACTTCGGAGGCAGCGATGCTGTTGAATCGGGTGTCACCGACAAACTTGCGTGCCTGTTGCTCAAGGAGAGCTTGGACGTTGGTGGCTGTGTAGGCTTTGTTCAGGAGGGGTGGGCAAGATTTGGCGGCGCAGTTCACAGCAAAGTGAATACGGGGTTCTTTGAGTTTGCCACGAAGAATGGTGTTCTCAATCTCATTGAGGCTGTAGGCAGTACCCGCGATTGTGATGAATTTTTTGTCCCAAGGTTGTTCCACCTCCTTGATGCTGCTGACTGGAAAATGGGTGAGGATGAGCTTGACGGTGTAGGCATTGTAGGCATTGATCCAGTAGGCGAGTTGCTCATTGTGTGACCATGAGCTTTGTGGCGCAGCAGCCTCCAGCACAGTGAGATATTGCTGGAGTTCAGTCATGTTCTGTTTCCATGCGGTGTAATTGACGCTTCCGCTGGCGGAGACATATTTTTGCAACTGCGCCTGCCACAAATCATGAGAAGGGGCAGATTGTGCAAGAGAAATGGTGGAAGCCTGAAGAGCTGTGAAGAGGGAAAGTGTGAACAACAATCGTAGATTCATGACTTTTATCCTGATTTTAACGTTTTTAACCCGGAGGTGAGATCCGGAACTTTGAAGAATACTTTCGGTCCTGCTGGGCGAGTATCAGATATTTTCTCGCTTATGACTTGTATTATTACGCTGAGAACATGGGGCAGTTATGTCGGCTTTAAGACAAGAACACCCCTTTGCATCATTTACTTATCAAAACCACAAACAATTTTGCTCATGAACATTCGCTACAACCTGCTAGGGATGCTGGTATTTCTACTGACCCTCCCTATGCTGGGCTCAGCCCAGGTTTGCGTGCCCGATCCGGCATTCACTGCTCCCGGGATTTATCCTCCTACCTTGCCGGCTGCCTGCGTAGGCTTGCCCTACAACACGAGTCTCACCTTGGTCGTACCTGTTGACACCACAGTGGCTTTGCCTCCATTTGGTACCTTCACCCTTCCGATCGATTCCATCGTTTTGGATAATATTCTCGGCTTGCCAGCTGGGTTCACTCTTGGGTGCAATCCTTCCTCTTGTGGAGTAGCAGGTGGTGCCTCAGGCTGTATCAATATCTCAGGAACTCCTACGATGGCCGATACCATCGATCTGGAGGTTGCCATTACCATTTATCTGGTGACTCCTTTCGGGCCATTGCAGCAAAAGGATACCGTTGCAGGCTTTTTCACCCTCTTCATTAATCCAGGTTTCACTACCACAGTCACCAAGACAGACGCGGCCTGCGGTACTGCCGATGGCTCAGCCATGGTGGCTGCAAGCGGTGGGGCCAACGTATTCACCTATGCATGGAGCAATGGGGATACCACGAGTAGTGTGGCCAACCTCGCTGCTGGTATCTACACCGTGGTCACTACCGATGGCACCGGCTGTAGCAAAACCGATACAGTGAATATCTCTACAAGCGGCTCTAATCCAACGCTGAGTACCGATACCAATACCTGGGTTGGATGTGCATCTACCGGAGGAGGCTCTGTGTCAGTGTCTTCGACTGGTGGAGATGGTAGCTATTCCTATATCTGGAGCAATGGTGCTACCACTGCCTCGGTGAGCGGGCTTCCGGCAGGTAGCTACACCGTTACGGTGAGCGACGGACTTGGATGTCAGGATTTTGAGACCATTACGGTCACTGCACCTGCCGAGCTCAGTGTAGCTACCATCAATGAAATGAGCCTTGCCTGTAACGGTGACAATTCTGGATTAATTGAGATTTCGGCCACAGGTGGGCTGGGCACTCTCACCTATACCTGGACTGGATTGCCCAATGAAACTGGCCCCTTGGTCGATAATCTTCCTGCGGGTAGCTACGATGTGCTGGTAGAAGACGAAGCCGGATGCCAGAAAACAGTGACGAATACCCTCACAGAGCCGGCTGTGCTTGCTGTGAACCTCACATTTACCGGAGAAACTGCCTTCGGACAGCAAGACGGTACGGTCATAGCCTCGGTGAGTGGCGGCACAATGCCCTACACCTATGCCTGGAGCAATGGGGCTACCACTGATTCGATCGGGGGGCTGGCTCCAGCGGTTTATGTACTCACGATCACCGATGCCAATGGTTGTGTGTTGGTAGATTCTGTAGAAACGCCTGCTGCTGCCTTGGCGATCGAAGATCAACTTGGGATCCACGTTTTTGAGATCGCTCCTAATCCTAGCCATGGATTTGTGAGAATCGCCTGGGATCTTGGGAGCAAAAGTGCTACCCTTCGTCTTCTTGATCTGCGTGGCGCCCTTCTTCAGGAGCTTGGGTCTGTAGATGTTGTTGGCGAGATGGATGTGCAGCTCAGCTTGCCTGCCGGGCTTTATCTGATAGAGTTGAAGACGGAAGCGGGAAGCGGCTACAGAAAGCTGATGGTGAAATAGCCAAAGAAGATGTTGGCTGATTCAAATAAGGACGAAAAACAGAAATCCCCACTTCAGCTGAAGTGGGGATTTTCCGTAGGATCAATTATTCTGTGAAGACCATTCTTATCTCTCGGCCAGATTCACGGCTGAGGACTGTTGGAATTTCTCGTAGGTAAACTCCTGACGAATGAGCGGGCTATTGGTAGCGCTACGCTCAATGGCGAGAAGGAGTCCGTCATTGTTGAATTCATAGGCGATGGTGCCGGAGAGGTCAGGGCCTTCGGTCCATTCGATTTTGCTGGGCAGGCCGTTGTTGTCATACACATAGCCATAGGATTTTACTTTGCCTTCAGCATCTGTGTGTTTCACTTTTTTGACTGCGCCGTTGTCATAATATTCGTAGTTGACGACTTTCTCAATGATGCCAGCGCCGTTTTCAAATTTTTCCTCTGCCAGGAAATCATTGTCATAGTAGGCATAGTGCTGCACCTTGATGGTCTTGCTTCCTTGTTTCCATCTGATCGCGATCAGTTGGCTGTCCACATTGTAGATGTATTGTCTTGTTTCGAGAAGCATCACCTGCTCATTGGCAAGCATCTCATAATCCCTTACCTGAAATACCTGCTTTCCATTGTTGAACCGGTAGCCGGTTCGGTAGGTTTTTCCCCAGCGAATATCGGTGGTTTGTTTCCAGCCGAGGTAGCCGTTGGGATTGTAATGAAAAGACGCGATCCGGGAGGTGTCGGCTCCGGCACGAACTTCTATTTCTCTGGACATGAGCCCTTCATCGGTAAATTCCCGAATGAGGGTTGATTCCATAACCACGACACCGGGTCTCAGGACTTTTTGGGTTTTGACTTGCAAAGCTTTTACCTCATTCTGAATGAGATATGGTACAGAAAACTCAGGAACTGAATTCAGACCTTCTACCAGAAGGGAAAACGACTGAGCTTGGGACAGAGAATACAATGGGAGGAGAAGGCAGAGCAGGTAAAAACGCTTCATGCGTGAATAGATTACAAGACAGTGTGACGCTGGAAGAGTTTTTATGGCTGTGTAGGAATTTCAAGAAAGAACTTCGCTTGGGGGCAGCCTTCAACGTATGGCACATCTACAGGTATCTGAACGCTCAGATTCTGGATGAATACAATGCTAATCAAGTAGAGATGGTTTTTCCAATCTCTTTTGCTCAGACAATGCTGGTTGAAAGAAAAACGCCCAATTCGTGTTTGAATATAGTGAAGTTAGAAGCTAAATCTCAACTCTTACCCTTGTTTTTGGTGAAAAAGTTGACTTCCTACGATAATTGTACGGTTTTCCTAATCATTCGATCTTCATAAACTACCCGTGGTAGCAAAATGCCACAAATATTAGATATTTCCGCGCTCCCGGTGAGTCGCTCTCCATGTTAGTCGCGAAACAAAAAGTTATAATCTTTGAGCACAATGGCCAAAAACTGATCAGGAGGAAGCGTTGATTGCACGCCTATAACTGCTTGAACCTTATTTGCCAGCTTTTGGATCAGCACGGGGTTGTCATTCTTTGTGCCCGCGTCAAGCACTTCTTTTAGGATTGAAATATCCCGGTCGGAGAGGCGACTGATTTCAGGAAAATTCACCTGATAGCTGGCTTGGGTTTCCACAAAAATGGTATCAGAAAAGGTGGTGACAAGCCGCATTTTGACCACCGATGTTCCTGCGGAAATGTCCCCCAATCTCTGCCCTTTTTTTCCTGTGGAAATGGTAATCATGCCAATCAATCCAGGTAGGAGCACAGACGCAGTCACCCAAATATCCACAATCCGGAGCATCCATCGCAAGGCGTATTCAGAAAAGCCGGGCGAAGCACCATCTAGGCGAATGGTGCGAAGGTTCATCAATTTTTTGCCGAGTGTGCGCCCCTGAAACCAGCTTTCGGTCCACAGAGAATAAGTCATAGCGGGCAGCAGCGCAAGCAGATAGATGGTATCAGTGGCATAATCCTCCCAGTTGTCATGGGTCTGATAATTTTGTAATAACCAGATCCAAAACCAAGTGTAAGCGACCAGCACACCCAGGTCGATGAGGCCGCTCAGGATGCGGTCGCCAATATGGGCGACAGGGTATTCAAGCTCAATATTTTGAGTAGTTGGAATGATAATCGTGTTCATCCCTTAAAAATGGTTAACTTAGTTTGCTAAACATCCAGATGGCATGAGGGAATAGATCTGCCCAATCGGCAGCCTCAGGCTCTGGCAGAAAGATACACTTTCCAGTGAGAGAACCCGCATTTCTGCGAAAGAACAAAGATAAATGGCTGGAATATGAGCAACTGCTCACCCAATCGGCCAGCTCTGCCACTGATCCGGATCGGCTGGCAGAGCTCTACGTGCAGCTAACCGACGACCTCGCCTATGCGCGAACCTTTTATCCCAGGAGCCAAACCGTCAAGTATCTCAATGGCCTTGCTGCACGCACCCATTTGCAGATCTATCAAAACAAACGAAGCAAAAAACAGCGCCTCCTCTCCTTTTGGACCGAAGAACTTCCCGAGATCCTCGCGGATTCTCGCAAGGAGCTTCTCTATGCTTTCGGCATCTTTACCTTTGTATTTATCATCGGCATTCTTGCCGCTTTGAATGGAGATACCTTCATCCGCTCGGTTCTCGGCGACAGGTATGTCAATATGACCATCGAAAATATCAAGGATGGCGATCCCATGGGGGTGTATAAAAGGCAGCCTTCCCTGCCGATGTTTCTCGAAATCGCGGTGAACAACATCCGGGTGTCTTTCTTCGCCTTTGCTGCCGGGATGTTCCTTTCTGTAGGAACGATGTATGTCCTTTTTAACAATGGCCTTATGCTTGGTGCTTTCTTCGGCCTCTTTCACCTCCATGGCAATCTATGGGAAGCCTTGCCTGTGATCTATATTCATGGCACGCTTGAATTATCTGCCATCGTGATTGCAGGTGCTGCTGGGATCAAACTTGGCAACAGCATCTTGTTTCCCGGCACCCTCACCCGCAGGCAATCCTTGCAGTCAGAAGCAAAAAAAGGCGTAAAAATTATCGTCGGGCTCATTCCGGTGTTTTTACTCGCGGCGTGGTTGGAGGGATATGTGACACGTCTCACCGCGTGGCCGCTTGCGGCCAAGTTGATGATCATCCTCATGTCGTTGTGCTTCATCGTTGGTTACTACTTGGTCTATCCATATTTGTGGAAAAAAAGACAACAAGGCCTCAGCATTTCCCTTCCTTCATCAGCTGATCAACATTGGCTCGAAATGCAGCAATCATGATCCAGCGAATCGTCATGTGTTTGGGGCTTATTTTGGCTTCCTCCCTGGCATTTGCCCAGTTATCCGACAGCCCGCGCAGCTTTTCGGCCCGGCAAATCGACTCCTTGCGGCAGGTGAAGGAATATCAATATGGGCTGGAGCCTGTCGAAAAAAATGCGCGCGATGAGTCGGAAAATATACAAATCGAAGAGGAGGGGCCGCCAGCCTATTCTCAAGCCATCCAGATCATCATGTATTTTCTCTTGGGAGGACTCCTGATCGTGGTGGCTTTTTTGGTGATCCGGCAATTTGCCGGATCGGAAGGCAAGCGCGTTGCCCCTGGTTTTGCGCAGCTCCCAGAAAACGTTGAGACGCTCACAAAAGCCAATTATAGCAGCCTGATTCAGGAAGCGGAGTCAAATTCCGATTGGCGTCTCGCTCTTCGCTACCATCATCTGCGGGCATTGCAATTGCTCCAGGCACGCAAGCAAATCGACTGGCACGCGCACAAAACCGACGCCGATTATCTCCTGGAGATCAAAGATCAGGCTCTGCAGCAGGCATTTGCCGCGCTATCGAGGTCTTTTGCCTACGTGTGGTATGGCGAGCGAGCGATCTCGCAAGAGCAGTACGATGCCATTTCCAATCAGATTCACCCATTCCAATAACGCCTTGTTAGCCCATATTTTATGCGTTTCTCCTCCTCCTTCAATAGAATCATTATGATCGTGGTTGTCCTGATCCTGATTCTCTATGTGGGTAGCTTGATATGGAGAGGCATGGGCACAAATTGGAAGCAAACCTGGTCCGGCGCCGATGAGCAGCCTTTTGGTGCGGAAGTGCTGCGAGAAGCCGCACGCGACTTCCTCAAACCCGCCACCTTTGTCATCGCGGAGGAATCTCCCCTTGATGTGCTGGAGGAAGCAGATGGCAGTTTTTCTGCTTATGTATTTGTGAATGACGAGTTTAATCCTTCGTCAGACGAGTGGCAAGCCCTGGAAGATTTCGCTTATGATGGCAACCTGATCTGGCTTGCTACAGAAAATTTCTCCGAATACCTGGAAGAAGAACTTGAAATGAACACCATGGATGCCAGCCATGAGCAAGGAGAGTGGCTCGACATGCAGGACAGCATCTCAGTATTTTTTGTTCGGGATCATTGGCCAGAGGAGGAGTATAAAATCCCGCTTCGCTATCTCTATCGACTGCCTTCCGGCAGTCTGAATCATGACGCTGAGGTGTTGGCTAGCACTGCCGGAGGGCAGCCCGTAGCGGTCTGGTTTCCCATGGGAGACGGCGGTATGTTTGTTTCCACATTCCCTACCATCATCACCAACTATGGACTCCTGCGCCCTGAATACGAAACCCTCGTGTCTGGATTACTCTCCGTGATTCCACAGGGTATCGAAACCATTTATTGGGATGAATGGATCAAGATTGGCAACAGAAGACGTGATAGCCAGGACGAGTTAGAAGATGAAAGTCCAGGCCCGCTCAGCTATATCTGGCAACATGAAGCCCTGCGAATGGCGCTCCTACTTTCTCTCTTAGGCCTGCTCCTTGTGGGAGTTTTCCAAACAAGAAGGGTGCAACGCATCATTCCTGTGAGAGCTCCCCTTCCCAATATGACCCTCGACTTTGTGGAAACAATAGGCAGACTTACCTTTCAGCAGGAGAATCATCATCAGTTGGCGCTAAAACGCATCCTGGTGTTCAAAGAACAGCTCAAAGAGCTCTACCTACTTCCAGATCCTTGGGGATCGTCTGTTTTTATCCAGGTGTTGGCAGCCAAAAGCGGTCATGAAGTCCCATTTGTGAACCAACTGATCAAAACCATCATCCGAACAGAAAAAGCAACGATAGTAACCGAATCAGAACTTCTTGAACTGAGCAGAATGATTGAATTTTTTAGACTCAAAACGCTATCTTAACCAGCCATGATGACAGAAGATTTTTCTCCCAACCAGGAAGAGGATGCCCTTCGCGCGGAAGCGATGCCATCCGAAGTTCCCTCCTTTGAGCCCAATCAGACCCTCCGGGGGTTTGAAGAATCGGTTCAGCAAGTGAAAGCCGAGATCGGCAAGGTGATTGTGGGCCAGCAGGCCATGATCGAGCTCATGATTGCCGCGATGCTCACCCAGGGGCATATCCTCATTGAGGGGGTTCCTGGTGTGGCAAAAACGCTGGCTGCCAAGCTGTTGGCCAGGTGTGTGGCCGCTGGTTTTTCCAGAATTCAGTTTACACCCGACCTCATGCCATCCGATGTGCTGGGCACCACCGTCTTTAATACCCAAAAAGGGGATTTTGACTTCCGGGCGGGGCCTATCTTCTCTCAGCTCATTCTGATCGATGAAATCAACCGGGCACCCGCAAAGACCCAGTCGGCCTTGTTTGAGGTCATGGAAGAGCGGCAAGTCACCATGGACGGGATGCGCTATCCCATGGCGGAGCCATTCATGGTAATGGCCACCCAGAACCCCATTGAGCAGGAGGGCACTTATCGCCTGCCCGAGGCCCAGCTCGACCGCTTCCTGTTTAAGATTGAGGTGAATTATCCCAGCGCCGAGGAAGAATTGGATATGTTGGGCCGTTTTCATGGGTCATCTCTCGACCAGCGCCTCGCCAAGGTAGAGTCAGTGCTAAGCCAAAGTAGCATCATCGAATTGCAGGAGGTGGTGCGGCAGCTCAATGTGGAGCCTTCGCTTCAACGCTATGTGGTGGACATCGTGCAGCGCACCCGCGGGCATCGCGACATTTATCTCGGTGCCTCGCCACGGGCTACCCTCAACCTGCTTCAGGCTGGCAAAGCGATCGCTGCCATGCGTGGCCGCGATTTCCTCACACCGGAAGATGTGCAGTTTGTCGCGGTCCCTGTGCTTCGCCACCGCATCATGCTCACGCCTGAGAAGGAGCTGGAAGGCGGAACCGCAACCGAGGTCATCAGGCAACTGGTTCAGGAAGTAGAAGTGCCGAGATAAATGAAAGACCTCTTCGTTCATGTACGGCTGTTTTTGGTCCTTGGTGGCTTGATTTGCCTCTTCATGACGGCATATCTGCTGCCTGGGATGTTGCCTTTGGCCTACATGGCACTGGCAGTCTTTTTCGTGGCAGTAGGGCTCGATACTTTTTTGCTGTTTCAGCAAAAAAAAGCAGGACTTCAGGCCCTACGGGTTTTGCCAGATCGCTTTTCCAACGGAGACATGAACCCGGTTCACATTCACATCAAGAGCTACTATCGATTTCCGCTCTTGGTGGAGGTAATTGATGAAGTGCCTCATCAGTTTCAATGGCGGGACATGAAAAAACGGGTCCGCATCGGAGCAGGTGGCGAGGCAAACATGAGCTACGAGCTAAGGCCTGTGACGAGAGGGGAATATGAGTTTGGAAGGCTGATCCTGTTGGCGCGTTCACCCATTGGAATGATCATCTTGCGCAATCGATACGAGCTAGCTACCAATATTGCTGTGTATCCCTCCTACCTGCAAATGCAGAAATATCAGTTGCTCGCTGTCTCCAATCGCCTCACAGAGCTGGGCGTGAAGCCCATCCGCCGACTCGGGCACACCACCGAGTTTGAGCAGATCAAAGAATACGTGCGCGGAGACGACTATCGCACCATCAATTGGAAAGCGACTGCCCGCAGCAGCAAGCTCATGGTGAATCAGTACATGGATGAGCGCTCGCAGCAGATCTATTGCCTGATCGACAAGAGCCGCACCATGAAAATGCCTTTTGAAGGGATGAGCTTGCTCGACTATGCGATCAATGCCAGCCTTGTGCTGGCCAATATTGCCATGTACAAGCATGACCGCAGCGGCCTCGTCACCTTTGCCAATGGCATCGACCACTTTTTGCCAGCGAGCAATCAGCCCAGACACATGCGCAATTTTCAGGAATTGCTCTATCGGCAGGAAACAGATTTTCAGGAGTCTGATTACGAGCGGCTGTATGCTCATATCAGTCGGAGAATCTCCCATCGGAGTTTACTGGTCTTGTTCACCAATTTCGAGTCACAATCTGCGATGCGCCGACAGCTACCATTTTTGCAACGAATTGCGAAGCAGCACCTCTTAATCGTCGTGTTATTTGAAAATACAGAACTGAAAGAACTCCTGTCCACACAGCCAGCAAATACAGAAGAGATCTATATCAAAGCAGTTGGAGAGCAATTTGCGCTCGACAAAAAGCTGATTGTGAAAGAGTTGGCTCAATATGGTATCCAGAGTATTCTCACGCCACCTCAAAATCTTACCGTCAATACGATCAACAAGTACCTCGAAATCAAGGCCCGAGCACTGATTTAATAGCTCGGATTTAACCATTTTTTTTCGGATGGCACAACCAATAAAGGCCGAGGAAGCCCATTAGCAGACAACAAACACTTGCTGATTATGAAATCTATTTTCCTCCTTCTGGGTATTCTTTGTCCCATCTCTGCCTTTTCTCAACTCTTCTCAGATCCCGCTCCCATGACCATCGGGCAGTGGTGGATCGGGGGTAGCCTGTCGCTGAATCAGTCGGCGTCTCAGATTCCATTCGAAAACTCGCGACGCGATCTGGGGGCCAATTTTTCTCCTCAGACACATGTGTTTTTAAGTGATAGAATGGCATTTATCATGTCGGTTGGGCTATCCTACGCATCCTCTTCCACAGATTTTGCTTTTCAGGCATCTCGAAGAGAAAATCTCACATGGCGGGTGGCATTGGTTCCGGGCTTGCGGTATTATTATCCGTTGAATGCAAACTTTTACCTCTTTGGTCAGGCTACACTCTCAGGCGGATTTGCCTACAGCCGGGCGCGTGCCTTTGATCCCCCGGCCAATGTCAATGTGCAGGAATCTCGCAGTCAGGAATATAGCCTCGCGGGAGCCGGAGGCATCACGGTCTTGCTCACCCGTCATTTGGCAGTAGATTTCACCCCCTTGAGGCTGGGGTATTTTTACAATACGAACCAAACTCAAGGATTCAGCGGGTTAAATGGGAGGACCTTTTTTTCCTTTACTCCTTTTTCTCCAGGACTCACCCTCTATTATCGCTTGTAAGAGGGACCTGCCGCTTGGCATTCCCGCTGGCTTTGGCGTAACTTGTCGCACCTATTCAGACAAGTCATTTATACCACAATGAAATATCGCACGCTTGGAAAAACCGGATGGAAAGTCTCCGAAGTCTCACTGGGTGCCTGGCAGATTGGCGGCAAATGGGGCTCCGATTTCGACGCATCCCTCGCAGAGCGCATCATCCACAAAGCCATAGATTCAGGGGTGAATTTCATCGACACCGCTGATGTGTATAGTGGTGGACTCAGCGAAAACATCGTAGCAAAAGTAGTGAAAAGCCGCACGGAGCGTGTGATTGTTGCCACAAAAATCGGACGCCGACTTCATCCTCATACCGCCGAAGGCTACAACCGCGAGAACCTGACCAGATTCGTGGAGGAAGCTCTTCAGAACATGAATCGCGATGCCATTGATCTGGTGCAACTGCATTGTCCGCCTTCGGCGGTCTATGATCACGCCGAAGTCTTTGGCGTGATGGATGACCTGCGGGCTCAGGGAAAAATTCGCCAGTATGGTGTAAGCGTAGAGACCGTGGACGAAGCGCTCAAAGCGATTGAGTATCCCGGGGTGGCCACGGTACAGATTATTTTCAATCTCATGAGGCTCAAGCCAGCGGAAGTCTTCTTCCCCGCTGCTAAAAATGCCAATGTCGGCATCATTGCCCGCGTGCCACTCGCAAGTGGCTTGCTCACCGGAAAATTTTCAGCCGAGACTGTATTTGGCGAAGAAGATCACCGCCACTTCAACCGCGAGGGCGAGGCATTTGATAAAGGAGAAACATTTTCAGGTGTACCCTACGCGCAGGGATTGCGGGCGGTCAAGGAATACAAGCGCCTCTTTGGCGAAGACTTTCTTGTGCAGCACGCTCTCCAGTGGATTTTGATGCACGAAGCCATTTCCTGCGTGATTCCCGGCGCCAGCAGCCCGGAGCATGTCGCCTCCAACGTGCAGGCATCGGCTTTGCCAGCACTGCCAGAAATGGCCATGCGCGATGCCCAGGCTGTGTATGACAAGTTTGTGAGGCCTTCGGTTCACGATCTGTGGTAAATCACTTTTTTTATTCTCTGACATTCGCCCAATACAGCTCCCTCAATATGGCAAAGCGCCCGCATTTTTTGATCTCCAATGACGACGGCATCCACGCCCCCGGCATCATGGCCCTTCTGGAAGTGGCCCGTGAACTGGGAGAAACTACTGTGGTTGCGCCCAACAGCGCGCAGAGTGCCATGGGCCATGCCATCAGCATTGGCAAGCCCCTACGCATTTATCAAGAAGAACTTCCCGGTGGCCTCATTGGCCATGCAGTGAGCGGCACCCCCGCCGATTGTGTGAAAATCGCCACCGGTGTGGTGATGAAGACCCAGCCGGACCTGATTCTCTCCGGAATCAATCACGGCGCCAACTCTTCGGTTAGCGCCATCTACAGTGGAACTCTCTCTGCTGCGCGTGAAGGTGCCCTACAGGGATTGCCAGCCATTGGCTTTTCCCTTTGCCACTTTCCTCACGAAGGGGACATGAGTGCCGCCAAAATCGTGGCCAAAACAGTGATTGAGCATGCCCTCACCAGCAAGCTGCTCCCAGGACAATGCCTCAACGTGAACATCCCATATCTGCCGATCGAGAAAATAAAAGGCATCAGAATTACCCGTCAAGCCATGGGGCGATGGATGGAAGAGTTTGATGAACGCACAGATCCCTATGGTCGGAAATATTACTGGTTGACCGGAAAATTTATCCTTCAAGATAAAGGCGTGGATACCGATGAGCACGCCCTCGCAGAAGGCTACGTGTCCATTACGCCCATGAGCCACGACCTCACCGCTCACCACCAATTGCCTGCTCTCACCGAATGGCCATGGGAACTGCCTGCCTCATGAAGCTGATGCTTGGCACTGAAGGTCATTTGGCCCTGCGGGAAGCACATCATGCTGCCGAAATGGCGCGCCTTGTGAGCAAAAACAGGGATCTTCTCGCGCCTTTTTTGCCCTGGGTGCATAGCTATAACGGCGAGATGGATGCCCGGCTGAGCATTACCAAGCATCAGGAGCAAGCCCGGGAAGGCATCTCTCTCAATCTCGGCATTTGGATCGGTGAAGAACTGAGCGGCATGGTCAGCTTTGTGCACATCGATCCGCTCAGGCAAAAAGCCAGTTTGGGATATTGGCTCGATCAGGACAAACATGGACAAGGATGGATGAGAAAAGCCTGCAAGGCCCTGCTCACTCACGGATTTGAAGCGATGAACATGAAAGAGGTGCAGGCACAATGCGCCCAAACCAATTCCCCTTCTCAAAACCTTCTCCGAGCAATTGGGTTTGAAAAGGGCGGATTTGTGCAGGGGCCAGATTGGGCTTCGCAGCAAGAGCTTCAGTACATCCGTTATAAACTAACCTGCGAGAAATGGCTAGCCCTAAAGAGCTAAAAAAGCTCTATATCATTTCTGGGGAAGATTCTGGTGACTTACACGCCGCAAACCTCCTGCGGCAGCTGATGCAGCGCCAGCCTGACCTGCTCGTGAGGGGCATGGGCGGCAATCAGATGCAAGCTGCTGGCTGTCACCTTGTGGCCCACCTTTCCGAAGGGAATTTCATGGGATTTCTGGAGGTGCTGAAAAACCTCGGTCAAATCCGGGAACTCTTTCAGCGGATTAAGAAAGACGCAGCTGCCTGGCATCCTGATGCCGTGGTATTGGTGGATTATCCCGCCTTCAACCTGAGATTGGCTCCCTTTTTTCGCTCCCTGGGCATTCCGGTTTACTACTACATTTCGCCCCAGCTTTGGGCCTGGAAAAAAGGACGTGTGAAGCTGGTTCGCAAGTATGTGGACCGTATGTTTGTCATCCTTCCATTTGAGAAGGAGTTTTATGAAAAAGAGGAAGTAGAGGTAGAATTTGTTGGCCACCCATTGCTCGATGCTATCGGCGAAATCACCAAGACAAGCCCCACTCCACCTACCATTGCGCTGCTTCCGGGCTCGCGTAGGCAGGAAATTCAGCGAATGCTGCCTGTCATGCTGAGCCTGATAGAAAAGTTTCCGGATCATCAATTTGTGGTGGCGGGAGCGCCTTCTCAGCCAAGGGCATTTTATGAAGCAATCGTCGGCAATGCCCGGGTAGAAATTTGGATGAACCGCACCTATGAATTGCTGGCGCAGGCATCTGCGGCGGCAGTGACCTCCGGCACGGCTACTCTGGAAACCGCCTTGTTTGGGGTGCCGGAAGTGGTGTGCTATAAAGGCTCTCCCATTTCCTTTGCCATCGGGAAGCGGCTGGTGAAGGTGCCTTTCATTTCGCTGGTCAACCTGATTCTGGGGTGGGAAGCGGTGACAGAATTGATCCAGCATGACTTCACCGAAGCGCGCCTCTGCGCGGAGGTCGAAGCCCTCCTGACATCCGAAAGACAGGCGAAGCTTGCCCAGGACTACGATGCCTTGCGGCAGAAGCTCGGAGAATCTGGCGCCTCGGCTCGCGCTGCCGAGGTCCTTTTGGCGCTTGTTACGCAGAAAACGGATCGGCCATGAGACAAGTGATTGTGCTTGGCGCTGGCCTGGCCGGAAGCTTCCTGGCCTGCAGACTCCTTCGACAAGGCTGCCACGTCACCTTGATTGATGATCGGGCCCCGATGAGTGCCTCGCGCGTAGCTGCAGGGCTCTACAATGTAATCACCGGGAGATTTGGCTCCAAAACCTGGAAAGCCGAAACCTTGCTCGCAGAGCTCGATGCCGTGCTGAAGGACCCTTTTTTTCAGGGCGTATCGCAGTTTATTCACCCCATTCACATCTATCGGCCTTTCAAAGATGTGGAAGAATATAACCAATGGAGCGGTTGGTCGGCTGAGCCAGCGTATCATCAGTTGGTGAAATTTGAGGAGCGCCCGCTCTTTCCTGAGGTGATTCACAATCCGCTCGGCGGGATTAGAATCCTGCCTTGTGGCTGGGTGAATATTGGAGGCCTCATTGACCGACTGCAGGATATTTTCAGGTCGAATGGGGGAGTGGTTTTGCAGGGCAGCATTCCCTATGATCAGATCAACATGGGCCAAAAGACGCTGACCTGGAAAGGCGAGCCTTTGGGCTTTGATCAGATGATTTGTTGTGAAGGGTATCGAATCCGGCAGAATCCCTGGTTTGAGAAACTTCCTGTTCAGCCGAATAAAGGGGAAATTCTGGAGATCGAATCAGAGGGACTTGATCAGCTGCCATTTGTAATCACGAAAAAAGTATATATGGTGCCGGGCGAATCTGGCAGGTGGATCGTGGGCTCCACCTATGAGCATCTATTTGATGATCCGGGCCCAACGGAGGCTGGAAGGGCGCAGATCGAGGAGCAGTTGAGGCTCGTGCTCAAAGTGCCCTACAAGGTGGTAGGTCATCGGGCTGGCATTCGGCCCACCACGCCCAATCGCAGGCCGATTCTCGGCAGCCATCCGCAGTGGCCATTTCTCTACACCCTCAGCGGATTTGGGACCAAAGGCATGCTTGCAGCCCCGTATTGCAGCAGGCTCATGACAGCTCACATCTTGGAAGGTGCAGAAGTACCTGAGGAACTTAGGATTACCCAGTTCAAGGCTTTTCGCCCAACGTAAGTTTCTCTTGAAATCCATGTGGGAGACCGCAAGATTTTGCGTACATTCTATGCTTAAACCAGATAGGCAGATTCTTCGTTAGTAAACCTGACCTTCCCGCGATCTGCCCCCGGATGTTGAAACCTCTTCTTCTATGAATCTGCGCACCTTTCTGAGCGCCTTATTGATGCTGCCAACCGTCTTGGTCGGTCAGTCATTTCAGCCCAACGCTCAATCTGCCAATTGGCAGATGGTTTCCACGAACCATTTTGATGTGTATCATCAGGCTCCAGACGAGATCTCTGCTCAAATTGTAGCCAAGTTTGCCGAAAAGGCACGACATGAAGCCCTTGCGCTTTTTGATGTGAGGCCTGAGGGGCGCTACACATTGATTTATTTTCCACAGGCCGTGGATCTTTTATATTCCAACCTGCAACTGTCCAAGCCAGAGGAGTCACCCGGACTATTTTCCTTGCCCACCCTGCGTGGCGTGGTAGTGCATCCCGGTACTACCGAAGGCCTTTATCAGAATGTGAAGAAAGAGGTGACCACTGCCGTTCTCCAGGAATTTGCCTTTGGAAATCGGGTAGGAGGCACCATCCAAACCAAACTGCTCTTGCACGACGCGGCATGGTTTTCCGAAGGCTTGGAGGCCTATGTATCTGAAGGCTGGACCTTTACGGATGAAATGTGGGTGAATAGCCTCAGTAGCTCAGAACTGCTCGATCTCGCCCTCGAAGGGGAGGGGCAATTGAACCGTACAGTTAGAAAATCAATCTGGTACTTTATCGCCCATGAATATGGGGAGCAAAAGCTATCGGAGATCGTGTATCTGATGAATATTTCCAACTCGATCGAGTCGGGGATCGTCTCGGTGCTGGGCATTACGCTCAACACAGTCACCTCACGGTGGCGCGACTATGTGGTCACACGAGCCAACACACAGCGGCAGCGCCGCGTGAACCTCTCCGAATGGAGCGATATTGATGACCTCACCCTGCCAGCTGGATATGAGCTCAATAGCTTTGCCTGGAATAAGATGAGTGGGCAAATCGCCGCCTGGATGACTAAGGAAGGGCTGCTCAAGTTATTCCTCTATAACCCCGAAAACAGAAATTGGGAAGCAACTCCCTTGAAAATGGGACTGCGTTCCGCCAATTATTTTCACCTGGAGCTCCCTGAAATCCCCATCAGCTGGAGCCCAACTGGCGGTCAGTTGGTGACGGTGATGTATTCACCCAAAGGAGCCAATGCGTTGGTCTATTTCTCGCCCGGACAAGGCGAGATAGAGTCCCAGGCACTAGATGCCTCTGATAGAGCCATTTGGGACCTTGCATGGTCCCATGATGGCAAAAGTATTGTCGCCTCTGTCTTGCGCGAAGGAAAAATTGACTTGTATAGCACCCGTGCCGGTGAAGCCGCTTTCAAAGCCATCACAGATGACAACTTTGATGATCTCGACCCATCCTGGAGCCTGGATGATCAACTCCTGTTTTTTTCCAGCAACCGCGACAGCAGCCACCATGATCAGGCCTCACCCTGGCTCTTGACAGAATCTACCTTTGACATATACAGCAGATCTGCCGAAAACGGAGGCGCGTTTGAACGACTCACCAAGACCTCCTTTAGCAATGAGCGAAACCCGGTTGCTACGACCAGTTTCCTGCTGAAGTTTCTCACAGACGAATCAGGAATCTGGAACCTTCATGGGCTCAATATTTTTCTCAAAGATCGGGAAGCAGTATCGAATGTGGACCTAGGCCTCAACGCCTGGTCTGGAGACGACGAGACGGTGCTCCTGGCCTCACCCTATGAGGGGAAAATGCACCTTTTTCGAATGGAAACAGCCTTGCTCACTGCGCCCGCTACCCCTGAGCTTACCCTGCTGAGGTTGGAGCAGATTGCCTCTTTTCAGGCAAAGGAGCGTAAAAAGCGAAAAGCTGAAACCCTCGCTGCACAACTAGCAGAACCAGAACCCGTATTGCCTCCTGCTCCAGATCCTGCTCAGGTTGTTGATTCACCCAAAACTGAAGAGGCGCCTAAAAAGTCGGAGCCAGTGCGATACTATATCTTCGACGAAGAAGATCAGCCTTACGATATTAAGCGACCTACCCCTGCCAACCCCGACAATCCTTCTTCGGGATCCCCAACACAGCCTCGCCGCTGGTCCACTGGATCAAGCGCCCGAGTCACCCAGCCCGCGCCTGACCTTGATAAGCTAGAGGTAAGCAGTGCTTCACCCGCTCGCGGAGGATTTTCTGCCGACTATCTCCAACTTGGATTTAGCTACGACCCCCTCGCCAAGCTTGGACTCAACCTCGGGGTAGGGTTTTCTGATGTTCTCAATCGGCATAACATTCAGTTTTCCCTACAGCCTTTTCCCCGCAACACGTTTTCTACCCTTCGCTATACCTATCAGCCCGGGAAAATCGATTGGTATGGGGAAGCAAGTTACATGAACAGGCAGTTTCGGCACCAAACCCAGCTCTTGTCCGATTCCCTCCTGTTCAATTACTCGCAAACAAGAATATCTGGCGGAATGCTGGTGCCGATCAGCGCATCCACCCTGCTCGATATGAAGGTCGGGTGGCACTATCTCAGCCGGATAGACCAGCAGGTTCGCAGGCAGTCGCTGCTCGATGAATCGGGGCAAATGCTCCACGCAGGCGCCAAGCTCGTTCACAATCAGGTGAAGTATCAGGGCAAATACCGCTATGCAGGCTGGGAGGGCCGACTCGGCTGGGATAGCTATTATTCTCTTACGAATCAGCAATTTGCTTTTCACCGCCTCCAGGGTGAGGTGAAGAAATACGTGCCTCTCTACAAGAAAATTGTGTTTGCCTCGCGTCTGGGAGCTTCCTTTACCCTGCCTAATACCGTGAACCAGTATTATCTCGGGGGTGTGAATGATCAGCTTCTGGTATTTAACCTGCAAAACACCGAGCAAAACTCCGTAGCCTCCAATTCTGTTGACACGAGCCTCTATAGCTTCCAGTATCAGGAGTTTGTGACCGCAGTGCGTGGTTTCCGACCCATTGCCAGAGATGGATCTCGATATCTTGCTGGAAACTTCGAAATCAGATTTCCCATCTCGCGCATGATGCGCCACGGACTCAACTCAAATTCTCTCTATAGCCTCGAATTCATTCCGTTCTTTGATTTGGGTGCTGTGTGGACAGAAGGAAACCCCTTTAGCCAGAAAAAGCCCACCGACACCCGCGTAGTCACCTCGGGCAACGTGACGGTGCAGCTTCAGACTCTCAAAAGCCCGTTTCTCATGGGATTTGGGTCGGGGGTTCGGATGAATATTCTCAGTTATTCACTGCGCGGAGACATGGCTTGGGGCATCGACGATCAGACCCTGACCAGTCCGATGATCATGATGTCCTTGGGTAAGAATTTTTAGCTTGGACAATGAATCCCTGCTTGTCAGAGATTATGAAATCTTGATCGTTTCCGAAAGGCAAATCTCTTAGTTTTGTCGCTCAGACCTCTTCCATGCACATCGCTGTACTTGCTGAGCCCGATAGTTTTCATACCCGTAAATGGACAAGCGCCCTGCTGGCACTTGGGCTGAAAGTAACGGTATTCAGTTTTTCTGAGTATCAGTTGCCCCACGTGCCCTGTGTGCAGGTGAAGCCGAGACTCAGCTGGCGTGGCAAGCTCAGCTACTTTAGCTACCTGAGTAGCGGCGACAGATTGAGAGAGGCGCTCCTGGCCCACAGAATCGATATCGTGAATCCCATTGACGTGACGCCATTTGGCGTTTGGGCGCGGCGTGCGGGCCTGCACCCGATCATGGCCGTGGCCATGGGAGCCGATATTTTGGAGTATTCGCCCAGAGATGGAGAAGAAGTGGCCCCTGAGCGGCTGTGGAGCCGGAGCCTGAGTGGGAAAGCCACCTGGAAAGAGCGACTCCAATACCCACTCAAGCAATGGCTATTTCGCAGAGAAGTCTTCAAGGCTCTGCATGCTGCCGATATGGTGAGCGGCGATAATCGCGTGCTCGTGGATGCCATGCGGCAATGGTTTGCTGTGCCAGCACACAAGTCATATCTCAACCGTTGGGGCGTTGAACCCGCATTATTTGAGATGAGCGAGGAGCAGGAGCAAAGAATTCGGCAGACCTATGGCCTCGCACCCGGGCAAGGGCTCTTGCTCAGCCCTCGTGGCATCAAGCCCATTTATCAGGGCGATATCATTTTGGAAGCATTTGCTATGCTGCTGCGAAGCGGTGCACTTGGCCACACACGTGTGATCATGCTAAGCGCAGGCTATGCGGTGCCCGTGGCCATGGACCGCGAGGCAAAGGCGCTCGAAAGCGCGTTTCCTCAGTTTTCACTCATCAGAGAGGTGATTCCCCGCGAAGACATGTGCTTGTTGTGGAATTTTACCGACGTGTTTGTCTCGGCTCCTGTTTATGACGGATATTCCAATGCCTTGAGCGAAGGGCGCTATATCGGGGCGATTCCAGTGGTAAATGACACCCCCGCCACGAGAGAAGTGATGCAGGACGGGTTGCATGGGCGGGTCGTGCAGCCATTTACCCCTGATAATTTGGCACTTTCTATCAAAGAAATTTGGGAAAGCCTGGATCAATGGAAGGCTCATTCCGCCAGGCAAAACCGGGAATGGGTGGAAGAGGAGGCGATGCTTTCTGTGAATATGCAGGAATTTGTTCATAAGGCGCATATTCTCCTTGAGGAGTTTCGTGCAGGGGCTCAAAAAACTTTGTAGATTTCGCTGTGTTTTCTTCAGATAGCTTACCCGAGGGTGAGTTATCTTTGAAAAGTAGCAGACACATAATTTTTATCAAGGATTCCCCTTCAATTTTAAGTCACATGAACATTCCACAGGACCTTCTTTATACCAGCGAGCACGAATGGGTAAGAATTGAAGGAGACATTGCGGTGATTGGTATTACCGATTTTGCACAGTCTCAATTGGGAGACATTGTGTACGTGGACATTGAAACGGTGGGCGATGAGGTCGAAGCCAACGACGTATTTGGCTCAGTAGAGGCGGTTAAAACTGTTTCTGATCTCTTTATGCCGATTACAGGCACCATCCTGGAGGTGAATGCCGCACTGGAAGACGATCCACAGTTTGTAAATGAAGAACCTTACGGCTCAGGTTGGATGATCAAGGTGCAGATCAGCGAAGGTGCTGACAGGTCTGCACTGCTGAGCGCCGCCGACTACGAGGCCCAGGTAGAGAATGCCTGAGAAATTCCTTTGGAACTTTGATACAGAGCCAGAAGCTGCCACTCAGACAGGGTTGTAGCCTCTGGCTCTTGGTATGTTTGGAGGTGAAGGGGATGGGTTGATGGGGAATTAGGGTATAATGGGAATAAAGGTATAAGGTGCGATTCTTTCTTTCTTTCTTTCACCCATTCCCTCATTCAACAATTTCCCCTCCTCAGTTTTCTCCTGACGGGCAATTCTGTATCTTTTGGCTGAACTACTAGAAAAGACAATGGCGGTCAAAATCGGAAGGTGGGATTGCCCTAGTTGTGGGCAGCGTGGCGTGCTGGGACCAGAGACCCGGTGCCCAAACTGTGGTGCGAGCCGCCCTCGCGACGTACGCTTTTATCTGCCCTCAGATGCTGAGGAGCTTCGGGATGAAGCGAGTATTCGCGCGGCACGGGCCGGTGCCGACTGGATCTGTGGCCATTGTCACGGTCAAAATAAAGCTTCACAAGACACTTGCCAATCCTGCGGAAATCCTCGCGACGAAGAAAGCGAGGATGTGGCGCTGCAAGAGCGCCGATATTCGCAGCAGGAAATTCCCGTTTCGCCCGAAACCCGCAAGCGCACCCTTCACCCAGAAGAAATCGAGCGGAATAAACCCCGGAAAAAGCGCAGCTTTTTTCTGCCTATTCTCCTGCTCATAGCTGCGGTGGTAGGTGGTGGCGCGATCCCGCGCACTGTGGAGGTGCAGGTAGATGGCTTTCGCTGGGAGCGCAGCATTCAAATGCTACACAAAGAGGCCGTGGCCCACGAGGATTGGAGTACACCTGCGGGTGCATTTGAAGTGAGTTCTTTTCAGGACATTCACCACTACAACAAAGTATTCAGGGGCTACGAGACCCGCACGCGCACCGAGCGGGTGCAGACAGGCTCTCGTCGTGTGGCCTGCGGCACCATCGACAAGGGAAACGGCTACTTCGAAACGCAATATTGCAACGAGCCCGTGTATGAAAGCCGGCAGGTGGAATATCAGGAAGAAATCTACGATCAGGTGCCCGTGTATGCCACCAAGTATCGCTACAAATTGTGGGAATGGGTAGCCCGCAAAGACTATCTGCTCACTAGCAGCGGACAAGACCACGAGCCACAGTGGCCTGATCCTTCGCGCTACAACGGCATGGCCGATGTGAAAGAAGGGGAGCGAGCTGCTCGATATCGGGTGATTCTCACCCGACCCAACGGCGAGCAGATGGAAGAAGAACTTCCCGAAACGAGCTGGTCCTCGCTCAGCGAAAGCTCTGTCCTCAGCGGCAAAGCCGCCTGGCTTTGGGGGTGGTGGTATGGACTGGAGTGAGTCCGGCTCAGGGAAGGGAGAGAAACTGATCCTCCAGTTTGATGCGGAAGCTGATGTCCGCGTTGAGTGCCTTGAATACTTTCAGGATGGTATCAATGGTCGAAAGAAAGTACACCACAGATTTCACAGATTAACACGGAGTAGATTTGAGTAATCTGTGGTTGAAAGAAAGGGCATCACAAATTCCTCATTTTACATATAGAAAAATCTGTGAAAATCTGAGTAATCCGTGGTTGGAAGAAAGTACACCCTGTCCACAAAAAGAGAGGCGCAGTAATCCTTATTCTGTGGTATGTTTTATTCGAAGTCATGAATCCGGCTCGTGAGAGCTAGAGTCCAGTATTACTCAATCCCCAGCTCTTTGAGCATGGCCATCACTTTGGGGTCGTAGATGCCGGTTTGGGGAGAAATGGAGGCAACGACCTGACCTTCCTGGTTAATGAGGTATTTGTGAAAATTCCAGCCGGGTTTTTCGCCTGTGGCTTCTTCGAGAAATTGATAGAGCGGGTGCTGCTCTTTGCCTTTGACAGATATTTTGGAAAACATCGGGAAGGAAACGCCATAATTGGCGCTGCAAAACTGTGCGATCTCCTCGTTGGTACCGGGCTCTTGTCCGGCAAAATTATTGGCAGGAAAGCCAAGCACCACGACCCCACGATCTGCATACTCGGTGTAGAAGCGCTGAAGGTCTTCATACTGCGGCGTGAGCCCACATTTAGAGGCCACATTCACAATCACCACTACCTTTCCGGCGTAGTCGCCCAGAGACACTTCCTCGCCCTGGAGCGAAGTCATGGTGAAGGAATGAACCGATGCTGATAGGCTGTCTGTTTGTGCCATGAGGGGAGAAATTGACAAGAGGAAAAGGAAACAGGGGAGAATTGTGAGGATGCGATGTTTCATTGGATAAAGATCAATCAGAATGTTGAACAGAACTTTGGCCTGATTTGTTCCTCAACTTCAGGATTCTTGAGAAAAATCAGCCAACTTCACGCTCAATTCTGTGATATGGCCATTGACACCTTTTCTGCTGAAGCTTTGCGCGACCTCATTCTGAGCCGTCGCTCTGTGTATCCGAAACAGTATTCTGGCGATGATATCCCCCTCGACATGGTGGGGAAGCTCATCGAAGCGGCGCATTGGGCGCCCAATCATGGGCGCACGGAGCCCTGGTTTTTTCAGGTGTTTTCGGGCGATGCGCGTGCACGCCTTGGCAAAGCACAGGCAGATATTTACCAGAGCGAAACGCCTCCCGAGCTGTTTCAGCAGGCCAAATACGACAGCCTCGCCAGCCGCCCCACAGAAGCCGCCCATGTAATAGCGATCTGCATGAAGCGCGGTAGCAACGCCAACATCCCCGAAATCGAGGAGATTGAAGCGGTGGCCTGTGCGGTCCAAAATATGTGGCTCATGACCACGGCCCTCGGGCTTGGTGGCTATTGGAGCACCGGAGGGTTCACCTATCGCGATGCGTTGAGAGAATGGCTTGGGCTCGGGCCACAAGACAAATGTCTGGGATTTTTCTATCTCGGCGTGCCCACAGGCATCATTCCTCCCGGGCGCCGCGTCGTTGACTGGTCCGAAAAAGTGTCGTGGGTATCTGAATAGCGGACGAGATTATTTATTGACCACATAAAAAGGGAGGTTGTGATAGCCAAAGCCTCCTTTTGCGTCTCTGGCGTAAGCGAAGATTCGATAGGCTCCTGTTTTTTCAGGGACCTGAAAGCTGGCAAAATTCCCTTCTGTAGCTATTTCCGTCTCCACGGGCTCAGGCCTGATTTCCGCATCTCCGCCAGTGATATACATATAATCGCCTTCGGGTAAAATCTCCCAGGTCAGCACGATCTCGTCTCCATCAAGGTCTTCTGGAAAAGCCTGCACCCTGACTTGATCTCCTGCCGGCAGGAAGACATCGCGGGCAACTTCCGGTCCATCAAAAAAGAGGGCTCCTACGGTTGGAGCATGATTGTCTGGTTGGGGGGCTCCCCATACTTTCCCCATGGCGTCCACTACGGCTGTTTTTTCACTTTCAATGGAAAAAAGGCTGAACCAGGTATCGGTGCGCTCCAATTTTTGCCCCCAATAAAATACAAGCGAACCCAGCAAGCGAGGGTTTTGCTCAGAGAGATAGGTCTGATAATACCATTCATAGAGGGCTGCTTTTTTCAGGTCACTGGATTCTACCGGGGCATTCCATTGGGTTCTCTCGGCCTCCCAATACCCAATGGGGCTCCATTCTGTGACAAGAAGAGGGCCTCTCCAGGTATCTTCCGCGTCCAGATCACCGATCATTTGCTCCATATTGGCAAATACATTGACCCCGAGAATGTCTATTGAGGGTGCCAGTTTTTGGGCCAATTCGTAGTTTCTCCTTCGTTCATTCACACTCACAATCACAGGATGAGCAGGATCTGCGGCATGAATGGCTTGCACCATTTGGTTGGTCCATGTCCAGTAATCCTTGTTGTCAAAGTGCAGGAGATTCACCTCGTTTCCCAGTGCCCAGCAAAGGAGAGCAGGATGATTTTTATATTGCTTCACAGTTTGAAGCAGGGAATCGGTGAGTGCATCAGTGGCTTCCTGTCTGCTGAAATCGAATCCGTCCCTGATCTTGGGCACATCCATCCCGGCGATAACGGCGAGGCCGAGGGTATCGGCATGGTCGAGCAGGCTGTCGAGCCGAAAGCTGTCATAGGTTCTGGCGGTATTGGCCCCCTGCCGGGCCAGTTCTTCCCAGTAGAGGTAGCCCGATGCCCCCTTGATCACAAAGGGCTTGCCTTCGCGAAAAAGTTGGAAGCCGTTTTCCGTTTGCAGGATTTCTACACCTGTCCCGGTTATCGCTGTTTTCCAGGTATTTTTTCCGTTTTCAGAACTGCAAGCCCCTAACAAGCAAAGGAGCAGCAGCGCGGCAAATCTATGTAGCAAGCGATGTTGAGGGGAGAAGGCCTTGAAGGATAAGATGCTTGTCATGGGTAGTAAATGGGCAATGAAGCGGAGGTGGAAAACGTGCCGGTGGAATCTACGAGGGTGAGATAGACCCTGTAGGCTTTCTCGTGTGTGAGCTGATCACCGGGAAGCCATGCGCGCAGGCTTCCGGCTCCATATTCGATCCCTTCAATCGGGGCAAGGATGTGATCCTCTCTCACTTCCCACTCCACATTCAGGCCAGATAAGGATTTTTCCGCCATGGTGCCCTGAAGCACAAATCCTTCATAGGGGTATTGTGTCTGTGGCAGAAACACCTCCGGTACTGGGAAGCTCCACTCCTCCTGCCCGGCCCAGGCACTTTTCAGGGCGTAGTAAGCTGGCCTGATCCGGCCCTTACTGTCAGTGAGACCAAACCAGGTCAGGGTTTCTTCCATTCTATCCATCCAGCAGAATGCTACGCCTCCAAGATTTTTTCCAGCGTGGGGAAGCACATATTGGGTCCAGTCCTCGTGATAGGAAGCGGCTTTTTCATAGGAACTAGGCTCAAGCGGCATCTCAAGCGCGTTGAATGCAGTGAAGCGGGGGTCCCAATAGCCTTCTGGTCCAAACTCAGACACGAGGTAGGGCTTGTCGGGGTAGTGAGCAGCACACAGAGAATCAAGATCTTTGAGTTGCCCTTCGTAATAAGAATTCACTGAAATGAAATCCAGAGATGGAACCCGATCTCGATAAGAGGCGAGCCCCATGGGAAGATCCTCGGAGTGCTCAAGACTGGAAAAAACGGGACGTGCCGGATCGATTTCCTGGATTTCTGCTACAATTTCCTCGATCATCTGAAGATAGGCCATGCGCACGGTTGGCAAATAGGTTTTTCGGAAATGATGCTTGAGTAGCCCCCAGGTCTCATTGCCGACCCCCCATGCGAGCACAGCTTTGCGATCTTTGAGCTCTTTCACCCGGTCGATCACCTCGCGTTTATATTTTTTCACCTGGGCCACATCGCGGAAATAGTCCACCTCTGGGTCAAACCAGAAGCCATAGAGCACCTTGAGCTCTTGCTCTTCCGCAATTTGCAACAGGTTGTAGTCATAAATCCTTGGGCTATAGCGCCTGATGGTATTGGCTCCCAGGGCTTTTATTTTGTGGAAATCAGCCTCTAATACTGGTCGGGTGAGGGGATAAAATCCATCCCGCCAATCGTGCGAGGGATTGTAGGCAATGCCTTTGATGTAAAATGGCTCTCCATTTACTACCAAAGAATAGGTGTCCTCCGAAACTTCTACCAAGCGTTTGGTAGCGGTGGCCGTTGACGTTTTGACGAGTGGTAAATGAAGGTCACCTTCGGCGGTGGCTGCTACCAAGGGTGGGCGTGGGGCTGCATGTTTGTCAGAAAAATAATCCTTCCACGTTTTTTCTTCCATGGCTGTCTCGCCACTCCAACTAACACCTTGCAGGGTCTGCTGATCGAGCATGGCAACAACAAGCTCAGCGTCCTTGCCTGGCTGTAAATCCATGATCCAGGTAGGATCCTGGCCAAACAAGCGATGGAAGATTTGCAGCCTGCCTTCAAAAGAGACTTCGTCCGGCGCAGATGCGGCACCCGAAAGTGCGATTACATCCGCATATTTTCCTTTGGAGAGGTAACGCGACATGGCTTCATTGCCAAATACCTGCTGAAACCAAACGAGCTGATACAGACCTTCGGCTTGCGCCATGCTTCGCAGATGCTGCCAGGCAAGCAGGTAGTATTTGGGAGCATTTTCTGGCAGCTCTGTCCAGCCCTTCCTCATTCGGTCGGGATCAGGCGCAAACACCACATATACAGGCAGTCCGAGGCTGTTGAGTGCCTCAAACCCTTGAAGAAACACCTCATCCCAGTTTCCTTCTGCAATGGATTGGTAGCTCGCCCACTGGCCATTGGGCAAGGAATCGGTTTCCCATGGCTTCCACGACACCAGGGGAATTCTGACAGGAAGGCTTGTGGTCTGTGTGGGAATCGTGGCCCAGGTGGCAGGATCTGGGGGGAGGTCTATCGAGATAAGTTGAGAAGAGATATCCCCGATTTTTTCGGCGCTGCCTAATCCCACATATCGTCCCTCCGATTCTTTTATGCGTGGTGGCTTCAGGTCTTCGGGGTCGAATTTGGTAAGAGCAGGCAAGGCTGTGACCCCTAAGGTGATCAACAAAACAACCGCCAGCCCCATATAGGCACTTCCCAATGGCTGATAGATAAATCGTTGGCGAAATACATACCAGTTTACCCGCAAAGGGTTAAATGCACCGCCATACAACGCCTGATAGGCTTTCATCATGGTTTTTTGCTGGCTCATGAGCACCACAAGCCCCAGCATCAATACATTTGACATGGCAAAAGCCGCCATCATCAGCATATAAGGGCTCCAGTCGCGAGACAGGCCGTAGGCTATCGCAGCCAGCGAAATGATCATGACCGCTATGTTGGGGATGCTGAGGCGAAGCTCATTTTTGGGGTCATCATTTTTGGGCGTTGGGATGTAGGGAACTTTTTTGTCGATCACGGTGTAGATAAATCCGATCAGGAAAATCCACCAGGTACCAAGCATGAGGGTTCCTCCCAGCACGTGCATCCCACGCTCGTGAGGCTCAAGGAGCCACCGCTGGGCAAATTGCCTGATCACCAGGATAATGGCCAGAAGCGGCAAGGAATATTGCAGTAGCAAATCCATCTCCACCAGCCAAGGTACCTCTGAAGTGAATAGCGAAATGATCGGGATAGACAAATCAATGAGTGCGATCAGGCCAAAGAGGAAATAAAGAGGCAGCGTGAAATAATGGAGCGCTTGCCGCCATGTGAAGTTTCTGACGAGCTTTGGCACTGTGTGGAAAAGCAGATCAAGAGAGCCCCGGGTCCACTTGAGCTGCTGCTGATAGTAGGCGCTGAGGGTGGCAGGCACTTGCCCGCGTGTGAGTGCCTCGGGCACATAGGTCGATTTCCAGCCCTTGGCATGAAGCTGCATTGCGGTGTGCATGTCTTCGGATAGTCCGGCGGCGTGGCCACCGATAGAGTCGAGCGCCGATCGGCGAAAGGCGCAGTTGGCCCCGATGGCCTGCACCGTGCCATAGGTATTCATCGACATCATCATCGGGCCATAAAAATGGTAGGTCTGCTCGGCAGCACCCTTGGCAATGAAGCTCTCGTCCCGATTGTGATAGGCCTGCACCGATTGCACATAGCCGATGTCTTCTTGCTCAAAATAAGGCAACACCTGATGCAGAAACTCTTCCGCCGGCACGTGGTCTGGGTCTAGCACCACTGCTATTTCGCCGGTGGCCTGTTTCAGCGCATAATTGATGTTTCCAGCCTTTGCATTCGATTTATTGGTTCCCCGATACACATGAATCACTCCAAGCTCTTCGCAAATTTGCTTGAGATAGGGGTCATTTCCCTCATCGCACAAATAGGTGGTGTGTGGGTATCGCACCTTGACCATGGCGGTCAGGGTTTCCACGATCATGGAGTAAGGCTCTCCAGGCACAAAGGTGGTGAACATATCCACGGTCCATTCCCGGGTTGATTCCGGTCTCTCTGGCACGCTCACCCCAGCATAGTGATACCACTCATGAAGGGTCCTCAGGAGCTTGAACCCGATAGCAATGGCCAGGGCCCAAAACAAAAAAGGATTCCCAATATGACGTTCCTTAAAAAACCAGACGACGAAAACTGTCATGGTGATCAGGCCCACACCAATGAGCCCACGCATGATCCAGATGTCTTGTTTTTTTGGAGGCGAAATGGCGGGGATCTCGTTCACATCAATGATGCCGTCCCAGAACTTCATAATTAAGGTTGCGCATAAGCAGGTGATAGGTACGTCACAAAATTGAATAATCTTTTAGTGAATCCCTAGCTTGTTGGAGGTGGATAAAAAGCTTCAACAACCCGATCGGTCCACTATTCGGTATGTATGATCTTACCTGGGCCTTGAGTCGTCATTCTTTGGCAGGAATGGTTTTATGTATCCCTCCCACATACGCAAACGCACTCTCCCCAGATCGGAAAGAGTGCGTTTTGAGGGCCCCTACATACTTTTGTGATCACAGACTCTTAGCTCGACAGGGTAAACCTCAGCTTCACACCACCACTCGTAAAAGAGGTGCGGAAGGCATTGGAAACGTAGGGATTGTTGATGTTCTTCTCGAAGAAGACCGTCACATTTAGCCTTCGATTGACGGTGTAGTCAATCGAAGGGGAGAGAATGAAGTTGAGGGTTCCTCTCGTGTACTCTGAGCGAAGAACGGGATCAAGAGCCGTTCCGGTAGGTCCCAGGGTGCGGAGGCGCTCGCGGGTGTCACGGAGGGTGGCTCTCAGGTTGAAGTTCATGCTGTTTTGCATGTTGATGGTCTTGCCGGCAAAGTCAAACACAATGTTGACCTTGTCTTTGCGGTAGCCAAACATCACAGCGAGGTCCTGATTGCGCATCTCGGTCATTTGGAGGTTGCCGAGATTGAAGGTCAGCTGACGCCCCATCTTGTAATCAATCTGAGCGGTGGCACCGTTTTTTAAGGTAGCGTTCACGCCTAGCAGTGGCGCAAACTGCTCGGAGATTTGCACCGCCTGGATATTTTCTCTTGACACATAGGTTTCCAACAAGCGTCCCTGACTGTCTTCTCCCAGCGATCTGGGCGCATCGGCGATTCCATCGCCATTGAAGTCTTGAAAGCGAAGGTTGTTGCTAAAGTTGCCCACGGAGTAAGTTCCTCGATAGCTATGCTTGAGCGTGAGGGCGGTGAAGGTTTTTTTGAGGAATGGCAGGCCATTCACCAGGTTGTAATTTACCGACCAGTTTGGCAGCGGAATCTTGGGGAAGGGCGATAGGCTCACCCTGTTTTCATCCAGCACGCCATAAGCAGAAAGCAAAGATGGAATCAACACCTCTGGAGACGTGCCTACATACCCATTCTCAAATCCACCATCCACAATTCCCACATAGCTGAGGCTGTCGGTGAAGGATTGTTGCTCTGACAACCTGCGGGAAATGGTGATCCGGTTGGTGGAGAATTTGTCGAATACTGCGGATTCGACATCATTGGGTTCGAAAGCCGTCCCGATAAAGACGTATGACATGGTAAAGGCCCCGTTGAGCAATTCGTCAAAGGACCCATATTCCCCTTCTGTAGGATCCCAACGGAAGAATTCCGAGAAATTCTGGTTCATGGAGCGGGTCGCATTCAGGTCGATCCTGAATCCTTTGAACAGTTCGACCGAGGTCCTTCCTGTCAACTGCTCATTGTTCATCTGCTGAAACACGTTGGCGAGGGTGGGGTCTTGGGTGATCCACCTGTTTTCTGCTGCGAGGCCCCTGATGTCTTTTTGGCTACCGAAGACAAAGCCCGGCGTGGGCGCAAAAATCGGGCTTCTGCGCCCCTGCATGGTGTCCACGTAGTCCCAGTCCAGACCAAAGTTGTCGGTTTTTGGCAGGTAGCCAGGCAGGGTAGTGGAGCTGCTCGAGGTGTAGTTGAGGTCAATGGACCTCACCGAAAGTCCAATCTTGAGCACCTCTTTTCCAATGATTTTCAGGTATTTGAAAGGATCTGGCACAGAGTCTTGCTCGGCTACAGGTGGCTGTGGGCGGGTGATCGGCTCACCGGGTCGCGGAGCTGGTCTGCCCGGTGGGCGTGCGGGCTCTGGCTGCTTGATCAAGCTTTGGTCCATCACGTCCTTGAGCCATTTCGACTTGCGATAGAGGCTGTTGAGGTCGAGGCGACCGCTGGCCTGGATATTTTGGTTGTTGCTTACCGTTCCTCCTAGTCCCTGGCTCACTTCAGGTGCTTGCATCCACTGATATCCCCCGCTGTAGTTCACATTTCCGCTGATCCAGTTTAGAGGTTTTATCTGACTGAATGGCAGTTGATAAATGGCATTGAAGGTGTGCTGATAATTGGTTGTTCGGCCAATGTTCACCAGGTTGTCTTTGCCCAGGGCAGGATTTTTCCCAATGTAGATCAGGTTGTCGATCAGGCGACCGATAGAATCTCGTTCTTGCTGCGTGGCGGTGTCCCAGTATCCCTGCACCTCATCTACCCTCGACACGTTGTTGGCGTTGAAAGTGATTTGGAGGCTTCGCATGAGGTTCCAGGTCAGGTTATAGCTCCGGTTGACCATAAAGTTCTTGGCGAAAATCGGATCTACCACTCCTCCAAACTCACTCGTGGGCCTGAGGGCACGCTCTTCAAATTGGCGGTTGCCAGTCATACTGGCGGTAAATGACTGTGGCAGGGGGGAAATAGAAAGCTGCTTCAAGGCAGGTACCTTTTCTAGGTTTTTGAATGGCTGCAGGTTCACTGTCGGGAAGTTGTAGCGATAATTGACTGCACCGCGGTGGGTCGTATTGAAACGCTTGGCAGTAATGGCATTTCTGGCAAATTGCTCATTGTAGGCATAGGTAAAGTCGAAATTGCCAGGGCTCCATGGCATGGGGGCTTTGCTACCGCCGCCGCCGCCTTCTCCACGGCCTCCGGTAGGTCTGCCGCCGGTGCTGCCTGGACGAGAGCCACCGCCACCACCACCACCACCTCCAGCCCCACCGGGCTGGAGGCGCCAGTTATTCATGCTGATTGATCTGGTCAACCGATAGTCCTGAATTTCCTTGCGTTGAACCTTTGCATCAGCTGGATCAAGGTTTTCCAGCAGCCTTTCGGTGCTCACGTCTGCCTCCTGTGGATCAAATTTGGGATTGATCACCTGCTCACCATAGGTGGCATACACAGGCAGGTTGAGGCCCCAGTCTTTGGGGAAAAATTTGTCGAGGTTTAGGTTAGCTGATATATCGTAGCGATAGCTGTCTTCCTGCGATCGGTCGCTTAGTTTTTGATCCAGTGCCCCAAATCCCGCTGTTTTGAAGGCTCCGCTTGCGTTGATTCGTCCGAGGTCTGCCAGGGTGATGGAGGTGTTGAAGTTGGCTGCGTAGCCTTTTTTGCTGGAAAAATTAGTGATTCGAAGTTCATTTACCCATACCTCGAGACAGACTTTGTCTTGGTTGCCATCTACCGGATTTCTTACCCCGATCATCATGTTGCGCACATCCGAGAGTTTCGGAGTTCCTTTTACATAGATCATGTGACCGGGAGGCATGGTGCTGTCGCGGTAAGCATGGCGGTAAATGAGTCCGGTTCCAGCAGAGTTGCGGTCTTCTTTGGCCAGGGCCAGCAGGAGTAGCTCAAAGTCGAATTCGTTGCTGTCGAGCCACACGTTGAAGGGGTCTGATGGGCGACCAGGTGTGGAGGGTGTCAGTGGAATTTCGTATTCGTAGTAGTTGAAATCGTTGTCGAGTCCCAGGCGAATGAACACGGTGGCGTCGCCACGCTCCTCGAAATTGGAGGGAGAAATGCCGTCTTCGATGGGTTCTGCGTGCACAAACATGCGCATGCGATCGTATTGGCGCAGGTCGTGCTTCACATTTCTAAACATGGCCCTTGCATCGCCGTCTTCCAGGCCGCAGGCCTTCATGGTGAGAGAGCGCTCATCCTGCAAAAATCCTACAGCGGTATTGCCATTGAGTGCCTGCCGCTCAATGCCTGGAGGGAGCACGTAGTTAAATGGCAGTTTGGTTGAATTTTGCTCGATGGTAAGGCTACCCAACTCAAAGGAAGCAAAAGGAGGCTCCGGGGGAGAAACCACCACATTCTCCGCACTCAGGTCGCCAGCAAATCTTCTCCACTGGGTAGAGAGAAATTGAAACTCAGTCATACGCAGAACGACCTCTTCCTTAAAGCCAGAGAGATACATCCGCATGAAGTTGATCGACTTGAAGTTGGGAATGTTGTTGACAGCACGGCCCGTGTTCAGCGGAATCCTGAACTGATACCAGGTTACCCGAGTCGGCACGTTGTTGGCATTTACCACGGTATCCACACGGTCCACGATATAATTTTTGCCAGGCACGAGGTCTCCCGGGCGAAGGTTGATTTTGTATTCCCAGTATTGCTCGGCAAAGTTCACCGAACCATTACCATTGAGGTCTTCGGTGTCGGGTTGCTGTGTAGCGGTTGTGGTGAAGTTTTGGTTCTGGTCTTGCTGCTCGTTGACAGGCGAGTTGCCCTCCGGACCGTTGAACTTCAGGTAGCGATCGAGAATAGACACGTCGGTCCCTGCATTTTCAAAGGTTTCGCCCCGAAAGTGAATGAAGTCGTCGGAGCTGGGGTCCTCGGCCAACTGTGCGAAAGCCGCTGGGCTGAGGAAGCCTTGAAGTTGGTTGAGGAAATTTTGCTGGAAAAAGGTTCTTTCATCCTCGGAACTCAATCCGTCGAGGCCGATATCTTGTAGGACCCTGTCAAGCGGGTCATTGCTAAATGCATTCACAGGGGGGTTGCCGATGGCAACTTGCCCATAGGCGGTTGGCCTGAGGTTGCCTGGATCACCAGCCCCTGGCAAACCATTTTCTCGGCTTAGCGCCTCGTCGGGCAGCACATCTTCGCTCACCAGCCCCAGGTTGAAATAAAATTCACCACCTTGATGCGTTTGGTTATCCATGTAAGGATCCATCAACCAGAACTCGATGAACTCGACGTTGGTGGCTTCAAAGTCATTGTTGATGTCGATCTCGCGCATGATCCCGGCCCAGTTTTGATCCGGGAAAAGGAGCTTTCCGGTAGCCGGATCAATCCGGTTCTGCGCGGTCACAAAGTTGTAGGGCCCTCGCTCATCAGGAAGGTAGCGGAGGTCGAAGGTGAACTGGATGTTGTTTCCAAAAGCACGCGAAGCCG
>JANQTF010000306.1 GCA_030731845.1 Bacteroidia bacterium | reverse complement strand
GGAAAATGGAGCCACTCGTCCAGCTTCTCCGGTAGGCGATCTCAGATGTTTGGGTGAATTGCGGCCTCAGGTAGGGATTGCCCACTTTGAGGAGCTCGGGATCGTCATATTTGGGAAAAACGCGCAACTCCGCCTCTCCGGGCCGATCTACCCGGCGGTTGTAGAAAACCGAGAAGCCATTTTTTTCATTCAGCTTAAAGGTAAATCTCACGTTGGGATAGAGCTGAAAGTAGTCGTAGGCGTCGTTGTTTTTGTAGTAAATGTTGGCCGGATCGAGGGTGTAAAACACGTTGGTTTGTTCGGCTCGCATCCCCGCCTCCACCTCGTATTTGGGTTTTTCCCAGATATAGTTCAGGTAGGCGGCATAGATGTCTTCGCCCCAGCGCGACTCGTCGCCGAGCTCGGGATAGATCACCGAATTTTCTCCCCGACCGATGTCATAGGTCACCGGAATTCGGCGAATCTGGAGCTTGGTCCCCGCCTCTAGCCTGCCGCTCGGCAGCGGCTTCACATAGTTGAGCAGCCACACGCTCGTGTGCTCAATCGCGATGATGTCAGTGTTGGTGCACTCGGCCGCGTAGCGCAGGATGTCGGAGCTGTCGGTGAGAAAATAGGTTTCGTCTTCAAAGCCGCGGGTGTATTGCAGGCTCGTGTTGAGGCTGTGGCCCGGCTGCTGAAACTGGTGCTTGAAATCCGCGCGGTAATTGAGAAATCCGGTGGATTCATGCTCCGACCAGTGCCAATATCTGGTTTTCACGTCGCTCGTGAGGTTGATAAAGGGCACCTGGGCCGTGTCCACGTGGCTTTCCACGTCGTAGAGCGCCGAGAGGCTGAGGGTGTTGTGCTCGTTGATCAGAAAATCGAGGCCGCCTTTGAGGATGTATTGCGTCTGCTTGCGGTTTTCTGGCACCTGAGAAGCAATGACGCGCCCGTCGTCGTAGGTTCGGGTGGTGAATTCGTTGTTCGGAAGCTTCCGCTGATTGAGGATCTGGCCCTGCACAAATGCCCTGACTTTTCCTTTGCTATAGTTGAGGCTGAGGCTGGGAATGTATTTGGGATTGAGGGAATAATGCCCCAGATCTGACGGCAAATCTTGTTTTCGCTGGGTGAGCTCGCCTATTCCGTAGGTAAATCCTACTTCTCCGCTCAGGCCTTCCTGCTTTTGCTGCTTGTAGATGATGTTGATCACCCCGGCCTGTCCGGCGGCGTCATATTTCGCCGAAGGATTGTTGATGATTTCGATGCGCTCAATGTTCGCCACGGGAATATTTTCCAGGCCCTTTTGATTGCCAAACCCTGTGAGGCTGGACTGCTGCCCGTCAATGAGCACCGCCACTTTGTCGCTGCCGCGCAGCATCACCTTGCCTTCGGAGTCCACCGTGACACCGGGCAGGCTGCGCATGGCATCCATCACCGAGCCGCCTGCCTGGGAGATGTTGTCATCGATGGCGAAGCTTTTCTTGTCCATCGTGGTGGCCACGGTGCTCCCTGCACTTTCGATGAGCACTTCCTCCAGCAGGTTTTCACCCGGTGGCATCATCACCTTGCCCAGATCATAATATTCGTTCAGTGTGCCAACAAGAACCGCTTTGCTCTGCGATTCATAGCCCACATAAGATACGATGAGGAGATAATCACCAGAGCTGATGCCGCTCAGTGAAGCTCTACCGGTAGAATTGGTGAGGGTTCCTGCCACCAATTGGCTATCGCGAGCCGTGATCAGGGTCACAGTAGCCAACGGCAGGTCCTCATTCACCACCTCATCCAACACATGAAGCGAGATGGTAGCCGGCGACTGTGCCAGAAGGAGGGAGGAGAAAAAGACAAACGAGAGGGAAAGAATGAATTTCATCAACTTGAGTGAGATTTGTGAATAAAGGTGATGGAAACCTGGTGCGTCTCACCCTCGGTTTCATACTGAATCTGCCACCCATACAGCTCACAGATTTCTTTGACGATGGCCAGGCCCAAGCCCACGGAGTTGGAGGCCGCATCGCTCTTCTGAAAGCGCACAAATAGTTGCGCCGGATCGACGGCAAGGGGCTTGCCCGTGTTTCTGACTACCAACAGCCCAGCCGACAGCGCGACAGACAAGCTGCCTCCCGGCAGATTGTGATGAATGGCATTGCTCAGCAAATTGTTGATGAGAATATCGGCCAGTTCGGGGTGAGCATGCCACACCGTGGGCTGCAGAGAATGCGATAGCTGAATGCCTTTGGCCTCTATCATGGGGGCAAACGCATCGAGTTTGTTCTGAATGATAACTTCGAAAGGGACCGCCACGGGTTCTCCAAATTGCTCGTTGTCGATGCGGGTGAGGAGCAACAGCGTTTGATTGAGGCGCGAGAGGCGAGAAGTCGCTTTTTCAATCTGAAGCAACTTGCGGAGGTCTTCCTCGCCGTGGTCATTGCCTTGGAGCAGCAGCTCAGTCTGCATGCGAATGATGGCCAGAGGCGTCTGGATCTAGTGAGAGGCATTTTCGGTGAATTGCTTCAGCGAATGGTAATCTTTGTCCATCTTGCTAGTCATGCCCGCCAATGCTTCATTCAGGGTCTGAAACTCCTCAATTGTGGTTTGGCTAAACACTGGCGGTTCCTGCCCGAGCCGGTAGGTCTTGATC
>JANQTF010000305.1:10900-36270 GCA_030731845.1 Bacteroidia bacterium | reverse complement strand
TCATGATCTCGCGGTGCTCCTGCGCCTTGGGAATGTCATCGAGATAGTCGATGAGCGGTTTGTCATATTCGTCGATCAGGAGAACGACCTTGCGCTCGCCGCTGCCGAGGGCGACCAACAATTCTTCGAATCGCTGACCAAGTCCCTTGCGGGTCAGGGTGATGTCATATTTTTGAGCAGCGAGTTCAAGCGCCTGATGTAGTGCCACCTCGAGGCCAAGGTCTTTGTACCCAATTTTGCTAAAGGAAAAATGCAGCACCGGATGCTCTTCCCACTCACACTGCGCATGCTGATCTACCCACAAACCCTCAAAGAGGTCGCGCCGACCGAGGAAAAAATACTTCAAGGTGCTCAAGAGAAGCGACTTCCCAAATCGCCGTGGGCGGGAGAGGAAGAAGTACTTCCCGTTGGAAACCAGATCAAACATCCCTCTGGTTTTATCCACATAGAGGTATCTGCCGCCTCGCAGCTCCGAAAAATCCTGTATGCCGATAGGGAATCGCTTCATGGAGGCAAGATAAGGAAAAAGCACTTTTTGAAGCGCAGAGCAAGCGCTAGAAGACGATATTAGCTGCGGCGAGATATGAATCAGAGAGGGAAACAGATTCAGGCAAGGCACCTACCCAATGATATCAAAAAAAATAAGGCCACCTGTCAAAGACAGATGGCCATGATATGGGTTTAGCGCCCTTGATTAGTAGCGGCTAGTTCTGCCGTAACCACCACGGTCACCACCGCCACCGCCACCACCGCCGCCACGACGATCGCCACCGCGGTCTCCACCACGGAAACCACCGCCACCGCCGCCGCCACCTTGACGTGGCTCACGAGGACGCGCAGGATTCACTTTAAGGTAACGCCCACTGATCTCGGCCCCGTTGAGGGCCTCTTGAGCTTGCTCAGAACCTTCGTCATCCATTTCTACGAATGCGAAGCCACGTGAGCGACCGGTTTCCCGATCCAATACGATCTTGACGCTCTCGACGTCACCGTAATCTGCAAAAAGGGTTGACAGTTCCTCTTCTGTGATAGAAAAGGGAAGGTTGCCAACGTACAATGAAACTGACATGTGAAAATAATAAGAATAAAAACGGTTCCTTCAATAAGAAAGGACAACTAGGCTGAAAAGAAGAACCGCTGATCTGGACTTGACTGAAACTCAGGAGGCGCAGAAAAACAAATACTACCGAATCACGCACTAGGTTGAACCTAGCATATTGAACGAATCAAAAGTAGCAGAAACTTTTCGATTCTCCAAGAATTATTTTTAAGTCTATTCTCGAAGTAAGTTTTTCTGGTTCAGAGCATTAAGAACCTCATTCCTGTAGTTCCTGCCGATGGGTAGCTCCACCTCTCCTATCTCTACAGCACTGTTCGAAAATGCGTCTATCTTATCCATCGCAATGATGAAGGAGCGATGAATTCGAAGAAAGCGATCCTCGGGCAGCTTCTCTTCCAGAAAACTGATTCGCTGATACGAAGTAACACTTTTGTCGCGTGTTTTCACCCGCACGTAATCCTTTAGGCTTTCGATATACAAAATATCTTTGAGAAGAATTTTGACCATCTTTTTGTCGGCTTTCAGGTATAAAAAAGCTTCTTCATAGGACTGCTCTTCGACCTCTGAGGCGTGAAATGAGGCAGGGACATTGGGCACCGAGATCTGGTAGGCCTTATTCACCGCCCTCAGAAATCGGTCAAAGGAAATGGGTTTGAGCAAATAGTCTATAGCATCTAGCTCAAATCCTGCCAGGGCATAATCGCGGTAAGCAGTTGTAAAAATGACACGAGGAGGATTACTCATATTTCTCAGCAACTCAATTCCGGTGAGCCGGGGCATCTGAATGTCGAGAAAAACCAAATCTACCGCCTCCCGGTTGAGTCTATTAAATGCCTCAATGGCATTATCGAGCCGTGCCACGAGGGTTAGGTTATCAATTTTATCGATGTAATTCTCCAACACATCGAGTGCAAGAGGCTCATCATCTACGATCATGCATCGAATACTCATACCGGGTTCAAATTTATTTTCAACGTAATCAGATAGGAGTCCTCCTCCTCAAATATTTTCAACTCGTGCCGATCTGGATAGATTAATTCCAGCCTCCGCTGCACATTCTTCAAGCCAATTCCTCCCGTGTATGCGAGCGGGCGCGCATCGTCGGGCCGGGGGCTTCTGCTATTTTCTACCTTAAATTGAAGGACCTCTCCTTTCACAGACAAGTTGGCAGAAATCCACTTCTCTTCCACCTCGTCGCTTACCCCGTGCTTAAAACTATTCTCCACAAAAGGGAGCAAGAGCATGGGGGCAATCTCTACTTCCTCTACTTTGCCCGTCACCTCAAAAAACAAATCCAGGGATTGCCCATAGCGAATGCGCTCCAGGGCGATATAGTTATGGATCGTTTCGATCTCAAGCGCCAATCCTACCTTGCCGGCATTGGCCTCAAAGAGCATATAATTCATTAAGCCTGAGAGCCGCAATACCACCTCCGGCGCCCGATCCGACTTGTTTAGGGTGAGCGAATAAAGGTTGTTAAGGGTATTAAACAGAAAATGCGGGTGCATCTGGGCTTTCAGAAACTTCAGCTCGGCCTCTAGCTTTTCTTCTTTCAGTGCCTTAGACCTTCTGTGGTCCTCATACCAGTACTTCGTGATCTTAATGGAAGAACCCAACACCGTGATCGTGAAAATGGACAACGCATTTTTCACAATCCAATACGTGGTGAACAACTCTCCATAGAGCTCGGAAGGATAGATCAATGGATAGAGTACATAAAAAATTATCAGCCGCTGTAGCACGGCCCCTCCCAGGAGCAGCACAAAAAATCCAAGAAAAAAGGACCAATACCTGCCCCGCAAAAACAAAACAGGGATCAACCAATAAATGGTGAGGTACACTACCACCATTTTCACAGGAAGCAATAGCAGCTCATATTGAAGGGCTGTGATGAAAAGATCGCCGCCAGTCAAGGCAAAAAACACCACATACAATCCCCAAAATACAGGGTGCACCAACCATCGCTTTTTCAGGAGGGTGGACGACAGCAAGGGATGGTCAATCAGTTCCAATCGACTGACCGATGGGCTTGCCGTCTCTGGCACATCTATTACGGGAAAGGTTTCCATCATTCTCCTATTCTCCCACTTCCTTTTTGTGGGTAATACACTACCCCAATTGGCCATAGGGTCAAATAAAGCTCTCGAAAACTTACGATCAGACAAGGCCATAACCGAAATTCACGAAGGAATTTTCGACCAATTACCGCATTTTCCTCCCAAACGGCTGCTCTGACTCCTCAGGAGCTGTGTCGCTGTGTGGTCACAATTTGCAATTGGTTGTGGAGCGTGCGGTGCACCGGACATCGATCCGCGATCTCCATGAGTTTGTTTCTTTGCGCTTCATCCAAATCACCTTCGATTTCGATGATTCGTTCAATTTGATCAATTTTCCTGGGTTTCTCATCAGCGGCATGGGCATCTGTATCATACACCTGCTCATGCTGAAGATGTACCCTTATCTCCTGCACGGGCCATGACTTTCGGTCAGCATACATACGCATGGTCATGGCTGTGCAGGCTCCGAGACCAGAAATCAGCAAATCATAGGGCGTAGGTCCCAGATCGTCTCCTCCCACAGACACAGGCTCATCGGCCAAAAAACTGTGTCGCCCGGCTCTGATCTCAGTCACAAATCCCTGCGCCCCAATGCGAGCTACGGCCTGTTTGTCGGTTATCACGGGCACTTTTTCTTCCAGCACCAAATATCTGGAGACCCAATTGCCAATCATCCGACCGGCATAAAGGGAGTCTTTTTTTTGGGTGAGCAAATGATCCGCGCCATCGAGGGTGAGAAAACTTTTGGGATGGCGGGCAGCTTCATAGATCTGCCGGGCATTTTCGATTCCTACGACCTGATCTCCGGGTGCATGCATCACGAGCAGGGCCTTACCCAGGTTGTGAATGCGTTGAGAAAGGTTGACGGATTCGATCGAATCAATGAAGTGTCTTTTGAGGGTAAATGGCCTGCCAGCGATCAGGATTTCTGCTTGTCCATCAGACTTGATCTGATCTTCGATGGCACCAAAAAGATGCTTGACATGCAAAGGCTCAGAAGGGGCACCGATGGTAGCCACAGCCTTCACCGAGGGAATTTCAGCCGCGGCATGCAGCACCGCCGCACCGCCCAGGGAGTGCCCAATCAGCAATTGTGGGGCCTCATAGTTGGCTTCCATCCAGGCGGCTACATCCATGAGATCTTGCACATTGGTGGAGAAATTGCTGTCAAAAAATTCGCCATCACTCTCCCCTATTCCCGCAAAATCAAACCGCACTACGGCGATCCGCTCCAAAGTGAGCGCCATAGAAATGTTGCGGGCAGCCACAAGGTTTTTCCCACAGGTAAAGCAATGGGCAAATATGGCATAAGCCTGCGGATGCTCCCCAATGGGCAGCTCTAGCTTCGCGGAAAGGGAAAGTCCCTCGCGATTAGGTATAGAAATTCGAATGCTTTTCATAAGGGGCAATCAGTGTCAATCAGGAAAATAAGCATCACACCTGTATATTTCACAAGTTTGGCTCATAACCCTCAACTTTCACGTTATTCCCTTATCAGGATGTCTGATCGAAGACAACCAATCCAATTGTGTTTCTATACTTGCGAATATGGAAAGATACATGGCGATCCAATGACCGGATCGCGATGGCACAGTCTGGAGCAAGGGCTTTGCCGATGCTTCCCGTTCCATTGACTTTTGCCTACCACTTTATCCAGACCATAAGTGTAGAGGGAAAAGATGCCAGAAATTTTCACCTCTACATATACCCAATGAGCTGTTACACAATGGGGTGTGCAATCCCAACCCTCGACCCGACATAGGTGGGGTCAAGCATAGCTTCTGTGATAAACTCAGCCACATCCTCTACTGATACGTCGTTTTGAGCTTTGCGAGGGTAAGCATTCTTTTCCACCAAAATGTTTCCTGTTTTTTCGCCGCTGTGCATGAATGCCGGACACACAATGGTCCAATCTAGCGTGGATGCCTTGAGTAACTTCCACACTCGTTTATGATCCAGGGAGAGGTTCTGAAGATTTGGCGGAAAGCTTAAGCTGTCCATGATCAACATCTCCTCATCTTCTTGCAGAATGCCAGCGCCGGTGATGGTCAGCAGGCGCTTCACGCTGTGCTCTTCCATGCTGCGAATGATGTTTTTCATTCCCTCAGACATTAGGGTAATCGGCCCGCGAAACTGTCGAATTCCAATTACACTCAACACAATGTCCTGCCCTTTTACCGCAGCATCGATCAGGCCTTTATAGAGAACATCGCCCTGGACTTTTCTCAGATTTTGGTGCTTGAGGTCAAACTGATCGATATTTCTAGCAAATGCGGTCACGTGATGACCTTTTTCGAGCGAATATTCGACCAGACGACGGCCTGCTCTTCCTGTTGCACCGATAACCAAGACTTGTTTGGGGTTGGCAGTAGGGCCCGGAGATTCCATAGGGGGTCAGCTAACGTGTGAGTGTGTGTAAGGCATTGAAACGGCAAATAAACGGATTCTCCCGGATACAGCAAGCAAATACAGAACTACTGCCGGGGCAAATATGCATAAGCGATCAAGAAATGTTATTGATCCAGAAACTTCAGCACGGGGCCAAGGTCCACATGTTCCTGAAAAAGATGGATCGCTTTGCTCACCTTCCACGGCGTGCGGGTATTGATCTTCACCTCGATGCGACTGATCTTGATCACCACCTCATAGGTATCGATGGCCGCCCGAACCACCGGAATTCTATGCTTCTCAAATACCTCCTTGTGGTGTTCCATAAATTCACCTGGGCCAGTCACAATGATCCCTGAAAGAGGATAATCCTCACAATCAAGCAACTTCCATACGTTTTCCATCTTCTTCAGCGCCTCGTCAAGGCGATTGATGCTCACCACAAGGAGCTGATTGGTAAAGTCCTGCGAATCACTAAGATCGATCAATGATCCCGCAACAATATCAGTGACACGGTTGTCTAGCTGATCTTCATTGAATTCCACTTTGCCATTGATCGCTTTCACGATGGAGTGCATCACGGGTAGCCCCAACTCCTGCTCATAGGGCATGATGCCCAGAAGATTGATCCCGCGTTCCTTCAGCACGTTGCCTACGTAGTGTTGCACTTTGTCTATTTTTCCTGGTATGGCCTTGTTGATGATCACGCCCAGAATGGGAATATTCTTGGCTTCAAACACTGACAAGTTCAAGTCCAGCAAATCAATGGTATTGCCGATTCCCGCCTCCACAACCATGATCAACCCAGCTCCAAGCAATTCTGCCACACGGGCATTGGAGAGGTCCACCACAGAACCCACTCCAGGATGCCCAGTGCCTTCATACACAACGACATCATATTGAGCCTGAAGAATTTTGGAGGCTTTGAGAATTTTGTTGGAAAAATTGAAAGCCGAAGGATTATCCAGGTATGCCTGGGTCGCACCCGAACCCAAAATCACTGGCGAGTGCAACTCCGGCACAAGCTCAAACCCATTGGAGGAGGCAAACAAAAACGCATCTTTATCCACCCTTGTGGTACCAATGTCGATAAATTCCTGCCCCACAGGCTTGCAATAGCCAACATTGAGGCCATGGGAACGAAGTCCGGACATGAGTCCAAGTGTGGAAGTGGTCTTGCCCACATGTTGGCTGGTAGCCGCGACAAAAATCTTATTGTTTGCCATTATTTTTCAGTCAAGGTTTAGTCGTTTCGATGCTAATTATGCCACGCGATGTTGTGTGTAGCTGGCTTGTGGAGCCACTTTAGTAAGCGTTTCCCAATCTTCTTCAGAAAGACGAGGCACCTGAACAAAGGCCGCATTTTCCTCCAACTGATCCAAACTACTAGCGCCAACCACCAAAACAGGATCCGGGGCTTGGTGCTGGGCGAAACGCAATGCCGTACTTCCCAACTTTTGCTCTCCCGCAACCACCCTCAACCCTGACACAATTTCCTCTACTTGTGGTCCCGACAGGTCCAAAAACGCAGCCGGAGCCTTCCCAGCAAGCAATCCTTTGGCAAGGGCGCCCCGAACCAGGGTTCCTACGCCCGCTTTTGCCAGCATCGGAAAAATTTGTTCCTCGGGTCGCCGATCCAGCAAGCTGTATTGAGACATGACATATCGAAGGTTGGAGCGCTCGATCCAGGTTTTCACCACTGTGGGCCGAATGGAGGAGATGCCATAAGCCAGAATCTTACCGGCTCTCACCGCGTTTTCAAACAAGTCGATGACCTCGTCGATGGGGTCCTCGAGTGTGCCGCCATGCAGCAGATACAGGTCCAGACGATCAGTCCCGAGTCTTTTCAGACTGGCATCAAGCGCTTTCTCCAGATAGGCCGGAGAAGGATTCCAGTTCCAGCCATCCCCCATCCACTGATTGCCGCCTTTGGAGATCAGAAACACCTCCTCCCGCCGATCAGCGAGGGCTTTGCCGATGCTTTCCTCATTGAATCCCTGCTGATAAAGATCAGCCGTGTCGATCGTTATCACGCCAAGCTCAAGTGCCCGATGAATGATCCGAGCATTGTGCTGATGGTCGAGCGACAAAGACATGCCGCCGAGGGCCATTTCTCCAGGCTTTTGGAAGGAAGTAGAGGATGATTTCATGCCGAAAAAGTCAGAGCAAAGGGAAAATGGGCCATCCTCAGTCGTGGTCGATCCAGGATTGGAAATAGATCCCATCGTCGATGGCAAGAGCAGCTTCCGTGATCTGGAGCGGCTTGAATGTATCGATCATCACGGCAAGTTCTCCGGTTTCTTTTTTCCCGATGCTTCTTTCATAAGCACCTGGATGTGGACCATGAGGAATACCGCCGGGATGCAGGGTAATATGGCCTTTTTCGATATGGTTTCGGCTCATAAAATCTCCGTCCACATAGTAGAGCATCTCGTCTGAGTCGATGTTGGAGTGGTTGTAGGGAGCAGGAATCGCCTGTGGATGATAGTCGTAGAGGCGGGGGCAAAAGGAGCAAATCACAAATGCCGAGGCCTCGAAGGTCTGGTGTACCGGTGGCGGCTGATGCACGCGGCCTGTGATCGGCTCAAAATTGTGAATCGAGAAGCCATAGGGATAGTTGTATCCGTCCCATCCCACAACATCAAAGGGGTGAGAAGAATAGACCAGCTCATGCAACTGATTCTGCTTGCGGATTTTCATGACAAAATCCCCTTTCTCGTCATGGGTTTCCAGATCGCGTGGCAGGATGTAGTCTCGCTCACAAAAGGGAGAATGCTCCAACAGTTGCCCGAACCAGTTGCGATAACGCTTGGGCGTGTAGATCGGGTGGAAGGATTCGGCGAATAAAATGCGATTGTCTTCGGTATCAAATTCGATCTGATAGATCATTCCGCGGGGAATGATCAGGTAGTCGCCATACTGGAAGGGAATGTTGCCGACCTGTGTGCGCAGCGTGCCTGTGCCTTGGTGAATGAAGAGCATTTCATCGGCATCGGCGTTTTTATAAAAATACTCGGTGAGGGACTTTCGTGGCGCTGCCACGCCAATGTGGATATCATTGTTCACCAACAAATGAACCCGGCTTTCGAGAAAATCGTCTGTGGGAGGCACTTCGAAGCCTTTGAGAAGGCGGGCCTTGATGTTGTGCTTATTGGCGATTTTGGGACTCACATCCTTGCTCCCCACAATCTCCTTCACCACCGTGGGGCGATGGGTGTGGTACATCAGGGAAGACATCCCATCAAATCCGATGGTGCCAAACAATTGCTCATAGTAGAGATTGCCATCTGGCTTTCGAAAGATGGTATGGCGCTTAGGAGGAATTTTTCCGAGAGAGTGATATATTGGCATATAACGAGGATTGAGATCTTGTCTTTAACCAAACAAGATAATGGCCCTGTCAGAGATTGCCAAAGAAGATGCGGCAGGATTGTCAAGAGTTGTTCACATTCGTGGAAATCCCTCTCAAAAGTGCTGCGAATGACGTGGTCTTATCGTTTACTCTTCATAGAACCAAACAAATGTTCATCATGAAACATGCTATGCTACTCGGCTTGCTGAGCGTTTTATTATTATCCTGCACACCAGAAGCACTCGCACCCGCAGATCTACTCGGCAGCTGGGTCGCAGTCTCTCAGGAGGGAATCGGCAAAGATGCAGACGGAAATAAAGTTCGACTACACCTGACGTTCAAAGATGAAAGGCTATGCAACGGACAGCTTGCCTGCAATAGCTTATTGGGCAGCTACCTGGCCGATGAGCAAGGCAACCTTGAGTTTGATCACATGAGCATTACTACCTTATACTGTGGTATAAACGATTGGGAGCGGGAAACTTCGCGATCCATGATGAACACAAACCGATATGAATTCAGCAGAGGCAACCTCATCCTGTCAAATGACTCCCTTGGGATCTGGATCAGGTTGGCTCCGGACCTGTGAGGCACTCAAGCCACGAGCCGGGACTCAGTGTTAAGTGAAAGGAAAAAATCCATGATCTTGTCTGAGCTTGTAGAAAAAAACAGCTTCTCCTGATATGCCTCGATGGTAGCCTGAGACTTCCTTCGCCTGCGCAGAACAGTCCCCATCAAGGTATCCATTTCATGTAGTAACTCACCCAGCACTTCGGCATGGCGCTGCACCTCTTCCCAGTTTTGGTGATTACACACAGATTCAGCCTGGAGAGAATTGAACAAGAACAACAGACGTTGAATTCGAGCCTTACGAGTACGATCACAGGTCTCGACTTCTTTTAAAAGTTGATCCAACGGGCGGAGGATGTGAATAGGAAATGGATTCATTGGTAGGGATGCTTATAAATTGAATACTCATTCAATCATAAATTGAAATACGCCAATTCCACGCATTTACACCCGCTCTAATCGCACAAACAGTCAAACAAACGGTATGAATGGAATCATTTTATGATTCGAACCATTTTTCTCAAAAAATAAACAGATTCAACGCAATTAATAGCTTAGCACCCCTTATTTATTCCTTTGATAAAATTATTTCTATGCTAAAATAGTTGAAATCGGAAATGAGCAAAAACCCCCGAAAATGCAGACAAAAAAAATAGAGAGATAGCTGCATTAGCTATCTCTCTATTCTGTGTAGCGGGGACTGGACTCGAACCAGTGACCTTCGGGTTATGAGCCCGACGAGCTACCAACTGCTCCACCCCGCACTCTATTTCCAATCATATACTGTGATTGGGAGTGCATAGTTACGGCTTTTTTTGTTTCTTGCAAACACTTTCTGAAATATTGTGCAAAATACTCCTTTCAAATCCGGATTCGTCTCCATCATCGGCAAGCCAAATGCCGGTAAATCGACCCTGCTCAACCAATTGCTCGGCAGAAAATTGAGCATCACCACGCCCAAGGCCCAAACCACCCGCCACCGAATCTTCGGAATCGATCATGGCGAGGGGTACCAAATTGTCTATTCTGATACGCCCGGGCTCATTCGCCCAAAATATCGCCTCCACGAGCGCATGAATACCTTCATCGATCAGTCGATGGAAGACGCCGATCTGCTGATCCTGCTCATGGCCGCAGACGAGACCTTTCCCGAAGCCGATCTGATTGAGAAAGTGAATGCATCCAAAGTCCCGGTATTTTTGGTGCTGAACAAAATGGACATCGTGCCGCATGACACCCTCCTGCTGCGCATGCACACCCTGTCGGAAAAAATCCCCTTTGTCGAGGCGATTCCTATTTCGGCCCTCCATGGCACACAGGTGCCCAAACTAAAGGAGCTCATCCTCGCTAATCTCAAAGAAGGCCCGGCCTATTTCCCCGAAGATCAAATCTCAGACCGACCCGAGCGATTCTTTGCCGCTGAGATCATCCGCGAAAAAATCTTCATGCAGCTGCGCGAAGAGCTCCCCTACTCCACTGAGGTGGAAGTCGAAGAATTCATCGAGACCGAAGAAAGGGTGCGAATCAACGCCGTGATTCACGTGGAGCGGCAAAATCACAAAGGCATGGTCATCGGCAAGCAGGGACAAACCCTCAAAGCCATTGGTACCAAGGCCCGCAAAGACATTGAGCTGTTTCTCAATCAGTCGGTGCATTTGCAATTGTACGTTCGCGTGACCACCAACTGGAAAGACAGCATCACAGCACTCAAAGGATTTGGATATAGCGAATAGCGCATCAGGCAGCTCCTGAAATGAGCCATTTCATTCAAACGTGATATAATCAATCTCCAGGACGAATTCACTTTCGTACTTTCCTGCATTGATGAACCCCAATCTGATCACGTCTCCCAGTTGATTCTTAGAAATTCTTTGTCCAGTTTCCCGCCCAATGCGTGTTTCTTTAAATTCAGACAGATTCATCGTGACTGTTTTCCAGTCGTCATCTGCAGCGGCAAATTGATATCGGTAGGATGGTTCATACCAGACCCGGGAGGTTTCCAGCACAAAGGCAAAAGGCTGCCCTTGGCTTCTGAAGCGGATGGTTACTGTCTCAAATGTTGACAGATCCATCGGAGAAAACCTGCTCCTCAGGGAAGAGAAACCACCGTTGTTCTTCAGAGAAATTCTCCCGGAATAGAGTAAACTGGAATCGGTCAGACTGACTCGGCCTTGAGACAAGCCCCCCATGACTCCGTCATTGATGATCAGCCAATCGGCTCCAGACTTGCCAAGACCAAAGTCAAAGGTGGGTTGGTTCCACATAGCTAAGAAAAAAAAGAGAAGATATTGGAAATGCATAGCAAAGACAACCCAAGGCCAACCTCAATGTTTAGAAAGGGATCCTATTAAGCCCAACTACAGCACAGGCCAGACTATTAAGATTAAGTCATTATGTTCGCTGATCAACTACGAACCTCTATCGCTTTCTGCTTATGTCTATCATCATTGTTCTGCTCGGAATCGCAGCCCTGATTGTCCTGATCGGCTATGTGAAACTCAATACTTTTCTGGCCTTCATTGTGGTGTCTATCGGCCTTGGCCTGGCACTAGGGATGCCCATCGGGGAGATTTCCGGGGCCTTGCAGAAAGGCATAGGCGATACGTTGGGCTTTCTGGTCATCATTCTGGGTTGCGGAGCGATGTTGGGAAAATTGGTAGCAGACAGTGGCGCGGCCCAACGAATCGCCGATAGCCTGATCGCATTTTTTCCCAATAAATACATCCAATGGGCTGTTGTGATAGCGGGTTTTCTGATCGGAATTCCGATGTTTTACTCCGTGGGTTTTGTGATATTGGTTCCGTTGGTATTCACCATTGGGGCGGCAACACGATTGCCCTTGTTGTATATCGGCCTGCCGATGTTGGCGGCCTTGTCAGTGACGCATGGCTACTTGCCACCACACCCGGCGCCCACGGCGCTTGTGGGACAATTTGGTGCCGACCTCGGCACGACATTGCTCTACGGCCTGATCGTCGCTATTCCAGCGATCATACTTGGCGGGCCAGTATTTGCCCAAACCCTCAAAAAATATACCCCCAAGCCTCTACCAGAATTTCTCAACCCACACAGATTCACGGATGCAGAAATGCCCGGACTGGGCCTGAGCGTATTCACGGCTTTGCTTCCGGTGATTTTATTGGCTTCCTCGGCCATTCTCAAGCTCTTCGTTGACGAAAGCTCAACCCTCTGGCCAGTGGTCGATTTTTTGGGAGATCCCGTCCTTGCGATGATCATCGCTATTCTGGTGGCGACCCTGACCCTCGGTGTTTTGCAAGGCAAAACCATCGCTGAGGTAGGCAAATCCTTTGAAGCGGCAATCAAAGGAATCGCGATGATTCTGCTCATTATCGCTGGCGCTGGCGCCCTGAAAGCCATTCTGGTGGAAAGCGAAGTAAGCGCCTTCATTGGAACCCAGTTGGCAGGTCTCGATATCTCGCCGCTGCTCCTGGCATGGGGCATCGCCGCGATCATTCGCGTGTGTGTAGGCTCCGCAACCGTGGCCGGCCTCACGAGCGCCGGAATCGTCGCGCCCCTGATTGCCCTCACAGGGGCCAATCCCAATCTCATGGTCCTCGCCACCGGAGCCGGAAGCCTCATGTTTTCTCACGTCAATGACAGCGGTTTCTGGCTATTCAAAGAATTTTTCAACCTATCTGTAACTGATACCCTCAAGACCTGGTCAGTGATGGAAACCATTGTTTCCGTGGTAGGACTGATTGGCGTACTTTGCCTGGGTTTGTTTGTCTAATTTATTCTTCCTAATCCTCTTTTCTCATGTCAGCAGAAGAAAACTTCAGCCAGTTGGGCCTTACCCTGCCTCCTCCCCCCAAACCCTTGGGTGTTTACAAGCCTTTTCTCCAGTTGGGAAACATGGTCTATGTCTCCGGCCATGGGACTGTCCAGGATGATGGCTCACTGATCATCGGTCGGATCGGGGTAGATATGGATGTAGAGGCAGGTAAACTAGCCGCCCGGCAGGTCGGTCTGGCCATTCTTGCCACCCTCAAAGCCAATCTCGGTAGCCTCGACAAGATTGATCGGGTGGTAAAAGTACTCGGAATGGTCAATGCTACTTCTGACTTTGAACGGCATCCTTATGTGGTCAATGGCTGCAGCGAGCTTTTTGCTGCGGTGTGGGGACCAGATCATGGCGTGGGCGTGAGAAGTGCTGTTGGCATGGGAAGCCTACCCGACAACATTCCAGTCGAAATCGAGGCTCAATTTCTCTTGAAATAATGGCGTGGTATCAGCTAAAAAATGAAGCAGCCTTGGATACGCCAGCCTTGCTGGTATATCCCGATCGCGTGCAGCAAAATATCAGCCAGGCGATCCAAATCGCTGGAGGTGTAGATCAGATCCGGCCACATGTGAAAACCCATAAAATGCTTAATGTGGCCCGGATGCAGGTAGAATCTCGCATTAGCCATTTCAAATGTGCCACCATCGCCGAAGCAGAAATGATGGCCAAGGCCGGAGCCAGTGACGTTCTCATCGCCTATCAGTTGTCGCAACCCAGAATTGTGCAGCTTAAAAGACTCATCCAGAAATTTCCTTCGGTTGCTTTTTCCAGTCTCATAGATAATCTTGATTCAGCCATCATTCTATCTGGCAAATTCACCGAAACAACGCCTGCCAAGATCTTCCTCGACATTGATGTAGGCCATCACCGCACAGGTATCCCGGCAGGAAACAGGCTGGATGAATTAATTTATCAGCTCAAGTCCTTATCCTCGCTGGAAATCAAAGGATTGCATGTTTATGATGGACACAACACAGAGGCATCGCTGCACAAGAGGATCGCGCTCAGCGATGCTGCTATGAAGCCGGTTCTTCCTTATTTGGTGCAGCATCCCGAATGGGAACTTGTGACCGGCGGAAGTCCTTCCTTTGGGGCACATAGCCTTCACAACGACCGGCGATGCAGCCCGGGGACTTTTGTATTCTGGGATCATGGTTACCAGCAAAAGTACCCGGAATACGGATTTGAATATGCTGCTCTGCTGGCGACACGGGTCATCTCCAAACTCGATGATCAGACCTATTGTCTTGATCTGGGCCACAAGCACGTCGCTTCAGAAGGGGCTGCCCCACAAATTGCGCTCTTTGATACATCAACCTATGAGCAGGTCATTCACAGCGAAGAGCACCTCGTCATCAAGTTTGAAGCAGCGATGAATCTGAAGGTGGGAGACATGCTCTATGGCGTGCCCCGACATATTTGCCCGACAGTTGCCCTGTACGATGCCGCTTCTGTGATTTCCAACCACGAGGTGGTGGATCATTGGGAAGTGACTGCCAGGGATTTACAATTACCCAAACCCTGATTCACCGAGCTATGTACCACCCCTTTATTGCTGATGTGCACCTCGATCTGAGCATGAATGCGATGGAATGGAATCGCGATTTGCGGCTCACTGTCGCGGAGATCCGGCAGATGGAATCGGGCATGAGAGACAAACCCGATCGAGGCAAAGGAACCGTATCCTTTCCAGCACTGCGTGGAGGAAATATTGGGCTTTGTGTGGCAACCTTGATTGCCCGATATGTGAAAAGATCCAATCCGTTGCCCGGATGGCACTCTCCGGCACAGGCCTGGGCACAGACCCAGGGCCAACTGGCCTGGTATGAAGAGATGATACGTCAGGGGCACTTGCAGCAGATTTGCGATACCTCCGCCCTCGATGCACATCTCAAAGCATGGGCAGAAGATGCCGAAACGACTCCGATAGGCTTTGTGCTCAGCCTCGAGGGCGCTGATTCCCTTGTTTCTCTGGATCATCTCCGTCTGATGCAGGAAAAAGGTCTGCGAGCTGTGGGTCCGGCTCATTACGGTCCTGGAACCTATGCCTTCGGGACAGACAGCGAAGGCGCTATCGGGCACAAAGGCCGGGAATTATTGTCGGTCATGGAAGAACTGAACCTCATTCTGGACGTGACGCATCTGTGCGACCTGTCTTTTTGGGAGGCAATCGATCATTTTCGGGGGCCGCTTTGGGCAAGTCATTCTAATTGCCGGACACTGGTAGATCACAACCGGCAGTTTAGCGACGAGCAGATCAAAACGATCATTGAGCGAGGCGGAGTGATTGGCATACCACTCGATGCCTGGATGATGGTACCTGGCTGGCAACGCGGCATTTCTACCCCCGAGGCTATGGGCGTTTCGCTCAACACGATGATCGATCAGATGGATCACATCTGCCAATTGGCAGGAAATGCCGACCATGTCGGGATCGGAACCGATCTCGACGGAGGATTTGGGAAAGAGCAATGTCCCTATGACCTGGAGACGATTGCAGACCTGCAAAAATTACCTGCACTTCTCACCGGAAGAGGATATTCCCAGTCCGATATCGAAAAGATCCTGAGTGGAAATTTTCTCCATTTCATGAGGAGGGCTTGGGGATGATGTGAACCATTCTTGCCCCCAAACCCATCGCCGCCAATTCTGGGTTGACTACCAGAAAAATGCACGGGATCTTCTGGGCATCGAGTATGCACAATTGTTTCTGGAGGAAAGGTAGAGCAAAAAATAAAATTCCGAAATCGAAATATATGGAAAGATTTTATCCCACTATTCACCCAAAACATCAATTGCCACCAACGCGGATCTGCCCAAAACAAGAGCAAAGAGACAACGCTTAGGGCAAAAAAGCCCTGAGTATGCCGCAAATCCTATATATGCCAGGCCAAAACCAGCGCTTTACGCTAGAAAAGAAACCATTGGAACCCCAGAATCAGGTAAGGGTAGTAAGGGAACAACAGGCAACGAAGGCCCTAAAAGCGGCTTAGATTCACCCCAAATAAGGCCTAAGGCTACCGATAAAGATGATTAACTAGCAGATATACTCCCCCAAACACCTATTTCATCTTCCAGGATCTGCTTTTCTTTATGAGGGTTTGTTATACTCCTGTTCCTTTTCTCTTGAGGTTTTTCCTCCTCCTCTTTCCCATTTTCCCCTCAGGAATATGGGGGCAAGACATCAAGCAGTTTCATTTTGAGCACTTCGGGGTTCAAGATGGCTTGATTTCTCCATTCAGCTATTGCAGCGTTGAGGATCAGTTTGGCTATATCTGGATTGGGACGGCGAATGGGTTATTTCGGAGCAATGGCAACTCCATTTCCCAGTATCAGGCAGATGCGGACTCCCCCTTTAGCCTAAAAAATGCGATTGTCAAAACGCTCATGGAGGATCGTCGTGGCAATCTTTGGGTAGGCACGCAAGGGAATGGGGTCTGGCTGTTAGGACCAGAAAGACAGATTCTACAACATTTTGCCCGGGAGAAGGATCAGACTCACTCCATCAGTCATGATGAAATTCTCTCCTTCAGTGAAGACGTTTATGGGAATATCTGGATCGGAACGGAATGGGGGGTGAATGTGTTTTTTCCTGAAACGGAGCGGATATCCAGGATTTTGCCTGACAAAGACAACCCCAGGGCTCTTCAGGCAAGTGCAGCGCTGAGCCTTGCCGGAGATCAGGAAGGAAAAATCTGGATAGGAAGTTGGGATGGAGGCCTCGCAGTTGCGCAGGTGCCTCGCGGCGAATTTGAACAAAAAGACATTTCCTTTCGCCACTATACCCACAACCCTTCTGACCCTGGCTCGATCGGAGGCAACAGGGTGTGGAGCATTTTTGAAGGTCCTTCGGGCAACATTTGGTTCGGGCTATTTGGCGGAGGAATCTCCATGACCAATATCCATACTCCGGGCGAGTTTGTGAACGTGGGGAAAAAGACCTCCACAAAGCATGGATTAACAGATTTGGAAATATTTTCGGTGAATATGGACAAAGATCGCCGCCTGTGGGTGGCCTCTGCAATGGGGTTGAGCGTGAGTGCTCCACTTTCTGACACCCCGGCTGCGGAGCAAGTTCGGAAAGATCTTGCAAAGCCATGGACCCATTTATTTCGGGGGTCCGACCCCAATTTTTCTCCGGTATCGAATAGCATCCGCGATATCAACATGGATAGGCAAGGCAACCTGTGGCTGGCCACCGAAGGAGGAATTTCTGGCTATTTCCTCAACAGCAATTTATTCATCAATCACTTCTGGAGCGATAAGCCATCTGCGGGCAGTCAGGTCTATTCTCTGTGTGAAGCACAAGATGGCGAAATATGGGTCGGAACTTCGAGCGAGGTTTTTCGCTACAACCTGGAGGCACTCTCCATTTCCAAACCCATAGCGGGGATTCAAGGCCCGGTCAGGGCACTGTTTGTGGATGAGGACCAGAGCCTTTGGATCGGAACAGACCATGGGCTGTATCAGCAACCGCAAAACGGTCGCGCGAAGAGTATCCCACTTGGAGCCTATGTTGACATTCATTGCATCGACAAAGGTCCAGATGGAAATATTTGGGTTGGAGCTTCAGGGGCGCTCCTTCGGATCAATCCTAAGGATCACACGGCAATAACAACCATGATTGGGCAGGTGACAATCTATGATTTGGTTTGGGAGAGTGACTCCAAGATCTGGCTCGGGACCGAAAAAAATGGTCTTCTTCGGGGAGTGAAGATAGGAGATGAATGGCAGACAACCAGCTTTTTCCCTCATCCGTCAGATCCAAAGAGCCTTATCAATCAAAATTTTCGATCCGTTTCCTTGATCGGTGACCAGGTATGGGCAGGGACCACGCAAGGATTATGGGGCTTTTATATACAGTCCAGTGAATTCATTTCTACCCGAGATAAACAAGGCAACAACTCGCAGGCGATAAACACCGTGATGCCTGGGCCCAACAATTCTGTTTGGATCCAGGCAAGTCCAGGCATCGCCAAATGGGACAAAGCGCAGCAAACCTTCATCGGATATCATGATTCACATGGCATTGGGAACCAAAATTTCAAATCCAACACCATGATCGAGCTTCGTGACGGGCGCTGGGTTATCGGCGGAGAAAATGGTCTTTCTATTTTCAACCCCAACCTGCTCCCATCTGAAGTGAAACTTGAAAAAGTGACCATCACCAACCTATCGATGTTCAACAAAAGCATCGGGGCATTTCAAATAGCACCCTATGGCAATACACCGCTTTTCGCCTGCGCCATCTCCGAGCTGAAGGAAATTCAGCTCAACCATCGGCAAAGCGTCCTGGGAATTGAATTTTCTACCTTCGATTTCCAACACAAAAAGCAGTTTCCCATCAGATACAGGCTAGCTGGACTGGAAGACGACTGGAATTACTCTCTCGACAAAAGAGAAGCAACCTATACGAGCCTTGACCCCGGAACCTACCGATTTGAGGTGTCAGCGGCAAATGCAACCGGTGATTGGGGCCCCACCACAACCCTTTCCATCTCGGTAGAACCACCTTTTTGGGCAAGCCCAGCGTTTTATTTCCTGATCGCCCTGCTAGCCACCGGATCGGTCCTGGGCCTTCATTGGTGGAGAACGAGGCTGTCCAGAATCCGGGAGAGACAACTGAGCCAAATGGTGATGGAAAGAACCGCCGACCTCGAGATTGCCAACGAGCGCGAGCGCGAGGCAAGGCTGTTGGCAGAAGAAGCGAGCAAAGTGAAAACCAGCTTTCTCTCCACCATGAGCCATGAAATCAGAACACCGCTCAATGCCGTGATCGGCACGTCTCACCTGCTGCTTGCAGACAACCCGCGACCAGACCAGGAAGAGTCGTTGCACATGCTTCACTTTTCAGCGAAAAATCTCCTGTCTCTCATCAACGATATTCTCGACTTCTCTAAAATAGAGGCCGGGAAATTGGAACTGGAATCCGTTCCTTTCAATTTCAAACAACTCGTGCGGGATGTGACCAACACCCTCGGGGTGAAGGCAGAGGAAAAAAATATCAAACTGCGCTGGATGTATCCAGAAACGCTTCCAGAGTGGTTTTTGGGCGACCAGATCAGGATGAGTCAGGTTTTGCTGAATCTCATGGGGAATGCCATCAAATTCACCGTCAAGGGAGAAGTCTGTGTACAAATATGCCCTACCCAACATGGATTGCAAGTGAATGTGAGGGATACCGGGATCGGAATTCCATTGGACAGGCAAGAGGCCATATTTGAAGAATTTTCTCAATCTTCCAGTTCTACTACCCGAGAATTTGGCGGCACCGGACTGGGCCTCGCGATCACAGGCAAGCTACTCAGCCTGATGGGCACAAGCATTCAACTTGAAAGCACCCCAGGCTTGGGAAGCCGGTTTTTCTTCGACATTGACCTTCCCTATGCTGAGGCAACCACACTTCCGGACGACATGCGGACCAGCCTTCCAGATGAAAACCTGAAGGGCATCCATGTACTCATCGCCGAGGATAATATTGTGAATCAGAAGGTGATCAAAAAGTTCATGTCCAATTGGGACATCACCTGCGAGATCGTAGGCAATGGGCAAAAAGCCGTGGATGCAGCCAGCAAGGGCGGCTACGATTTGATTCTGATGGACCTCAACATGCCGGTAATGGACGGTATTGAAGCGACCATCGCGATACAAGGCATGGGCGTGCATACTCCGGTTCTTGGGCTCAGCGCGGCCACCCTCCCCGAGGAGGTAGCCAGTATGAGATCCGCAGGTATGATCGACGTGATCCCCAAACCCTTCGATCCCAAAATCCTTCGGTCCAAATTGATCACCGCTTTGGCATACTCCAGATCTCTGGCAGAATAGAGAGACGAAGGATTTATTGTCAATCCACCCGAAAATCAAGTAGCTTGCGGCCTCATTGAGCAGCACTGCCGATTAATATTTGAATCATGGGCCGGATTGTAGCCATAGTGGGTCGCCCGAATGTGGGCAAATCCACGTTATTTAACAGACTAATAGAAGAACGCCGAGCCATCGTAGATGACTTTAGCGGCGTCACCAGGGACCGTAATTACGGAGAAGTAGAATGGTGTGGAGAGCATTTCACAGTCATTGATACCGGTGGGTATGTGCCCGATTCTGTCGATGTTTTCGAATCTGCCATTCGCGAACAGGTACACATCGCTATGGAAGAGGCCGACGTGCTGATCTTCATGGTAGATGTGAGCGCGGGTATTCTTCCACTCGACACGGCTTTCGCCAACATCGTGCGGAGGAATCCCACCAAAGTGCTGCTCGCCGCCAACAAGGTGGATGATGCCACACACCAAAATAGCCTTTTTGAGTTTTATGAACTCGGATTGGGAGAGCCTTTTGCCATCTCTGCCATGAATGGCTCCGGCTCCGGTGACCTCCTCGATATCATCGTGGACCTGCTTCCCAAAGAAGACATGCCCGATGAGGATGAGGAAGACATCCCTAAGTTTGCCATCCTCGGCAGACCCAACGTCGGCAAATCTTCTCTGGTGAATGCCCTCGTCGGCAAAGACCTCAACATGGTTACCCCCATTGCCGGAACCACCCGCGACAGCGTTGACACCCGCTTCACTGCTTTTGGGCAGGATGTGATCCTCATCGATACCGCGGGTCTGCGCAGGCGCTCTCACGTCAAGGAAAACGTGGAGTTTTACTCCACCCTTCGCACCGTGAAAGCCATTGAAAGCTGCCACGTAGCCATCCTCATGATTGATGCCAGTCAGGGCCTCGAAAGCCAGGATCTTCACATTCTCGGCATGATCGTGAAGGAGAGAAAAGGCCTTGTGATTTTTGTGAATAAATGGGACCTGGTAGAAAAAGAGACCAACACCGCTCGCGATTTCGAAAAAATCATCCTCGACAAGATCCAGCCTCACAATGATGTGCCGGTTATTTTTGGCTCAGCGAAGGATAAGCAGCGCCTGCTCAAAATCCTCGAAGTAGGCCGAAAAGTCTATGATGGGATGAACATCAAGGTCTCGACGAGTGATCTCAATGAGAAAATGCTGAACGCCGTGGCACAGCATCACCCGCCCTCTCACCGTGGCAAGATCATTCGAATCAAATATGTGACGCAGATTCCTGCCAAGATCCCCACGTTCTTGTTTTTCTGCAATCACCCAGACCACGTACAGGAATCATACAAGCGCTACCTGGAGAATCAGCTGCGCAAGCATTTTGACTTTTCGGGGGTTCCGCTCAACCTGTTTTTCAGGCAGAAATAGGCCCCTTTTACACCACAAAGAATGCCCGAATCTGGCGTGAATTTCACTCCCAGGTTCGGGCATTTGCTAATGACTCTTCGATCTTGAGGGCAATGGCATGTGCCGCCTTGAGGGCGAGATAGCCTGCCTCTATGCCCACCTTGATGGGCGATTGGTCGCGGATCGCACCTGCAAATTCTTCCAGCTCCAGCTGAATGGAGTTGACTGGCGGCGACTGCGGCTGCTCAAAAACGAGGTAGCGCGTTTCGTCACCATTATCGAGGGGAAAACTCATGCTTCCTTCAGAAAGCCCCCCGGCTGTGTCGCTGAGGCGAAACACCTCTGCTTTTTTTTCCAGAAAATCGACCGCCAGATAGGTATTTCGCTGAAACATCCGGAGGCGGCGCATGTTCTTGACCGAGATGCGGCTCGCAGTGAGATTGGCCACGGCACCGTTTTCAAATTCCAGTCGGGCATTGGCAATGTCGGTAGAATCGCTAATGACCCCCACGCCGCTGGCCTGCACCGATTTGAGGGGAGAATCCACCACACTCAGCACGATATCAATGTCGTGGATCATGAGGTCGAAGACCACGGACACGTCTGTGCCTCTGGGGTTGTAGATGGCAAGCCTGTGCCCTTCGATGAACATTGGCTTGATCTGATGTCCTGCAATGGCCAGAAAACCGGGATTGAAGCGCTCCACGTGGCCTACCTGGGCCTTGAGCCGAGGACGCGCGGCGAGTAGGTCGAGAAGTTGTTCTGCTTCTTCGAGGGTATGGGTGAGCGGTTTTTCGATGAATACGTGCTTTCCGGCTTCTATGGCCTGCTTTGCACAAGCAAAATGGTGGATGGTGGGCGTCACAATGTCCACGGCTTCTACGCTGGAGAGAAGCTCTTCGTAAGTTTCGAAAACCCGAAGGCCTTCTTCTTGCCTTAGCTTTTCCCTGACCTTGGCACTGGTATCAAATACCCCCTCAAAAGAAAACGAATCGCTCGCACGCAGTAGTTTCAGGTGGATGCTGCCGAGGTGTCCAGCACCAATCAGCCCAATAGAAATCTTCTTCATTCTGATTTTTTTCGTCGAAGGCCTACAATCACGCGTTTTTCGTAAATCTGCTCCAGTGTTTTGTCTAGTTTGTAGAGGGTCGAATCTATTCTTTTCCGAAAAGTAGGATCAGACATGACCTGCCCGGCGAGGGTTTGGTTGCTCATCAGGGTGTCGAGCATGAGATCGACCTGCCCCATGACTAGCTCTACGTCCGAGAACATTTTTTCTGCCTGGGTAAGGAGCCCCTGCACGCGCTTACTATCCTCTTGTTGCCATCCTGAGGTCAGCAGCAGAATTTTGTTGAGAGCCGAGTCTGCACTGGTGAGTGTTTTTTCAGCCTTGAGAAACATGTTGTCAGCCTTGTGAATCCAATCGGCCTCTTCGATCACCCCGATGCCTTCTTCGAGCTTGACAGACATGCGATTGAAGCGATTGACCATGGATTCGATCTTGTCGGAAGGCATGGCGTTGGCGAGTTCATTGAGGGCCCCGGCAAAGGTATCCAATCGTGCGAGCAAGTGATTGATCTGATCCACATCTACCTGTTCGATCACCGCGCCAAATTCAGAGAAAGAGGAGGAAAAATCGAGGGAAGCCACGCCGGGCAAAGCAGATCCGGGCTCCAGTTTATCAGGAGAGAGCCCGGGGTGAATGGCTACTTGCTTGCCGCCCATGAGTTCTTTGATTTGAATTTCTGCCGCAGCATCGCTGCGTAGCTCGATCCGCTGATCCATGGAAATGAGCACCGACACCGCCTCAATGTTGGGGATTATGTCGAGTACACGCCCCGAGACAAACCCGCGCACAGTGACCGGATCTCCGATCAGAAGGCCGTTCACATTGTCAAACAAGACGGTATAGGTGTTTTCCTCCGGCTCAAATATGGAGGATCTCTGGGCCCACATGATGCCCAGATAGAAAAGGATGATCCCCCCGATCACGGTGAGACCTACCTTCCAGGTACGTGTATTAAACTGATTGGGCATGCCATAAAATCTCCTCCGAACCAGTAATGCGGCTGAAATGCCTTCCAAGCACGAATAACCAATCGGAAAGCCGATTGAGGTATCGCAGCATCAGCGGATCCACTGGTGCTTTTTCGTTGAGCTCCACTACCCTGCGCTCGGCACGCCGGCACACACAGCGCGCCACATGGGTCATGGAATTGGCAGGATGACCTCCCGGGAGGATGAAATTGGTGAGCGGGGCAAGCAGGGCCTCCATCGCATCAATGCTGTTTTCCAGCTGGATCACCTCAGATTCGTCCAGGGTGGGCACTTTAAAATGCGACCTGCCAGGATCATTGGCAAGTTGAGAGCCGATAACAAATAGATTGCTTTGAATGGCTCTGATTAAAGGAAGCGAATCGCTGGCTTCGGGTTGATCTGCGATCAGACCGAGGTAAGCATTGAGCTCATCTACGGTGCCGTATGCCTCGATTCTGAGGTCATACTTCGCCACCTTGGTTCCACCAAGGAGGGATGTGGTTCCCTCGTCTCCGTTTTTTGTGTAAATTTTCATTCGTTTCTTTTGATAAATGCAACCCAAACAAGGAGCCATTGTTATGGAACAGGTTGTTCTTCTACTTCTTCTACTACCTCTTCTTCTGTCGGTTCATTGTTGGTTCCGGCATGGGTATCAACAAAGTTAAGGACAATTCCTCGTTTGGATTCATCCAACCTCAGTCTCACTTCGCTGATCCTAAAATCTCTGGTGGCTGTGCTCCAGACATAATCCCCGTAGTTTCCCATGGCCATACTGTATTGTCGGGAAAAATATTCTCTCATTTCTTGATACAAGCGAGCGGTCTCCACCTCATTGTCTAACGTGATTTGGGCGACAATGGAGGCGATCTTGTTGGCTTCAATTCCTGAAATCAGGTTATCTGAATAGTAGTCCACTGTCAGCTCGCCTTCGGGCTTTAGCTTGTATTCAAAGGAAAGCCCATAACGATCTTCATATCGAGGCAACAGAGGAGCAGAGAGGTTCCGCACAAGTTGGATATCATCACCGAGATTTACGCCACGGAAATCGGAACTGTCGGAAAGAAAAATTTGTTGGAAAAGGCTTCCCTGCGTTGGCGCATTGCTTCTGCAACCCGGAAAAAGGCAACAAATAGTGAGGGAAAACACAAGCCAACCTGAAAACAGAGGACGCATATTCACGCTCATCTGGTGTGATTATTGATAAGGATCATAGTCGGTAAACCCCGAAAATGAAAACGAAAAGAAAGGTAACAAAAACCTGCACTCTCCCAAACCAATCTCTGCATCAGATCACACATCGAATATGACCATGTAGAACGAATGCGAAGCAAGCATGAATAGAGATCACTAGATTTGTATATTGACCTCCCAATCGACATTAACCAGCAATTATTTTATGTCTTCCAGTCCAACGCAAAAGACCTCTGATCCAAGCCACGAAGCTACGCTCAACAAAGTAAGGCAGCTCCTCGCAGAGCTTGACCGAGTGGTGGTAGGTCAACGATACATGGTTCAGCGACTCCTGATTGGGTTATTTACCAATGGTCATATTTTGCTGGAAGGGGTGCCTGGGCTGGCAAAAACCCTCACCGTGAGCACCCTGGCCAAGGCGCTCGCGCTGGACTTCAAGCGCATCCAATTTACCCCTGACCTCCTGCCTGCCGACCTCATCGGAACCCTGATCTACAACCAGAGGTCTGGCGCCTTCGAAGTAAAAAAAGGGCCTATTTTCACCAATCTTCTGCTCGCTGATGAAATCAACCGCTCGCCAGCCAAGGTGCAAAGTGCCCTGCTAGAAGCCATGCAGGAGCGGCAGGTCACCATTGGGGAATCTACCTACAGCCTTGGATCGCCATTTTTGGTAATGGCCACACAAAACCCGATTGATCAGGAAGGGACCTAC
>JANQTF010000305.1:1560-10890 GCA_030731845.1 Bacteroidia bacterium | reverse complement strand
ATGAAGGTGTTTGTGAAGTATCCTACCAAGGACGAGGAAAAGACCATCATGCGCAGGATGGCCAAAACCGAGTTTGTAGCCGATGTGAAGCCCGTGTTTACCCTGGAAGACATTGCCAGTATCCGCCGGCAAATTGACGCGGTGCAGGTGTCTGGCAAGCTAGAAGATTATATCATCGACATTGTGATGGCTACCCGCGAGCCGGAACAATATGGCCTCGAACGCCTCGCCGAGTATATCGAATATGGAGCCTCTCCTCGCGCCTCGCTCGCCCTTAACTTGGGGTCGAAGGCTTATGCTTTTTTGGCTGGAAGAAACTACGTGTTGCCCGAGGATGTGAAGGCCATTGCACCTGATGTGCTCAACCACCGCATCATCCTGAGCTACGAAGCCGAGTCAGAGGAAATCACCTCCATGGCTTGTATCCAACAAATTCTAAAAACCCTCAACGTGTAACCACGTGAAATTGAGGCTTGTAGGTCCGAAATGGCTATTTGCTTAGCCCTCCCAAAGAAAAAACCTCCTTTTTTTCTCCAAAATACTTGCACAATTCCGCGACAAGCGCCACCTTTGCATCCGCTTCACACGCAAAACGCGACAGAAGTAAGTTGCATTGGTAGCTCAACTGGATAGAGCACCTGACTACGGATCAGGAGGTTGAGGGTTCGAATCCTTCCCAGTGTACAAGATTTGCTTAAAAGAGCCTCATACTTTGTGTGAGGCTCTTTTTTGTTGGGTCACCACGGTTATGATCAACCCCCAACCTCCAGGCATTCTGTAAGATTCCCTCTCTTCCCGAAGGAGCAAGTTACCTGATCTCCGAAAGTCCGGGATCAAAAAAGACAGTAGGAGAAGACGTCACTGATGATCGAGAATGTACCCAAATAACTGATCATCAGACCATACCTTCCAGCCTGGCAGGCCTTTCTCACTCAACGGTTGATCCCAACCCGATGTGGGCAATCCCAATTCGATCCTATTAGGGCTCAAAAATCAGAATGTTCGACCAGCAGAATAGTTAATCCAGAATTGGCCTTCCAATTCACAATTATTGCAGCGGCATACTTCCCCTCTAGTTCCTCTTCCAATCAATGATTTCGGATGAAATATTTTGTATGTGCGCTCTCGTTCCTTGCTCCTCTGATAGGATTTTCCGCACTCCCTGTTGTAACGAATTTTGAGATTGCGACGCTTTTGAATACCGACTATGTGTTTTCGCAGACCAATTTCAACAACGCCTATGTGGACACCGACGGGGATCTGATCTCTGCGATTCGGATCACCAATATTCCCATCCCCGGCCGTGGTCAGCTGATTTATGACGGTAGTGCAGTGGTCTATGCAGACATGCCTTTGGTGATTCCCTTCGCCGATATTGCGGCTGGCAGGCTATTGTTTCGACCGGCAACAGGATATGAAGGAACCTGTAACTTCCGGTGGAATGCCAGCGATGGCGCTTCTTATGCCCTGAGACCTGATTACTTCACAGCCAAAATCGGGAACTACCTCGATGGCTGCACCGCCGAGATGCCCAGAAGGATCAAATCCATCTCCCTTCAGAAATCGCGCGAATTTACCGCCGCAGGTACCAATGCCTATGTGACCCCGTTTGTAGGAGACTTCAATGGCGATGGGGAAACCGATGCCTTGTCTTGTGGGAGTGTCATCCGCATTCTCGATCCCAAACAAACGTCAACCGCATCTGCTACCCTGGCCAATTACACGCCCAACCCCGTCTTGATGTCGGGCGGGAACGCCTCCTCTGTAGCCACGGGAGATTTATTCACCTATAATAATACCACCAACACGGTTAGCTCCAGCGCAACAGATGGCCTTGCTGAAATCGTGTATTATGGAAACGGAGACAAGCTCGTGTGCCTCACTGTGACCTATGATGGGAGCACAACTGACATCGAAGAGGTCTGGGAAATCACCCTCTTCAACCCATTGGTGGCAGATAGATCTACCATCGCCATTCATGACCTGAACAATGATGGGATTGCCGAAATCATTTGTGCAGGAGGAGTGTATAGCAGCCAAACTGGTGCTTTTCTGTTGGACCTCTTCTCTGTCAGCGCCTATCGTGGGTATGGCTATAAGACTGCCATTTTCTCTACCGTTGCCGTGTATGACGTCATCACCGGCGTCAGTGGCAACGAAATCATGTATGGTCACGAGGTCTTGTCAACCGTCATTACCAATAACAGCGGAACAGCAGGAAACTCTGCCACCCTGCAGCGCTCAAGCGGGATGCTGAATGCAGCAGGGGCAAGCACGCTGACAGATGGCGTGGTGTCGCTCGCGGACATGGATCTCGATGGAGATGTGGATGCGGTAGTCTCCGCGCGAGGCTACGTGTATGTGTGGGACATTCAATCTGCGGCCACTCTGCTATCGACCAGCTATTATAATCTGCCCGATGGCGGCGACCCCAGCCTATCGGGGCAAGCCGTGATCAGCGATTTTGACAATGACGGAATCCCCGAATTTGCCCTGGTCTCCAACCTCAGGCTCACCGTGTTCGAAGATATTCTCAACGCGCCAACACTAACCGAGCTCTGGCAGACCACCACCACCGATGCATCTGGCGTTACCAACATCGTGAGCTTTGACCTCTTTGGAACAGGCGAAAGCGTCATTGCTTACCGCGACGAAACCTCGATCCGCATTTTCAATGGCGCGACCGATGACCTGCTCTACAGCGAGGCCGGTTGCACCAGTGCCACAGGCACCGAAGGCCCCACGATTGTGGACGTGGACGACGATGGCGTAACCGAAATTGTCTGTAGCTGCGTGGAGAAAATCATCGTTTTTGAGCCGACGATCACGCCGTGGAAACCCGCCCGAAGTGTTTGGAACCAAAATACCTACAACGTGATCAATGTGGATGATGCCATGGGGATCACCGGCTCGCTCAACAACAACCACACAACTGCGGGCCTCAATTCTTTTCAAGCTCAGCAGGCTGCCGCTGGCGCACCCGGCGGAACCGGGATCGCCGCCTATGATCTCTCGATCAGCACCGTGAGCGTGAACACGGCTAGCTGCCCCGGCACTGTTGACATCACCTAAAGGGTCACCAACTCGGGCGCAAGCGCCGTCTCCCTCGATGCTTTGCCAATCGCAGTTTTTGAAAACGACCCCACCAACACTGGCTCCACCTACAAGGCTGGCACCACACTCACCACGACCCTCGCATCCGGCGCGAGCAGCGATGTGATGATCTCACTCGCCTCGGCTGGGAGTGAAACCTTCTACGGTGCTGTCAACCACGACGGAAGCTACGATGACGTGCGGGAGACCAACGCCACCAATCCTCAATCAGTGATTTCATTTCCCCGGACCACCCTGCCAGAGTGCGATTATTCCAATAATTTTGCAGGAAAAGTAGAGATGGCGGCTTGTGTGGTTTTTCCGGTAGAATGGCTGGGCGTAGAGGCAAGATGGACCAATGCTCGCCAAGCTCAGGTATCCTGGAGCACAGCTTCAGAAGAGAACGTGAGCCACTTCCAAGTCGAGCGCAATGACGGCAGCGGATGGATAGGCGTGAAACAAGCAGCCCCAGCTGGAGGTGCTTCGCTTGGCGCTTCTTATTCCGTCACAGATCAAGTTCCCGATGTCCAACAACAGTCGGTGTATTACCGAATCAATCAGGTGGACATAGATGGGGCGAGCCACCTGAGCCCCAGCATTGAACTGAAAGTTCAACCCAGTGTCACCGAAGTGTCGGTTTCGCCGAATCCGATCACAGATTCCTTTCAAATGAAGTTCGTGGTAACAGATGAGTCACCTTTGACGATCTCTGTCATGGACGTGTCTGGCTGGGTGTTCGAAAAAAGGGCCCTTCCGGCACAAACCCAATCGGGCGTGGCAGAATTTGATACCCGCTCCTGGCCTCCAGGGATGTACATTCTTCTGATCAACGGGGAGAAAACCTTCGTCAAAGAGGTGTTGATGAAGCGCTGAGGTATTTTTGGTGTGGTAAGACTCTTTCATGAGGCCGGCATACCTAAACTCTCATAAGGGTTTTGAACCCTTATGAGAGTTCGGTTTTTTATAAGAGTTCGATTTTAAACTCCGTTTGCTCATTACCCAAGCTGATGCTTGGTAAAGCCAGCCATGATCGTTCCCATGATGCGGACTTTGGCCCAACGAGGTGCCGTGCGGAGGGAAAAGACGAGGAATTTGGTCAAAAAGCCTGGCAATACGCTCGATTTTCGACCGATGGCTTGTAGAATGGGAACCGCTACCTGATCTGTTCGCAGGGCCATGCCCATCTTCATATTGGCGCGAGCTGAAAACCCACTCTCCACCGGACCCGGTGCCGCTGCAAGGACATCTATCCCGTGAGGGGTCAACTCCACGGCAAGCGCCTCACCGAGAGATTGCACATAGGCTTTGGTGGCTGCATAATGAGCCGCATGTGGCACGCCCTGAAAGGCGACCATCGAACTCATCAACACGATGGCTCCCCTGTTGGGCGTGGCCTTCATCTGATGGGCGAAGTGATGCGCCAACATCAGGACGGCTTTGCAATTCAGGTCCAGCATATTGATTTCGCTCTCTATCTCAGCGCTGACAAAATCACCGGAAGTCCCAAACCCTGCGTTGAGGATCGCTACGCCGATGGGCAGATGACGTGTGCTGTCAATCAATGCCTCCACATCAAGTCTGGTCGAGAGATCTCCGGCAATTGGCAGCACCTTCACGTGATGGTCTGCGGACAATTGGGCACCCAGCTGATCCAGCACAGATTGTTGTCTGCCTGTAATCACGAGGTCAAAGCCAGCTTTGGCGAGGGTGAGCGCCATTTCGCGCCCGATGCCGGAAGTAGCGCCCGTGATGAGGGCGAGGTTGCCATAGGCACTTCGCAAGCGATGAATATCTTTTGGTCGAAGGTTGGTCATAGGTCAGGGAATGAATGAGAGAAAAGATTTTGCCTGGAGGGCCTGCACCAACACATACAGCGCCAGGAGGCCATAAAGCAGCGCCAACACGAGGGTGAGACGAAGGTCGCGCAAGAGGTACCAAGCCAATATTGGCAGAATCTGGAGCGCGTGCATGCCGATAAAATGCGCCACCCTCAGGTCGCCAAATATTCTGCTCCAGTTGAGAAAAAAGATCCCTTGGCTGCCATCAGGGCCGCCCACACTATGGGCCAACCTCGCTCCCATGGCAAAGCCTTCAAAGGAGAAAATGAAAAACAGCACAAGTCCGAGCCTGATGGCCCAGAGATAATAGTCTGGCAAGTCGGGAAAGGGAGAGGCGAAAAATTTCCAGCCGAGATAGCCCACCGCGAGCGTGGCCACACTGGCAGCGATGGCCATGAGAGAGAACAACAACGAGTAGCCTGGGGTAGAAACATTGAAATGCGATGCTTGCCCACGAGCTGCCTGCATGGCGATGTAGATCACCTCAAAGGCAAGGGTCACCACGATGATCCAATTCACCCATTGCACATCTCTGCCAGCAGGCAAATAGCCGCTGTACCAGCCCAGCGACCACGAGAGAATCACGGTGGACAGGGCAAACTTGATGGGTTTGAACCAGGCATTTGTCCCCCCAAACTCAACTGGTTTCACCACGCTGAGTACCACTAGGCCAAGCGCCACCAGGAGATTGAGCATCCCAAACCACCACATCACCTGATTTCGCTCTCTGAGTATGTCGAAGAATTCCATGTATCAGATCTTTCCTCAAATCTAGGAGGATGGATCCGTTCGAAACGATAACATTTGTTTATGTTTTTGCGAGGGTGGCAGCCTTTCCTGTAGGTGGAGGAAAATAGCAGTTGAGTATTAATGTGAAATTGAATAAGATTATGTTAGGGTTCCTGCTCAACCTATTTGGCAGAGAAAACCTCCCCTTCTCACCGTCCTTCCACATTTCACCTTTACCTCACAACACCATGACCACTCTCTTTCCACATCCCGCCAAGGTAATATGCCTTCTCTTGGTTTTGGCAATTGGCCTTCCTCAATTGGCCATTTCGCAGCAAGAAAAGCCCCCGAAGCCCTTAGTCATCATGGCCAAGTCGATCGAAAAATACGATCGGGCCAGCAATGGCCATTATGTGACGCGAATGACTACATGCAGCATCTATGCAGCCGATACGGCGAAGTACACCAGAGAAGGCTACTACTCTCGCAAGGAAAAGGGGCTGATGGATCATCCATTCGTTCAAGAAACTACCTCGAGGCCCGGAAGTTGGGCGGTGCGAAAAACGAAGGGTGATACCCTTTCTTATCTAGGTCATGAGAGTGAAAAATGGGAATACTTCTTGATCACAGATCAGGAAAAATCCCTCACCCGTCGCACTGAATTTGGAGAGATTCCCTTTTTATATCCTCTGTTTTTTTTCAGCCTGCTTCCTCCCATTGGATACTCCATGAAGGGAGAATCGGCTCATGAATGGATCGTCAAATCGGGGCCTTATAAGGTCTGGATCGGCAAGGAAGACACCTTGATTCACAGAATCGATTATCGTGGGGGCAAAAAAACTCAATTCTATAAACGCATCGACATTCTGCACCAGGAGTTTGATCGTCCTGAGTTCGATGACCTCGATTTGTATCGATACATCCCTTACGATTCCAGCCAATTTGTCCTTCAGCCTCCACAAGAAAGCACGCGATCACAACAGCTTGATCCCATGGAGCCAGGAATGGCCCTCGAGCTCCCGCCGCTTCCCACCACGCAGGGCGACACCATGACCCTTTCGGATTTCCGCGGCAAGGTGGTCCTGCTAGATTTTTGGTACATCGGCTGCAAGCCCTGCGCAGATGCCATGCCGACCCTCCAACACCTGCATGAAACCTACCAAGACCAGGGATTGGTGGTGATTGGGGTGGAACCTTTTCACCATGATGCCGATCAGATCAACCGCTTTGTGGAGAGATGGGGGGCCGATTATCCCCAATGTTATGGTCCCCAAGTCAAGGAATTAGACATTCTGAACCAAATCATAGGCTACCCGACCCACTTCCTGATCGACCGCGAAGGCAACATTGCCGAGATCGTGCGCGGGTACTCCCCCACCATCATGCGCAAATCCGAGCGCCGCATCGTGGAGCTGCTCGAAGCGGAGCCGTAGGCCGAATTCCAGACATCCATTGAGATCGAGATGGATCATTTGTAGGAAAAAGTAGCCTTCTCCCCCGTGGGCTTAAGCGAAATATGTCTTTCAAATACTGCCATTCTCCGATCTCTCCACTCCCCGCATTCGGCTTTCCCTTTTCCAAAACATCCCGTAGTTTGCCTGCCACAAACAAAAAGAACTCACATGGGAACCTGGGGGCCTGGAATTTCCTCTAATGACACCTACGCAGATGCGTACGACGAATTCATGGAGCTGTATCATCAGGGCCTTGAACCGTCGGATATTTCCCATCGGTTGATTGCCGAGAATCAAGAAACCATCCTCGACGAGGATGATGCGCCCAACTTTTGGTTTGCGCTGGCCATGGCCCAATGGGAGTGCAAAAGCCTCGATCCTGACCTGCTAGCGCGGGTCACGGAGCTCATCCGCTTTGGGACTGACCTGGCCCGGTGGAAAGAGCTCGGCGGCAGTGATGCCGATTTGAAGAAGCGAAGCCTCGCCCTAGAGAAATTTCTCAGCAAGATTCAAACCGAGAAGAAGACCCCAAAAGCCCGCAAGAAGAAGGTCATTCGGGAAGCTATTTTTGAAAAAGGAGATTGCTTTGTCTTCCGGCTCGCTGATGGCACTTATGGCGGTGCCATCGTGCTGGAGAGTGAGAAGCAAACCGAACACGGGCGGAGCCTGCTGGCCGTGTCACGACTCTCAGAAGCCACCAAACCTAGCATCAAGGATCTGTTGGAGAGCGAGGTTCTGGTACTCAATTATCAGAAATGGGAGGACCACCCCTGCATTTTCTGGTATTACAGCCCAAAGCCAGAGACCGGCATTCAAGACAAGCAACAAGTAGAACTCATCGGCAAGACGGATATCAACCTCAACTATGACGAGGATGACGCCCAATTTGGGTCTGTGTTCAACTTAATCGGCTGGACCAAAGAGGTGCTGGAAGATCAGCTCGACTGGGAGAAAACCCATCAAAAGCCAGCCTTGACACTTCAGATGAAAAGCTACGTGAAAAAGCGGTTTTGGAAGTTTTGGTGAGGAGGCGCGATCTGGCTTTTCCCCTCTCCCCTTTTCATCACAGGGCCAAATTGGCTAAACTTGCAGCAAAATCACCGACAATGACCAACAACGATATTCTGCGCCGCATTCGCTACACCTTCGACTTTGGCGACGACGACATGACCGGCCTCTTCAAGCAGGCAGATGTGGAAGTAACCCGCGCACAGGTGAGCGATTGGCTCAAAAAGGAAGAAGACGAGGCATTTGTAGAGCTGAAAGACGTGGAATTATCCATTTTCCTCAATGGCCTGATCAACAAAAACCGCGGAAGGCGCGACGGTCCACAGCAAGAGCCTGAGGCCAGACTCACCAACAATATCATCCTCAAAAAGCTCAAAATCGCACTGAATCTGCGAAATGACGAGATCCTCAAGATCTTTGAGGCCGTAGAGGTGACCATGAGCGAGCACGAGCTCAGCGCCTTTTTTCGCAACCCCAAGCAACATCAGTACAAACTCTTCAAGGACCAATACCTGCGGAATTTCCTCAACGGCATTCAGAAAAAGTATCGCCCTGAAGCCGGAAGCTGAGCCAAAACTCAGATTCAACAATCTTTTTGCCTAAAAAATCGTAGGGATAGCAGTAAATTGAAACATTCATTCACAAACTAATAAACATGAAATACAGTTTTCTCACACTCGTTTTTTGCGGTGCTCTTGCCGTACCCGCTTTTGCCCAGGTAGAATCTAAGCCTAAAGCTGCCGAAACGCCTACTCTCAACGTGACCACCGGTCCACAAACTGCTATCAGCACCCCAACTCCACAGACGCCCAAAGCGCCTGATTGGATGGAACAAGCTAGAGCCATGGAGCAGACCACCGTGGAGTGGATGGAAGCGGAGCACGATTTTGGAAAAATCATCGAAGGGGATATCGCCAAATACACCTTTCACTTCAAAAATACGGGAGAATATCCCCTCAAACTCGTGCGCGTGAAGGCTTCTTGTGGCTGCACCACGCCTAGCTTCAGCGACGGAGAAATCGCTCCCGGAGAGGAAGGATATGTGGAAATCGCTTTCAATAGCGCCCACAAGGTTGGCTTTCAAAACAAAGCCGTGACCGTGACTGGAAACTTTGAAGGCACCAACATGGTACTTCGCTTCAAAGGAGAAGTAGTGGCCAAACCAGCTGAGACCGTTTCTATTATAGAATTAGCGGATGGTTTTGTTA
>JANQTF010000305.1:0-1550 GCA_030731845.1 Bacteroidia bacterium | reverse complement strand
GGTAACTAAGTCAGGTCCTCCACCATCATGAAATCAGGGATGCAGAACTTGCAAGTTCTGCATCCCTGATTTTTTTGCCTGTCTTTTTGGCCTATTTCCGCATTTGCCACAGCTCATACACCGAGGCATTGGGGTTCTCGAAGGTATTGGTGCCCACATATTCTCCCGTGTTGGGGTTCACGTAATACTGGTTGTAGCCTGATTCTACCTTGCCGGTTTGGGCACCGTTGGTCACCGTTTCTTCTCCCCTGATCGCATCGATAAAGCGCTCGTGCTGCCGATCCTGAGCGGCCTGATTATTCATCCAATTTTGATGCTGGGCATCATTGGCGGCGTATCGCTCCTTCATCATTTGCTGATGCGCGTCAAAGTTTCGTTGCTGGGCTTGCATGCGTTGGTTGTGAGCGGCGGTGCTTTGGCGGGTCTGCTCCTGGATGCGCTCATTTTCCCGTTGCTGCCATTCTGGATTAGATTTAAAGGTGGCAGAAACCTCCTTCAGCACCTCGTCCATCGAGGCAGCATCGCCCGTGGTGAGGTAGCCGTGCAGTTCTGCCATCCAGATTTGATCGATGAGAAAGGTAGAGCCATTCAGCCTGGCCTTTACCCGCTCCCCCTGGTCCATGAATTCGAATGTGACCGAAGCCGTGGTGATCTGTGGGTTCATGCCCAGCTCATTGGCCTGCTTTTGCAACAATTGCTGATGGAAGGGATTGGGCTCATTTCCCGTTATCCGAAACTCTGGCAGGCTTCCAAATTGCCGCTTCACGTAGTCATCAAAGAAGTATTCCGCCGGCACAAATCGCTTGACAGAGATAAGCGGGCTGCCCATGTTCATCCCCACAGTCATGCCATATTGAGGGTTGGGCAAATAAAAAACAGGCATCTTGGTATCGCCGAAAAAGATACTGGCCTTGCCATCCGGACTTGTGGAAAAGCCCACACTTCTTGTCACACCATAGGGTCGCTCCATCGACACCATCGAGTGCCACCCTTCGGGCAACCTCACAGAAAAAGCCCCTTCCTTCGGATCGGTGACTTCTTCAAGACTCACGTCGCCCGAAAAATATCCGGCTTCGTTCATCGAATTATCGCCGCTGCCGCAGGCTGATAGCAGAAAAATCAAGGCAAAGAGAGAGGAGATTGTGGATAGGTGGCGCATAGCTAGAGGGAGTTAACGTACAGAAATAAAGGCTTTATGAATGATGCCTCGCAGGCCGATAAGGTTAACAGAGAATCAAAAAATAATATCCCCCTGCTGTGGATCAGCCATGTGAGACAATCTCAATTTTTTGCAACCTTCCCTGCCGATTCAGAGTTAGGATAAGCATGACAACTTACACCTCCGAAACCGCTAAGGCAGCGCTCGCACAACTTCCCGGCTGGGAATTCAAAGATAAGGGGATTGAAAAATCCTTTACCTTCCAAGACTTCACCGAAGCCTGGGGCTTCATGACCAAGTGCGCCATCCTTGCAGAGAAAGCTGGCCATCATCCCGAATGGTCCAACGTGTATAACAACGTTCACATTCGCCTGAGCACCCACGATGCAGG